>CBDUDB010000097.1:0-10001 GCA_965365795.1 uncultured bacterium | reverse complement strand
AGGCAATGGCGTTTCGTAATTCTTGAATAGAAAGGACAAGTACTTGTGGGACGAACCCATGGCTTTTGCCAACGGCAGCTCCAATGGCTCCGGCAAGCTTCTGCGTACTTTTTGTTTTGGTCTGGAATACGACGTTGCCGCTTTGTATATAGGTTTGGACTTTTTTCAATCCTAAACCCTCAAGAACCGCAGCGAGTTTTTTCATGGGCAGAATATTTTTCCCGCCCACGTTTATGCCTCGGAACAATGCAACGTATGTGTTCACGAGCGGGTCCTAACCCATGTTGCGGGCGATCAGCGGCACGGCGATCGCCAACCCCGCGAGCACGATCAGCACGAGGATGAAAAGGGTGTACCGGGCGCGATAGGATTCGAGAAGATCCTCATCGTAGTACTGGGAAACATCGTTGTCGGCGTACATCTGTCTCAGCCCTATGACCAATTTTTCGCGGGACGACTTGCCGGCGGAAAGGGCTTTGACCGCGAAGGCGTTGATGAGAATGGTGCCGACTATCAGCAATCCCAGTATCAAGTCGTTTTCGCCGGAATTATTGCCTCGTGAAGCTTCGGAGGCCACCCCCCAGTTGATGCCCAGAACGACAAGATTGAAAAGCACCGCCGAAATGACGAAGACCGTATCGGTCCGGGCGTTCTGCTGCAGCTCATTTACCATGTGGCCGTGGATTTCCTTGAGCATTTTCGACTCCTTTCAAGCCAGGTCCTCACCATACCATGATTCACCCAACTTTGCCGCAAAGACCGTGGCGATGTCCGACCGTCCAGCCAACTGAACCCTTGACGAACGGCCCGTCTCCCATTGGAATGGGAAGAACCATTTCCGAGGGGATTCCAGGACAATGAACGCGACACCCCAAAAACTTCACCTCGTTCTGTTGAGCATTCACGGCTTGATCCGAGGCCATGATCTGGAACTAGGCCGGGACGCGGACACCGGCGGCCAGACCAAGTATGTGGTCGAACTGGCGCGTGCCCTCGGGGAACATCCCAGGGTAGCAAGGGTCGACCTGATGACCCGGCGCGTGGTCGATCCCCGGGTGAGCGACGATTACGCGGCCGTCATCGAGCCTTTGGGAAACGGCGTTCAGATCGTTCGCATCGACTGTGGCGACGAGGTCTATCTGCCCAAGGAAGAACTCTGGGACAGCCTGGACAATTTCGCCGACAACGCCCTGGCTTTCCTGCGCAAGGAAAACGCCACGCCTCACCTGGTCCACAGTCACTACGCCGACGCCGGTTACGTGGGGACCGTCCTGGCCGGCCAGCTGGACGTTCCCCTGGTGCACACCGGCCACTCCCTGGGACGGGTCAAGCGCCGGCGTCTGCTGGCCGGGGGGTTGGGCCGTGAACAGCTCGAGAAGCAGTACAATATGTCGCGGCGCATCGCGGCCGAAGAAACGACCCTGGGTTATGCCGACCTGGTCATCACCAGCACGCAGCAGGAAGTCGAATCCCAGTACGGTCTGTACGATTACTACCGTCCCGAGCAGATGAAGGTCGTGCCGCCGGGGGTCGACCTGGACAGGTTCTTTTCGCCGCAGGGTGATGAAAAGGATAACGAGATCTACGGAGAGATATGCCGTTTTCTTGCCCAACCTGAAAAACCCATGATCCTGGCTTTGTCCCGGCCGGATCGCCGCAAGAACATCACGACGCTGGTTGCCGCCTTCGGTTGTTCTCCACGGCTAAGGGAAAGGGCCAACCTGATACTTGTCGCCGGTACCCGCGCCGACATCCAGGAAATGGACGTAGGTTCGCAGGATGTCATCAAGGAAATCCTGTTCGCCGTCGACCGTCATGATCTGTATGGCGAGGTGGCCTATCCCAAACAACATCAGCCGGAGGACGTGCCCGTACTCTACCGCCTGGCCGCCTGGTCGCGCGGAGTCTTCGTCAACCCGGCCTTGACCGAACCCTTCGGTCTGACCCTCCTGGAGGCGGCCGCCAGCGGACTTCCCATCGTGGCGACGGATGACGGCGGCCCCATGGACATCATCGGAAACTGCCACAATGGCGAGTTGATTGATCCGCTGGACATCGAAAACATTTCCACGACTCTGAACGGAATCCTGGACGACGAATCCCGCTGGCTGGAACTGGCGGCCAACGGACTGGAAGGAGTGCGCCGCCACTACTCGTGGCCGGCCCATACCGAGTCCTATATCTCGGCGATCACCCCCCTGGTGTCCCATGCCCCGGCCGTTCACCTGGAGCCCCAGGCGTGGTCGGGCCGCTTCAGGGACCGGGCGATCTTCACCGACCTGGACAAGAGTCTGCTGGGGGACCCGAAAGCGCTGCGCCGCTTCATCGATGTGATCCAGGAAAACCGGAAGCGGGCGACCTTCGGCATCGCCACCGGCCGCCGGCTGAAGTCCGCCCTGCGGGTGCTGCGAAAGCACGGCATACCTCAGCCTGATGTTCTGATCACGAGCATCGGCACGGACATCTACTATGCTCCGAACCTGACCCAGGATACCCACTGGAGGGAGCATATCGACCAGGCCTGGAACCCGCGGGCGGTACAGCGCCTGCTGGCCGATCTGCCGGGCCTGAAGCGCCAGGCACTGAGTGAACAGGGTGCCTTCAAGATCAGTTATTTCTACGACCCCACCCTGGCGCCCACTCCCGAGGAGATCACGAGTCTGTTGCTGAAGGGAGAACTGACCGTCAACATGTTTGTATCCTTCGGCCAGTTCCTGGACATCGTTCCGGCGCGGGCTTCCAAGGGTGCCGCCCTGCGGTGGTTCGCCGACAAGCGCGATGTTCCCCTGGAGTGCATCCTGACCGTCGGGGGATCCGGGGCCGACGAGGACATGATGCGGGGCAACACCCTGGCCGCCGTCGTGGAAAACCGGCATGACGAGGAGCTTTCCGATCTGGCCGAGATCGACCGCATCTTCTTCGCCGAATCCGCTCATGCCGCGGGGATCATCGAGGCCATGGAATATTACGACTTCTTCGGCGCCTGCCGGGTTCCGGAGTCATGAGACGTCTCCTGCTATGCACTGATCTGGACCGGACCTTGTTGCCCAACGGGAACGCGCCCGTGTCCGCCGGTGCCCAGGAGGTTTTTGACCGGCTCGTTTCCCATCCCGGGGTGAAACTGGTTTATGTCACCGGCAGGGATCCAGGGCTGGTCGCCGAGGCGATCACCACCTGGGCGGTGCCCGAGCCGGACCTGGTGATTGCGAACGTGGGCGCCACCATCGCCGCCCGCTCCGGCAGCCGGTGGGAGAAGTGGGCTCGCTGGGAAGACGCCATTTCCAGGGACTGGGCCGGGCATTCCCCGGACAATTTGAAAGGAATGCTGAGCGGCCTTTCCGGACTGACCTTGCAGGAATCATCCCGTCAGGCGGAATTCAAACTCAGCTACTACACCGCGGCCGGAAAAATGGGGGAGGCCCTCGCCCAGACGGTTCGGGACCGCCTGACCGCGGCCGGAGTCAGGGCCAATGTGATCTGGAGTGTGGACGATTTGTCCGGAATGGGTTTGCTTGATGTCTTGCCGGCGTCCGCCACCAAGCGCCTGGCCATCGAGTTCGTCATGGCCGAGTGGGACTTCGGTCTTGACGAGGTCGTATTTTCAGGGGATAGCGGGAACGATCTGGATGTGCTGGTCAGCCCCATTTCCGCGGTGCTCGTGGCCAACGCCAGCTCCGATCTGCGGAACAAAATCAGGGAACAGGCGAAGGTCCACCAATGGGACGCTTCTCTGTACTGCGCCCGGGGCGGCGTGCTGGGTATGAACGGCAACTATGCGGCGGGAATTCTGGAAGGCGTCCTGCACTACCATCCCGAATGGGCCGCCTGGCTGAAGGAAGGGAAATGAGCAGCACCTTGCCGGGCAGGCCGGTCATTTTCGGCGAAGTCCTCTTCGATTGTTTCCCCGGTGGAGAGATGGTCCTGGGGGGCGCTCCTTTCAATGTCGCCTGGAACCTGCAGGCCATGGGCCTGGATCCACACCTGGTCTCGCGTGTCGGCCGCGACGCCCTGGCCGACCGCATTCTGGGGGCCATGGAAGATTGGGGAATGGACCGGTCGGGCATCCAGGGAGACGACACTTTTCCTACCGGGGAGGTCAAGGTCTCGGTCAGCGACGGGGAACCGCACTTCGAGATCACCGCTGAGCGGGCGTACGATTTTATCACCGCGAAGGAATTGTCCCCTCCCGCTAGCGTGGGCCTCTTGTATCACGGGAGCCTGGCCCTTCGTTCCGAACCCCCCGTGGCAGCTCTGGGTCACCTGCGCCGGGCAGCCGGGAGTCCGGTCCTGATGGATGTCAATCTCCGGGCCCCCTGGTGGACCGGCGACCAGGTCACAGGCTTGATGGGTGAAGCGACCTGGGTCAAGCTGAACGAGGATGAACTGGCCGACCTGGTTCCGGGGGAACCGGACCTGGAAAATCGGGCGGCCCGGCTGCTGGAAAAATGCGGCCTGGAGTGCGTGATTGTGACCCGGGGCGCCGCCGGGGCCTGGGCCCGGGGGCGAGAGGGCTGGACTCTGGAACCGGAGCCGGTTACCGCGGCCCGGGTTGTCGATACCGTCGGGGCGGGCGACGCTTTCAGCAGCGTCATCATCTGCGGCCTGATGCGAGGCTGGTCCTGGGCATCAATTTTGCATCGGGCCCAATCCTTTGCCGCCGCGGTGGTTGGATTGCAGGGGGCGACCACAACGGCCCGATCTTTCTATGAACCGATTTTCGAGGACTGGGAGCATTAATGAACTTGAACGAAGGATTCATCTCGGAACTGGTGGGTTTTCTCGAAAAGGAACCCCGAACCGCCCGCATGGTGCAGCACCAGTTGCAGAAGGTGGGCCGGCCTTTTCTGATGCGCAGTAATCTTCAGGAAACCTTCGCCGCGGTCCGCGCGGATACCGATAGTTGTGAGCTGACCGGCACACCCCTGGAAAAGGTGTTCGACTGGGCTCAGGAAGCGGCTCTGGACAAGGGGGCCATGTGTGTGGCCCTGCGCACCAGCGTGGCCCGCTGGTCCTACCTGATGTTCCGGGCCACCCCACTCGAAGTGACCGAGATTTCTACAGTCGAGTACCTGGCGTTCAAGGAACGTTTGGTCAACGGGCGGCCCCATGCGGACGAGTGGGTTCTCGAAGTGGATCTGGCGCCGTTTTCCAGCGAGTTCACCAAGATGCAGGAGGCGCGTTCCATTGGCCGCGGGGTGGAATTCATGAATCGCAGCCTTTCGAGTACGCTGTTCGACAGGCGCGGTAGAAATATGAAACGACTTTTCGAATTCCTGCAGGTGCACAAGTGCGGCGAAAAGCAGCTCATGCTCAGCCCCGGCATCAGCGATGTCGATACCCTGCGCTCGGCGCTGCGCAGCGCGGACGATCTTTTGGCCAAAATCCCTTCCGAAACACCCTGGCTCGAGTTCTATCACGAATTGCATGGGCTCGGTTTCGAACTGGGCTGGGGCCGCGACGCCGGCCGGGTGCGCGACACGATGCAACTGCTTCTGGATGTGTTCGAAGCGCCCTCGCCAGACGGCCTCGAACATTTTTTGATCCGGGTGCCCATGCTGTTTTCCATCTGCATTCTCTCGCCTCACGGCTGGTTCGGACAGGACGGGGTGCTGGGCCGGCCCGATACGGGCGGCCAGGTTGTCTACATCCTGGACCAGGTGCGCGCCCTGGAGCAGGAAATGCGCAAACTTTTGGACGAACAGGGACTTGATGTCACTCCGCAGATCCTGGTGGTCACCCGTTTGATTCCCGAGGCCGAGGGCACGACCTGCGATCAAAGGCTCGAGCCCATCGCGGGCACCGAGCACGCCCGGATCCTGAGAGTTCCTTTCCGTGAACCTGGGGGCGAAATGGTCCCCCACTGGATTTCACGATTCGAAATCTGGCCCTACCTGGAGCAGTTCACCGTCGAGGTGGAGCGCGAGGTCCAGGCGGAGTTGCAGGGACGACCCGATCTGATCGTCGGCAACTATTCCGACGGCAACCTGGTGGCCTCGCTGCTCTCCCAGCGTCTGGGTGTGACCCAGTGCAACATCGCCCACGCCCTGGAGAAGACGAAGTACCTCCTGTCGGACCTGTACTGGCGGGAGAACGAGGAGCAGAACCATTTTTCCTGCCAGTTCACCGCGGATCTGATCGCCATGAACGCGGCGGACTTCATCATCACCTCCACCTACCAGGAAATCGCCGGCACCGCGGACACGGTCGGACAATACGAGGCTCACATGGCCTTCACCATGCCGGGACTGTACCGGGTGGTGCACGGGATCGACGTCTTCGACCCCAAGTTCAACATCGTCTCGCCGGGGGTGGATCCCCTGGTGTATTTCCCGCCCAGCGATCAGGAGCGCCGCCTGAACCACCTTTTGCCGGGAATCCGGGACCAGGTTTTCGGGGCCGCCGAAGACGGGGTCAGCCGCGGCAGTCTGACTCAACCGGACCGGCCTCTTCTGTTCACCATGGCGCGAATGGACCGGGTGAAAAACCTGACGGGCCTGGTGGACTGGTACGGCCGCAGCGCCGACCTGCGCGGGACGGCGAATCTCCTGGTGGTCGGCGGATACATCGACACCGATCGTTCCGCGGACGACGACGAAAAGCGGGAAATTGAAAAGATGCACCGGCTGCTGGACGAGCACGGGCTCGAGGCCGATGTCCGCTGGCTCGAAGCCCAGGTCGACCGGGAGCGGAATGGGGAGATCTATCGTTTCGTGGCCGACTGCCGGGGCGCTTTTGTGCAACCGGCCCTGTTCGAGGCTTTCGGGCTGACGGTCATCGAGGCCATGAGCACGGGTTTGCCTGTTTTCGCCACCTGTTTCGGCGGTCCCCTGGAAGTCATCGAGGATGGGGTGTCCGGCTTCCACATCGACCCCAACCACGGCGACGCGGCGGCAGCCCGCATGGTGGAATTCCTGGGGCAGTGCCAGGAGAATCCGGCCGTCTGGGACGGGATTTCCGCCGGGGCCCTGGACCGGGTGGCCAAGCGCTACACCTGGAGCCGATACGCCGAACGTCTGATAACCCTGACCAAGGTCTACGGCTTCTGGCGGCACGTCAGCAATCTGGAGCGGGCGGAGACCCAGAGGTATCTGCAGATGTTCTACAACCTGCAGTTTCGGCCCCTGGCCGAGGGGGTTCGCGGCAGCGGCAACTAGCAGGCTGTATTCCGAATTCGGATTTGCTCAGCGCAAGACTTGAATCTGATCGCCCACGATTTCCAGCACCTCGATCTGGCTGCCATAGTATTCGGACAGCCCCGAATCTATGCACCACACCTTGCCCTCACATAGAGGGTGGATTCCCTCGTCCTGCACGGTATGCCCCACGACCATGCGTGCGGCTCCCAGGCCTTCGAGAACTCCGGCCAGTTGCCGACAGTCATCGGACTCAACATCATCGGAATAAATGCGGGTCCAGGTGGGGCTTTGGCTGGTATGGATGAAGTCCGGCGGCTCACCATTTCCCCGCAGCCATTCGCTTACTTCGTCGTTCAATCTATCCAACCCGTATTCCAGATGCATGGGCAAAACGCCGCCGTGCACGAACACGTTTTCACCGAGAACCAGAACGACAGGACGTTCGGCCAACATCAGGGCGAAGGGTCCGCCGGGGCGGAAAGCCGCCACCCGCGCCCGCTGGTCCGGTTCGTGGGCCAGCAATAGGGAATCCTCTTCGGCGATGACCACCGCATCCTCGAAGTCTTCGAACCCGCCTTCGGTGACGTAACGAAGGTCGGGTCGGGCATTCATAAGTTCGTGATTGCCGTTGAGAATGTGCAAGGCCCCGCCGGCGGTCTTGGCCTCGCCCTGCAGCCGGTCAAGCATTTCGAGGATGGCCTGTTCCTCGTCGCCGCGATCAAGCTGGTCACCGGTTTGCACCACGATCAGGTCGCCGCCGATCCAGCCATCTTTTTCATCGATGGCGCCCGCCAGGCGCAGGGCCTTGCGGGTGGCGTCGAGGTCGCCATGCAGGTCGCCGATGGCCACGATGCGCTGGGCGGTGGCCAGGCCCGGAAGCATGACCAACATGATGCCAAGTATGAAACCGAGACGCATGACACTCCTATCTGGCCAATGAGGCCGGGTTGGGTTTATAAAGACGTTACAACTATTCCCTCTCGTGACACCAGGGTTTTTACCTCCGAAAGGCCGACGCCATGTCCCCGTCTTCCGCCCAGCCCGATCAGGATCAGGTCCGCGGGCAATTTCCCGCCCTTGCCGGTGCGACGATTTTCCTGGAAAACGCAGGCGGTTCGCAGGTTCCGGGTTTTGTGGCCGACCGGATTCATCGGTACCTGACCCAGACCTACGTGCAGCTGGGAGCGGGTTATCCCCTTTCGCAGCAGTGCACCGCGACAGTCGATAATGCCCATGCCTTCGCGCGCACCTTCGTGAACGCGGGTGATGGGCAGGTCATCCTGGGGTCTTCGTCCACAGCATTACTGAACATCCTGGCCGACAGTTATGGCCGCATATTGAAACCGGGTCAGAAGATTATCCTGGCGGAGACGGGTCACGAGGCGAACCTGGGTTGCTGGAAACGTTTGGAAAGCCAGGGGGTGGAAATCGTCTGGTGGCGAATGGACAAAGAAAAACTGGTCTGCCCAATGGAAGACCTGAAGGAATTGCTGGACGACCGCACCGCCCTGGTGGCATTGCCCCATGTTTCGAACCTGCTGGGGGGAATCGTTGATCTGAAGGCGATTGTGGAACTGGCTCACTCCGCAGGCGCCCGCGTGGTGGCCGACGGTGTCGCCTACGCGCCGCATCGCGCCATCGACGTTCAGGCCTGGGAGGTGGACTGGTACGTGTACTCCACCTACAAGGTCTACGGGCCGCACATGGCGGTCATGTTCGGTAAGAAAGAAGCTCTGGCCGAACTGGTCGGGCCGAACCACTTCTTCATTCCCGCTGACGAATTACCGTACAAGTTTGAACCCGGGGGAGCGAACCACGAAAGTTGTGCCGGACTGCTGGGACTTGGCGACTATCTCGAGTTCTTGACGGGGGCGGACTCATGGGACCGCGCGGTGATCGAAAAGGCGTTCGCACGGATGCAGGCCTGGGAAGAACCGTTGATGAACCGGTTGTTGGATTACCTGAACGACCGGAACGACGTTAGGGTGATCGGCCCGGCGGCAGGCGGCCCAGACCGGGTGGGCACCATCAGCTTTGTGCACGGTAGCAAGGGGTCGCGCGAGATCACCGAGGCGGTCGATCAAACCGATGTCGCCATCCGCCATGGCCATATGTACGCCTGGCACCTCTGCGATGCGCTGGGTCTGAACCTGGAAGACGGGGTTGTTCGAGTGAGTTTCGTCCACTACAACACACTGGATGAAATGGAACGCCTGATCGAGATATTCGAGCAGGTTCTATAAATCCTCGTCGAGGAAGCCGGCGGTCACCACGCGGTGCTCAATCCCACGCTGTAACCCCGCTCCCCGAGCCCGGCCCATTCGGCGAAGATTCCCACGGGACCGATCTGGGCCGCCCCGCCCAGGGCGACCTGATAGTGATGAATGTCGCTCCCGGTTATTTCCTTGTCGTCCAGCTCCCAGTTCACCGGTCCGGCGAAAACCCGAACGGCTCCGTAGGGAAAAAATGTACCGTCGATGTTCCAGCCGGCTCGGCCGCCCAACCGGACATCAGCGGCGGAGTAACTGGTCTTGTCGGTGGCCCCCGGCGCCAAGGTTTTAGCCCAGGAAGTGCTGATGGTCAGGGAGAGGTCGACAAACGGAACCCCATCTTGGCCAACCAGGGCGCGATACTCCCCGCCCAGGGCTACGAGTCCGCCTGAATCCACGTCGTGGGTGGTGCCGTCGCCGGGTTTCAAATGGCCGTCCCGTATGATTCCGGCCGTGGCCCGGGCGGACCAGCGGTCGTTGATGAGCCAGGCGCTGGAAATCGATACACTGGTCATTTCAACCTCGACATCCCGGTCATCGTCGAAACGAAGGGTGGAGTCGAAAACCCCCGTTCCCAGGCCTAGCTGGACATGGT
>CBDUDB010000096.1:0-10089 GCA_965365795.1 uncultured bacterium | reverse complement strand
TCGACGTCAGCCTGCTGCCCCAGCTGCGGTTGGCCGCCAAGGCCGACGATAACTAACCCGCAGTCGGCGGGGAAGACACCGAGCGGGGTCCCAAGGCGCAGCCAATAATGGCCAGATAGATCAGCAGGGACTCCGCATCGCCGAAATACCACTCGGTCAATCCCGCGATAAAAAAACTGACCCAGACTCCGACCGCTGCCAGGACCCAGCCTGCTTGCAGGGGTGTGTCCGGTGGACTCCGCCTCAACCTTCGCCAGCGTTTAATCAGGAACCACAATCCCGCCCAGATGAAGAGCTGGCCGAAGATAACCCCGGGGATGCCCCAGATCGCCGCCATGTGCACGATGTTGCTGTGCAGGTGGCCGAAGTACAGACCCATTTCACTGGTGTAGTACTCGGGGGAGATTTCCTCCAGGCCGCGGTCGCCCACGCCGGTGATCGGGTGGGCCTTGACCATTTCCAGGCCGCCGCGCCACATCTCCAGGCGCAGGGAGGTGTTCTCGCCGCCGGCAATGTACTTCGGATTGATGCGGCCCCACATGCGCTCGGACATCAGGTTTTCCCCGAACAAGGCCAGCACGACCGTGGCGGCCAGAAGCACGCCCAGGAACATGCCGAAAACGCGCGGCCTGGCCAGCAGAAGCATGATTCCCAGACCGGCCAGCAGACCTAGCTGTGCGCTGCGCGTCATGGTCATGACCAGACCCAGAACCACCGGCAATACCGCGATGGATATCCCGATCTTCAGGCGCCGCCCGACGCCGGGCATGATCACGAAACCCGCGACCACGAGGATGGCCATCATCAACAGGGCTCCGCTGGTCATGGAGTTGAAGAGCACGGTCATGCGCTCGCTCAAAAATCCCCCGGCCAGCTGGGCGTGGTGGATCTGGCCGTAGATGCTGATGGCCACCGCCCCGGCCAAGAGGGCGCCGAGCATGAGCAGGCGCCGCCGGTCGGTCGTGGCCGACGAGGCCGCTACCCAGATCACCGAGAACAGGTAGAACCGCCGGTAGAAGACCAGAGATTGGGAAACATTGGTCGAAAAGGGAATCATCACCAGCGCCCACACCGCCAGCAGGGCGGCGGTTTTTTCCAGGCCCGTAACCGGAGGGGCTTCCTTTTGGAACACCCAGCGGTAAAGCATGACCAGTAGCGCCAGGCCCAGGGCGATCTGGCTGACGGCGATGGACAGGTAGCCCGCGGTCAGCATGATCATCAGGAAGGCCAGCTGCCAGTTGGCGGCGGATTTCCATAAGCTAACGGACTTCATTTCCGGGTTCGCCAGGTTCAAAACGGTTCCTTTGTCATAGTTCAGGCGTCAGGGAGGGCCCGAGGAAGTTAAAGGATGCCACACCACCTGACCAAGGATTATTACACCCTGGTGGCGAACGGAATGAAACAGATTAGATTTGAGTCGAACGGAAGAGAGACCCCATCACACAACGGGATGCGCACCTAGATGATTTTTGAAAATCACCCTTTCGCAGAAATCGCCGCCAAGGTCGCAGCGGGCGAACGTCTTTCCGAACAGGACGGCCTGCTTCTGGCGGCGAGCGATGACCTACCCGCCTTGGGTTTTCTGGCCCACCAGATGCGCACGCGGTTGCACGGTGATGCGGTCTATTACAACATCAACCGCCACCTGAATCCCACCAACGTGTGTTACGTGGGCTGCGAACTGTGCGCCTACGCCGACGATCCCAACGCCGAGGGCACCTGGTCGTATTCCCCCGCCGAGTGCGTGGAGCTGGCGCGCCGCGACTGGTCGCCCGACGTGACCGAGTTCCATATCGTGGGCGGCCTGCATCCGCGCTGGAAGTTCGATGTCTACGTGGACATCCTCAAGGCCCTCAAAGAGGCCTTTCCTACAGTTCATCTGAAGGCTTTCACCATGGTGGAGATCGATTTTCTGGCCAAACTGGCCAAGCTGTCGGTGCCCGAGACGATCACCGTGCTGCGCGAAGCCGGACTGGACAGCTGTCCCGGCGGGGGTGCGGAAATTTTCCATGAGGAAGTGCGCGAACAGATCGCCTCGAAAAAGATGAGCTCGGACCGCTGGCTCGAAGTCTCGGGCATGGTTCACGAGCACGGTTTGAAATCGAACTGCACCATGCTGTTCGGGCACATCGAAGAGCCGCGGCACTGGGTCGACCACCTGATCCGCCTGCGCGAGCAGCAAGACTTGACCGGCGGCTTCCAGTGTTTCATCCCGCTGGCCTTCCATCCGGAAAACACCAAGTTCGCCCACCTGCCGGGCCCGGACATGGTGAGCAAGCTGAAGGTGATCGCGCTGTCGCGCCTGATGCTGGACAACATCCCGCACATCAAGGCCTACTGGGTGATGCTGGGCCGGGAAATCGCGCAGCTGGCCCTGCGCTTCGGGGCCAACGATCTGGACGGCACCGTGATCGACGAACGGGTGACCTTCGCCGCGGGGGGCGCCGCGGGCAAGGGTATGACCGTCGAGGATATCCGCGATTTCATCCGCGGGGTGGGCCTGCGCCCGGTGCTCAGGGACACGGTCTACAACGAGATCGAAACGGTGAGCTGAACCCCGGCCGGGTGTGAATGATCGCCACGCTTATGGCGCGCCTGTGGTGGGCGCGCCACATTTTTTCCCCGCATATGGAAACCCCTTTAATCCTGCAACATGTTTCGGTTGTGTCCCTTAGAGGTCTTCGTGCGTGAGGCGCACTTCGGGCACAATCCCTGCCTTGGTCTTCTCATACCCCGATTCCAAGCGTCGGCTTGCCGGACATAACAAGGAGACCATAATGAATAAGGATCACGCACAGAATATTCAGAAGGCCTTGCTGGCCTTGGCGCTGGTGGCCACGGTGATGACGGCCGCACCTGCTGTGGCCGGGGGATGCAACCGCGACCGCAAGGGTCTTTTCCTGGGCTTCAACGCGGGCTGGGGCGGAGCTTCCTTCGGATCGGCCACGGACGACCACAGCACCACCGACAAGTCCTTCCACGGATCGACGGGGGCGGTGCGCTTCGGGTACGCCTTCAGCAATTCCTTTGCCCTGAGCCTGGAAGGATACGGCTTCGGATCGTACCAGGGCGATGAAGAGTGGGGGTTGGGAGCGGGTTTCCTGACCGTGACCTGGTGGCCAGACGGCAGTGGCTTCTTCCTGCGCCTGGGGCTGGGTGGAGGCGGTGGTGACATCATGCGTCGCGACACGAACGAGCTGGTGCACTTCGAGGACAAGGGCGCCGGCCTGATTGGCCTGGGCTACGAATTTCAGCTGGGACGCAAGTTCGCCCTGGGCGTGGCGGTCGACGGCATCGGCATCGACCTGGACGGAGCGTCGGGGCTGGAAGAAGATTTGGCGGGTATGGGCTCCTTCTCGATCCAGTTCAACTGGTACCTCTGATTCGACCCCACAGGGCGGTGTTGCCGATCAGCAACACCGCCTCCCCTGGGGTGTTGTGTTTTTTCACACCCTGGGGTAAGGTCAGCCATATCTTAGCGTGGATATTTAACATTGAAAATGCTATAAGTTAAATATCCACAATGACTTGGTGACCGATCGATCCATCTTTCCAGCAGGGGCCGTTGTGGAACGGTCGTTGCAAAACCCCGAACATGATGAGACAGCAGGCAGCCTTACCATCCCGTTCCGGTGACCGAAGGGTTCACCCTGCCAGGCGTCGGCTCCCCGGCCGCCTGGCTGTCTGCGTGTTGACCTTGCTGCTTTTGACGCTCGGGTCGCCGGCGGTGGCCCAGATCGCCCCGGCCGATTCTCTTGCCGAGTCCATCGCGGCCCGCACCCTATTCCTCGAAGACATCGAACTGACCGGCACCGGCCGCACCCCGTTGTCCACAGTCTACAAGTACCTGCCTTTGCGTCCCGGCCAGCCCATCGATCAGGCGCAACTGATCGACGGCGTCGGTGAACTGCGGAACAGTGGCTTGTTCAAGGAAGTGTCCTACTTCACGCGTCCGGGATCGGCGCGCGGCCGGCTGATCCTGGTCCTGGAAGTGAAGGACCATTCCCTCGATTTCCGCTGGGCGGTCGGCAACACCAACCTGGATGGCTGGTACCTGGTGCCGGCCATGCTCGCTTACGACAATCCCACCGGGCGGGGTGGCCTGCTGGATCTTCAGTGGCGCATAGGGCTGCGCCACCAGGGATTGATCCTGAAGTACGTCCAGCCGCGGGCCGGATCCGGCCGTGATTACTGGGGCACGCGGCTGAGCACCATCAGCAGCAACCGGCCCTGGTTTGCCGATGGGGTGGAATACCGGCACGAGGTGAGAACCTCGGGACTGTCGGCGGTCTACGGCCGGCGTTTCAGCGACCGCTGGCTGGGGGAAATCGGGCTGAACCTCGAAGGGGTGAAAACGGCCGACTATTCCAAGGCCGCCACTGCTTCTGCCGACGGCAGCGTATCCATCGACGAAAAAATCTACGGTGACGATCTACCGCCAGGCATCCGGGATAGTTTGGGTGATGACGGCCGTCTGATAGCCCATGTGGACATCCAGCACGATACCCGTGGGAAAGAAAAGCGGGCGGGCAGCCCGGTCTCGGGATTGTGGGGCCGGCTCAAGGGATACGGCGCGGCCCAGGGATTGCGCAGCCACGCGGGCCTGCAGGCGGATCTGCGTGGTTACCACAACAGTCCTGGAGGCGTGCTGGCCTGGCGCCTGCGCGGCGCAGTCGTCAGTGAAAAGGCCGCCTTCTACGATCGCCTCTATCTGGGCGGCATGTACACGGTGCGCGGCTTTCCCACCAACTCCCTTTCCGCCCCCGGCGGCGACACCTGGCTGTGGTCCAGCTCGCTCGAATACCGCTCCCGCATTCTCGGCGACAGCAAGGGCACCAAGCTGGCGGGCCTGTTTTTCCTGGATGCCGGAGCTTCCGGTGAGTTCGACCAGGATGCCTTCAGCGGTGTGTCGGCTGGCGCGGGTTACGGCCTGCGCCTGCGGGTATGGTGGCTGGACTGGATCGGGCTGGACGTCGGCTTCCCGCTGACCGAGCGGCCCATCGACCAGCGTTTCCAGGTCACGGCTTCCATCGGGTGGTCGTTCTGATGCGGCGCGCAGCGGCAGCCCTGCTCTTTGTCTGGCTCACCGCCGGTGCGGTCGCGGCCGCGGACACGCCCGCGCGGGTGACCGACGTGACCCCGGCCCGGGTGGGCGATCTGGTGGTGGCCCGGCTGGTCACCGAGGGCTTGCCGGGCGAAAAACTTCTCCAGTCCATGCAGTCGGGATTGGTGTCGGCGGTGGTTCTGGATCTGGCCCTGATTGACGACCGGGAAAAAGTGCTGGGCGGCAACCGGGTCTCGCTGAAGCTGGGCTTCGATCTCTGGGAAGAAATCTTCTCGGTGCGCAGCGACGGCACCGAACGCCGCTTCCACAGCCTGGGCGATCTGAGCGCCTACCTCACCGAGCTGGGGGCCGTGCCCGTGATACCGGTGAACCGTCTGGCGCCCGAGGCTCGCTATCGGCTGCGCATCGGCCTGGAGGTGTTTCCCATCGCCCCGTCCGAACAGGATCGGGTCGAGGACGTGATCGTCGGCGACCAGCGACCGCGACGCGAAGGCCAGGACCAGCAGGAGGCCTCGGTGAGCCTGGGGCGGCTGATTCGTTTCTTCTACAAGGGCGACCGGGGCGGCCGCGGTGCCCAGGAAATATTGTCGGGCTGGTTCACCAGGAAGGAGCTGCGCGATGAAACGCATTAGCACGCGCCTGGTGGTTTCCTTTCTGATCGTGGCCCTGTTGCCGACCCTGCCCCTGTCGCTGGTGGTGCGCGACCTGCTGGAACGGCGTTTCGGGCCGGGTATCGCCGACCCGCTGGAGACGGCGCTCGAGTCGGGCCTGGCCGCCAGCCGTGCCCACCTGGCCGAGTTGCGTCAGCAACTGCAGATGCGGGCGGCCGAGGGGTCCTTCACCGACGATGTGGTGCTGCTCGACGTCATGGGCCGTGTACAGCCGGCCGATTCGCTCTTCGTGGTGACCGAGGCGCGCCCGGAGCTGGTTTCCCGGGCGTCGGCACTCTCGGTACCTGAGGGCAAAAACGTGGCGCTCCCCGAACGCTTTGGGGATTTCCTGGCCACGGCGGTTGTCCGCGAAGGGATGAACCCGGTCGTGGTTCTGCAACCATTGCCGGCCGGCATGGTGGTACGCGCCCGTGATCTATCCGACGGCCTGGGTCTGTTGAGGGTCGTGCGCAGCGAGCAGACCCGGGTGGTGCGGAGTTTCATCGCGCCCTTCTTGCTGGTGTACGGGGTGTTGATCATGGTGGCCCTCGGTGCGGGGTTGTTGTGGACGCGTCAAATGGTCCGGCCGCTGGAAAAACTGGTGGGCGCCACTCGGCGTGTGGCGGCCGGCGATCTGGAGTTCCGCGTTCAGGCCGAAGGTCCCGGTGAAGTGGGCGAGCTGGTGCAGTCCTTCGACACCATGGTCGGGCGCCTGGCCGAACAGCGCCGCGATCTGGCCCGGCTCGAACGGGCCGCCGCCTGGCGCGGCATGGCGCGGACGCTGGCTCACGAGGTAAAGAATCCGTTGACCCCCATCCTGCTGGCGGTCGAACAGGCCCGGGACGACTACCCCGGTGATGATCCCCGCTATCGCGCTTTGCTTGCCGAGTGCGCCGAGATCGTTGGCGAAGAAGTGGAAAGTCTGCGTCGGCTGGTCCGCGAGTTCGGCGAGTTCGCGAGGTTGCCGAAACCCGAACCCACCAGAAGCGACCTGACCGAGCTCATGCGAGATCTCAAGAATCTGTACGGCGATCGTCTGGAGCTTGCCGGCCAGAGTGATTCGCTGGTCGGCTGGTTCGACGCGGGGGCTTTGCGTAGGGCTCTGGTCAACCTGATCGACAACGGCCTGGCCGCCTGCCGCGAAGCGGGCGCCGACGATAAGGTCACCTTGCGCCTGGACCGCGCCTCGCCTGGAGCGCGCATCGAGGTCACCGATGGCGGCGTGGGCATCCCCGTCGAAAATCTGGACCGCATTTTCGAACCCGACTTCACCACCAAAGGGGACGGCATGGGCCTCGGCCTGGCCATCGTACAGGGCATCGTGATTGGTCACGGTGGTTCGATCAAGGTCGCCAGTTCACCTGCCGCAGGCACCACGTTCACCATCAGCCTGCCGCTGACCGCGGTCGGTGCCGAAGTTTCCGACCCAGCAAAGGATATAGAGTCATGAGCCGCCGCGTCCTGATCGTCGATGACGAAAAAAATATACGCCGCACCTTCAAGATGGTGCTGGAATCCGAGGGCTTCGACGTGTCGGTTGCCGAAACCGGCGAAGAGGCCCTGGAAATCTTTCAAAAGGAAAAACCCGACGCCGTGGTCCTTGACGTCAAGCTGCCCGGCATCGACGGCATCGAAACCCTGCGGCGGATCAGGAAACAGGAAGCGGAACTGCCGGTGATCATGATCTCCGGCCACGGCACCATCGCCACGGCGGTGGATGCCACACGATCGGGGGCCTTCGACTTCGTCGAAAAACCGTTGAGCAAGGAGCGCCTGCTGGTGGCGATCCGCAACGCGCTCAAGGTGCAGTCGCTGGGCCGCGAGGTGCGTGCGTTGCGGGCCCGCGACCGGAAACGTCATCTGATGGTAGGCGAGTCCCCGCCGGTCCAGGCCATTCGCGAGCAGATCGAACAGGTGGCGCCGACAGGTGCCCGTATCCTGATCACCGGCGAGAGCGGCACGGGCAAGGAACTGGTGGCGCGGGCCGTGCACGAGGCCAGCGACCGGGCCAAGAGCCCCTTCGTCAAAGTCAATTGCGCCGCCATCCCCGAGGAGCTGATCGAGAGTGAACTGTTCGGCGCGGTCAAGGGCGCCTACACCGGCTCCACCCAGTCGCGCGACGGCAAGTTCCTTCAGGCGGACAAGGGCACCCTTTTCCTGGACGAGATCGGCGACATGTCCCTGAAGGCCCAGGCCAAGGTTTTGCGGGCGCTGCAAGAGGGCGATATCGAACGGGTGGGCGGCAACGCCACCATCCATGTCGACGTGCGGGTGCTGGCGGCTACCAACAAGGATCTGCCCGCCGAGGTCCGTGCGGGTGCCTTCCGCGAGGACCTCTACTTCCGGTTGAACGTGGTGCCGGTCCACGTGCCGCCGTTGCGTGAGCGGCGCGAGGATATCCCCTTGTTGGCCGAGCATTTCCTGGGCGCCTACCTGGATGAAAACGGATTGCCGCAAAGGCAGTTTGCGCCGGAGGCTCTGCAGTTGCTGGGATCACTGCCCTGGCCGGGGAATATCCGTGAGCTGGGCAATGCCGTCGAAAGGCTGGCGATCCTTAGCGCCGGCAGTGTGATCGGGCCGGAAGACCTGGCGCGGTGCGGCGTGGGTGGAGACATCACTCTGGAAACAAACGGCGCCTTGCCGGAAACCGGGCTGTTCGAACCGTCTGCAGTGATGGCGGCCGGCGGCCTGGTGGCCGCGCGTCAGAATTTCGAAAAACAGTGCATCACCTCGGCCCTGGCCGAAGCGGGCGGCAACGTATCCCAGGCGGCCAGGCTGCTGGGTATCGACCGCACAAATCTGCACAAGAAGATCCAGTCCTATGGCTTGGCTCAGGACAAGGGCGACCGGGAGGACGATTCGTGAGGCTACGCTGGGGCATCCTGCTCTGTTTGCTGTTGGCCTTGACGGGCGCGGTATCCGCCGGTGCGGAGGAACCGGACCAGGTCAAGCTGCGCCGCTGGTACCTGGGTTTGCAGGCCAACGGAGGAGGACGGGACCGGTGGGAAGTGTTCGGCCGGGAAGACCTGCCCCCGGCGGCCGTGGACAACGATGGCGGCGGCGGGGGATTCCTGTTCGGGTACCGTTTCGGAGATCGTTTTCTGCTGGGTCTGCAATTGGCCGTGACCCGGCACGATATGGTCGGCGTACCGGAACAACTATTCGACGTCGAAGCCCTGGTCACCGGCACGGTTCTTTTCCGCGAGCGAAGCACCTTCCAGCCCTTTTTGCGGGGCGGCTTCGGGGCGGGCTCGGTCGTGCTGGAACGGCCGGGTGGAAACGGAAACACGACCTCCCTGGGCACCGCGACCATCCTGGGAGCAGGATTCCAGATACGGTTGAGCAGCCGGTTCTCACTGGAGTGGGAAATCGCCGGGACCTTTACCAACTTCCTCGAGGTCTTCGACAACCCGGACGTGGACGATCCGTACGAGGACTGGCGGGTAAAAAAGTCGCACATGGGGATACGGAACGGCATCGGGTTGATGATCTGGTTCTGATCAACCCCAACGTTTACTTCACCAGCATCATGGGCCGAGTTTCGCGGCCGCCGTCAGTCACGATTTGTGAATAGTAAACCCCCGCGGCCACCGGCCGGCCTGCATCGTCACGCCCGCGCCAGACGGCCTGGTTGTGCCCGGCGGGATAGACCTCATCGGACAGCAGGTTGCGGATCATGTGCCCGCGGGCATCAAAGACGCGCAAGGTCACCGGCCCGGACTTAGCCAGCTCGAAGGCGATGGTGGTCGAGGGGTTGAAAGGATTCGGATGGTTCTGATGCAGGCGGAGCTCCGCGCTGGGGCTGTCATCGACAGGCGAGATACCCACCAGTTCATAGCGTTCAACAATTCCACCGGTTTCAGCGTCCACCTCCCGCATATCAATCGTGCCAACGCCGCGAAGATACCAATCCAAACCCGTCACGGCACCCCCCGGTGGGGTGACCCCGGCCGGGAGATTCGACGCGACCACGGTGTTGTGGATGTTGGGTTCGTAGCCCAGGTCGTAGGCCACGAACAGGATCATGTCCAGACCCTCATCCATTCCGTAGATGCTGCGCAGCGAGGGGTCGAGTTCATCCCAGACCCGGATCATCGTGGTATCGCAGGTCACGATCTCGAAGCAGTCTGCGAAGGTCATGCCGTCGGTCAACTCGCCCAGGACGACATCATGATCGGGGTCGAGGAACTCGCCAGGCAGAACAACGGCGTACACCGAGATCACGCCGCGGAAGCTGTAGAGAATGATGTAGTCGTCCGCGGCCCGGCCCATCTTGTAGGCCGGATTCCCTTCGTATTCGAAAAGTTCGAAAACCGATTCGGTGTAGGTGTCGAAGGGGTCATCAACGTTTTCGTAGGTCCAGGCCGCCCCGAG
>CBDUDB010000095.1:0-10289 GCA_965365795.1 uncultured bacterium | reverse complement strand
CGCGCTATCCTGTCCGGACCTGAAAGTTCGCCCGGCCCGGCCGGCCTTGATCCATAACCAATCCAGAATTGTGGCACCCAATAATGGCAGCACCGGCACCACCGAACAACTTCGTCCATCTGCATAACCATTCCGACTATTCCCTGCTGGACGGCGCCATGAAGACCAAGGCCATGGCCCAGCGCGCCGCCGATCTGGGGCAGCCGGCGTTGGCATTGACGGATCACGGCAACATGTTCGGGGCCGTCGAGTTTTTCAAAGAGTGCACCGACAAAGGGATCAAACCGATCATCGGTACCGAGGCCTACATCACCGGCGACCGTCACAACCGCACCACCGACAAGCGGAACAAGAGTTACCACATGATCCTGCTGGCGAAAAACGCCACGGGATACCAGAACCTGGTCCGGCTTTCCAGCCAGGGATATCTCGAGGGTTTCTACTATCGGCCCCGTATCGACCGCGAGCTGCTGAGCCAGCACAGCGAAGGGATCATCGGATTGTCGGCCTGCATGAGCGGGGAGCCGAATTTCCATCTCCGCTCCGGTAACGTGGCCGCCGCGGTCGAGGCCGCCGCCGCCTACCGCGACATCCTGGGCAAGGGCAACTATTTTCTGGAGATCCAGAACCACGGGATAGAAGAGGAAGCGCGCATCCGGCAGCTCATGCCCGAGGTGGCCAAGCAGACCGGGTGCCCGATCATCGCCACCAACGATTGCCACTTCCTGGACCGCGACCATCACGAGGCCCACGACATTCTGATGGCCCTGCAGACGGGCAAGACCCTCAGCGATCCCAGCCGCTGGCGCAGCAACACGCCGGAGATCTACTTCAAGTCCACCGAGGAAATGCTGGGCCTTTTCCAGGACTGGCCCGAGGCTGTGGAGAATACCCTGCGGGTGGCCGACATGGTGGATTTCGAGATGCAGCTTGGCAAGCTCCTGCTGCCTGAATTTCCTCTGCCGGAAGGATTCACCAGTTCCGACCAGTACGTCGAGCACCTGGCGCGCGAAGGACTGAAAACCCGGTACGAACGGATGACCCCCGAACTGGAGGAGCGCCTGGCCTACGAACTGGGAGTCATCAAGCAGACCGGATACGCCGGGTACTTCCTGATCGTCTGGGATTTCATCGACGCCGCCCGCAAGATGAACATTCCCGTGGGTCCCGGCCGCGGCA
Organism: uncultured bacterium; assembly: GCA_965365795.1. Taxonomy (GTDB): domain Bacteria; phylum Krumholzibacteriota; class Krumholzibacteriia; order LZORAL124-64-63; family LZORAL124-64-63; genus JAGLCY01. The sequence goes on along the minus strand of CBDUDB010000095.1, from coordinate 9,110 downwards.
GCGCCGCCGGCAGTCTGGTCTGCTATTGCATGAGGATTACGGACATCGATCCCCTCAGACATAACCTGCTGTTCGAACGTTTCCTGAATCCTGAACGCATCTCGATGCCGGATATCGACGTGGATTTTTGCTATGAAAAACGCGGCGACATCATCGAATACGTGGCCAAGAAATACGGGCGCGAAAACGTATCGCAGATCATCACCTTCGGGACCATGGCCGCCCGCGCGGTGATCAAGGACGTGGCCCGTGTTCTGGATTTCAGTTATCCCGAAAGCGATCGCATCAGCAAGATGATCCCCGAGGAAATCGGCATCACGCTGCAGAAGGCCATCGACACCGCGCCGGGGCTGAAGGATGTGGCCAAGGAATCCGAAGAACACGCCATGCTCTTGCGCAACGCCCTGGTCCTGGAGGGTTTCAATCGCAACACGGGCATCCACGCCGCCGGGGTGCTGATCACGCCGTCGCCCCTGATCGAACACGCGCCGCTCTACAAGAGCACCAAGGGCGATATCACCGTCCAGTTCGACATGAACATGAGCGAGGCCCTGGGTCTGTTGAAGATGGACTTCCTGGGGCTGCGCACCCTGACGGTGATCGACAAGGCCCTGGATCTGATCGCCGAGTCCACCGGCACGCGGCTGCAGGCCGAGGACATCCCCACCGACGACGAGGCCACCTACCAGCTGCTGCGAGAAGGACGCACGGTGGGCGTCTTCCAGCTCGAGAGCAGCGGCATGCAGGAACTGGTGCGCAAGATGGCGCCCACCCGCTACGAGGACATCACCGCCATCTGCGCCCTGTACCGCCCCGGCCCCCTGGGCGCGGACATGGACAAGGTTTACGTCGAGTGCAAGCACGGCCGGCAGAAGGTGGAGTACAAGGACGCCTGCCTGGAACCCATCTTGAAGGATACCTACGGAGTTATCCTCTATCAGGAACAGGTCATGCAGATCGCCTCGACCATGGGCGGTTTCACCATGGGTCAGGCCGATACCCTGCGAAAGGCCATGGGCAAGAAAAAACTCGAGATGATGGCCGAGCTGAAGGTCAAGTTCCTGGACGGCGCCAAGGAGCGGGGTTACAACCAGGCCGCCGCGCGCGAGATCTACGAAGAGATGGAGTTTTTCGCCCAGTACGGCTTCAACAAGAGCCACAGTGCGGCCTACGCCCTTCTGTCCATCCAGACCGCCTGGCTGAAGGCTCATCATCCGGCCGAGTTCATGGCCGCGACCATGAGCACCGAGATGCGTAAATCCGATCGTATCACCCAGCTCATCGACGAGGTCAAGGCGTTGGGACTGGGCATCTGTCCGCCGGACATCAATCGGCCCCGCAGCGAATTCGGTGTGCGCGACGGGGACATCGTATTCGGGATGGGTGCCGTCAAGGGAGTCGGTTCGGCGGCCATCGATGTCATTGCCGCCTGCCGCGCGGAACTCGACCGGGATTTCACGGACCTGTTTGATCTGTGTGAAAACGTGGACCTGCAGAAGGTCAATCGCAAGGTGGTCGAGGGCCTGATCAACGCCGGGGCCATGGACCTGTTGCCGGGGCATCGTCGTCAGCTGCAGGCCAACCTCGACCGGGCGCTGGCCTTCGGACACCAGGCCGCCCGCGACCGGGCCGGCGGCCAGGCTTCGCTGTTCGGCGGCACACCCGCGGCCGATGTGCTCAAGCCCATGCTTCATGATTGTGAGGCATTCGACCCCCTGGTGAAGCTGAGCAAGGAACGCCAGGCGGTCGGGTTTTTCCTGTCGGGCCATCCTTTCCAGGAGTACGGCGAACTCATCGACAGCCTGCCGGTAGGGACCGCTGCGGGTGCTCACGAGCGCGGCGAAGGGACCTGGGTCGACCTGGTGGGCGTGATAACTTCACACACAAAACACCGGGACCGGCACAAGCGCCTGTACGCCAGGGCGAATTTCGAGGACACCAGCGGCGTCATCAGCCTGACGGTCTACAGCAGACTTTATGAAGAGGCCCAGCCCCTGGTGGAGAGCGATTCGATTCTCGTGGTCGGCGGCCGCGTTCAGGTGCGCAGCGACGGCAGCCGTGAGATCGTGACCGACCGCTTGACGCGCATCGACGAGGTGCTGGGAACCTGGGTCCGGGACATCTACCTGGAAATCGATCTCGACGAGGCCGGCCGTTCAGGCCTGGAGGGTCTCGGCAGTCTGTTCGAGGAATTCGGGGAGCCCACCGAGATGCGGCCCCTGTGTCAGGAAGAAGAGGCGGCACCTGAGGCCCCAATGGCCAACGGCCAGTCTTCAAATTCTGCCGAAAAGGATCCCGGCGATGCAGATGCCGATTCCCCCTCCGGCGAGGATCCGGATTTCCTTCCCGAACCGACCCTGGCCCGGCCCGTTCCCCTGGTCATTTCCGTGGAACGCGAGGGGAAATCCTGGCTCCTTCAGTCCGAGGAAAGGAAAATCGCCCTGACCCTGGATAGCCTCAGGTGCCTGCGCCAGGTTCCCGGGGCCGAGGAGTTGCGCCTGCGGACGGTTCTGCCTGCGCCCGTGGAACGAAAAAAACGGTTCATGGGACGAGGATAGGCCGATCAGGATCGGCACAGCCAGCCAAGGAGAAACATGGAATTCAAGACGGTCAATCCCGCCACCGGTGAAACCATCAATACCTGGACCACCATGGCCGCCGATGAGGTCACTCGTACCGCCCAGCTTTCCCAAAAAGCCTACTCCGATTGGAAAAGGCTGACCGTAACCGAGCGGGTTCCATATTTCCGCAGGCTGGCCGCCGTGCTCAGGAAAAATCTGGAAGAGTGGGCGATCCTGATCACCACGGAAATGGGCAAGCCCATCACCGAAGCCCGGGCCGAGATAGAAAAATGCGCCTGGATGACCGAGGTCTACGCCGACAACTCCGCCGACTGGCTGGCCGAAGAGAAGGTCGTCGCCGACGGCCGGCAACACCTGGTCACCTTCCAGCCTCTGGGCGTCATCTTATCCATCATGCCCTGGAACTATCCCTTCTGGCAGGCTCTGCGTTTTGCTGTGCCGGGCCTGATGGCCGGTAACACCAGTCTGCTCAAACATGCCAGCAACGTGACCGGCTGCGCCTTTGCCATCGAGCAGGCCTTTGTCGAGGCGGGCTTTCCGGAACATGTCTTTCGGACGGTGGTGCCGGATTACAAAACGGTTTCCGATCTCATCGCTTCGGACATCGTGCAGGGCGTGTCCCTGACCGGTAGCACTCAGGTGGGGCGGCACATCGGCGCCGAGGCCGGACGCCACCTGAAAAAGGTGGTGCTGGAACTGGGCGGCAGCGATCCCTTCATTGTTCTCGAAGATGCGGATATCGAATTCACGGCCGCCGGCGCCGTGACCGGCCGCATGCTCACCGCGGGTCAGAGCTGCATAGCCTCCAAGCGGTTCATCGTGGTCGAGGCTGTGGCCGAGGCTTTCGCCGAGCGCTTCACCGAGCTGATGACCGGGCTGAAGGTGGGCGACCCCCGAGATGAGTCCACCCAGGTGGGCGCCTTGGTCAACGAAGGCGCCGTCAAGGAACTCGAAGAGCAACTTGCTCAATCGGTATCGCTGGGTGCGCGTGTCCTGTGCGGCGGAGCCAAGCTGCCCGGCCGGGGCTGTTTTTTCCCGCCCACGGTCGTAAACAACACACGACCGGGAATGCGGCTGGTGGACGAAGAGGTGTTTGGACCCATTGCTCCCATTGTCACGGTGGCGAACGAAACCGAAGCTATTGCCCTGGCCAACCAGAGCGATTTCGGTCTGGGGGGCAGCGTGTGGACCCGAGATCCGGACCGCGGCCTGCGGGTGGCTCGGGAAATCGAGTCCGGGACCGTTTTTGTCAACAGCATCACCAAATCGGATCCGCGCATGCCCTTCGGGGGTATCAAGAAAAGCGGGTTGGGGCGGGAACTGTCCCACTACGGGCTCAAGGAATTTGTGAACGTAAAAGGGTTAAATGTTTATGATCATGGATGATGGGGTTTATGTAATTGCGGCCTGAGTCGTCTCCGGAATGGAAGCGGCTACGCCGCATTGGGCCCATATATCTTGACACCAACAAGTGAAAGTGACTAAATCTCAGTTCCCAGATGAGATACGCGTCGTCGGCAACGCGTGCATACGGTAGGCCAGCCGGTGAAAGGCACAGGATGGACTGGAAGAAAAAAGGACTTTGGCTCGACTTCGAGATGCCCATTGTGGAGCTGGAGGAACGGATCCAGACCCTGGATGATTCCGCTGCGGTTCGGGGAGTTGACGTGGATGACGAAGTCGCCCGCCTGCGAACCAAGGCCACCAAGCTGGGCAAGGAGATCTTCGCCAAACTCGAGCCCTGGCAGAGGGTGCAGCTGGCCCGCCATCCTCGGCGCCCGACCACCAACGATTACATCCATTTCATATTTGACGATTTCGTGGAACTCCACGGGGACCGCATGTTCCGGGACGACGAAGCGATCGTCGCCGGCATGGCCAGCCTGGGTGAGCGCAAACTCATGATCCTGGGACACCAGAAAGGCCGCGACACCAAAAGCAACATCCGGCGCAACTTCGGCATGGCCCACCCCGAGGGATATCGCAAGGCCCTTCGCCTGATGGAAATGGCCGTGCGCTTCGATCGGCCCATCGTGACCTTCATCGACACCCCGGGCGCTTACCCGGGCGTGGGGGCGGAGGAGCGCGGCCAGGCCGAGGCCATCGCCCGCAATCTGCGCGAGATGGCCGACATGCCGGTGCCCATCATCTGTATCGTCACCGGCGAGGGCGGCAGCGGCGGCGCCCTGGCCTTGGGCGTGGGCGACCGGATCTTCATGCTGGAAAATTCGATCTACTCGGTGATCAGCCCCGAAGGCTGCGCGGCCATTCTCTGGCGCGACGGGGCCAAGAGCAAAGAGGCGGCTCGGAACATGAAGCTGACCTCCACGGACGCCATGAATCTGGGGGTCCTCGATCTGATCATCACCGAACCCGTGGGGGGAGCCCACCGGGATCACCAAGCCATGAGCCTGGAGATCAAACGGGTCCTTCAGGACACCCTGGCCGACCTAGAATCCATTCCTGTTTCCGACCTGCTGGATCAACGCCTTCAGAAATTCCTGGATATCGGCGTTTTCGAGGAATCCGGCAAGTCTTGAGCCCCGACCTAGGGACAAAATAATCCGCAGGTATTGACGGCCTGGGCGAAATGTTGTATTATCCTCATGCCAACCTCTTCGACAACCCGATATTCTCACCCGGCCGACCCGGTCTTTAACGGCAGGTCCTTTAAAGGCAATGGGGTCCGGTATTTTTTTGCTGTTTTTTCAGATCTGCAGCGATGGTGTGTTTGCATCCTTTCCCGGACGTATTATGATGCGCCAGTAGGTTCCGCGTATGTTCTGCGTAGGTTCTGTATGGTGGAGATAGGTAAGGAAACCCCCTCAGGAGGCGGTTGATGCTCGATCCGAAGTTGCTTGAGATCCTGGCCTGTCCGGTTTGCCGTCAACCCGTGGTGCCGGACCCGGAGCATGCCTGGCTCTATTGCCACACCTGCTCGGTCCGGTACAGGGTGGATGGCGACATTCCCATCATGCTTCCGGATGAGGCCGAAAAAGTCGCTGCATCCGATCAGGACAAGGAGTAGGCCCCATGTGCCTGTTTACCCATTTTGCCGCAGGTGCCCTGGCTGGTGGTGTGACGGGAAACGTCTATGTGGGCGCAGCCGCCGGCCTGGCCTCCCATGCCGTGCTGGATGTCATTCCCCATTATGATCATCCGGACTGGCGGCTGGAGCTGGGTGGAGGCCTGTTGAGTCTTGTGATTTTGCTGCTGATGCCATTTTCCAGCTGGCCGGCGATTGTCGGGGGTATTTTTGGTATGGTTCCGGATCTCGAAAATCTCTTCCAGAAACTGGGCCGGATGCGCCGGGACCAGTTTCTGTTCCCGACCCACACGGGTCTGTTGCCCCACGGACGAACCCTGGGTCCCAGGACCCTTGTCTGGCAGGTAGCTATCTTCGTGGGTTGTTTTGCCCTGCTCGGCTTGGTGTCGCCCGGCCCGGTTGCCGCCGCCGAGGCGCCAGGCCAATCCGCCGTCATGGGAACGCCCCAGGTTCGCCTGCTTTCGTCAGGCGCCGACCGTTCCCTGATCCGGGTCGATTTTCCCGTTCAAGCTCCGCCCGCCGACTGGCAGAACTTGAACGACGAAAACCTGAAATGGGCTCTTCCGCCTCACGTGGAAGACGAGTTTTCCGATCAACCCAGACTTCTTCCGCCCCGTCTGAATCTGACCCTGGCAGTGCCAACCCGGTATCCCGTCGTGGCCCGCACGATGGAGGTATCGTGGTGGCGGGATCCTCTGGAGCCCCTCGCCGAAGGCGACCTGGTTACGGTTGGGACACCCGCCGTCTATCGCTCGGTACCGGTGGTGGGGGCTCTGGTTCCCCTTGGTGTCAAGGGCGGCATCCTGGCCGGAATCACCCTGGAGATTTTGCACCCGGCCGCCGGGGAAGAACGCCGGCACCTGGATCTGGGTTATGAGGCCTCGCAAAAGGCGCTACCTGATAACTGGCGGGACGTCACGCCCGCCGGGCTGCTCAACGCGGAACTTTTCCAGGTTCTGTCCCAGGGTGGTCGCCAGGCGGTCCTGACCCGATCGATCCAGGACAAGGCCCAACCCCTGGATCCCTTTGGTCTGACCAATCACTGGGTCAAACTCGAGGTTGTCCAGGCGGGATTGTATCGCCTGACCGGTCAGCGACTTCTCCTCTTTGGTGTCCCGACCGGCGATGTGGACCCCACCAAGTTGCGTTTGTACCGCGGTGGCGGCCTGGCTCTGGATCCCGATGCCTCGGTGCCCGATTCCCTGCAGATCGAACGGGTCCAGCTGAATGAGGTGGCCATCGAGGTCATCGACGGCGGCGATGGGGAATGGAACCTGGACGATGAAATCCGCTTCTACGGCGTGCCCACCAGCACCTGGCTGGACCGCCTGGAACCCGGGGCTGAACGCGGTGAACATTACGACCACCCATTCGCCAACCACGCTTCCTACTGGTTGACCTGGGAATCTTCGGCCACCGGGTCGCCCTTGCCGGGTACGCCCAAGCATATTCAGCCGGTCCCCGCGGTTCCCACCGGAGGCGAGGCCGTGTCCACGGCCCATCTTCGGGTTCACCATGAACGTCAGGTTCTCGATGAACCCGGCGTCTTCACTGACAACTGGGCCTGGGACAATACCGTTTTCTCCTCGCGGCCGGAGAACTTCACCCTCCGAACGCCGGTTCCGGGATCGGCCGCCAATTTCGTGATCGATATCAGAGGGATGTATCCCCGTGGAACCTCGTATTACCGTTTCGATGCCTCGGGTTGGCTCAATAGTGACGAGGCCAACTTGGGCACCGTCTCCATCACCCAGGCCGCCCAATACGATTCACTGCGCCTGCGGATATTTGGGGAATCCCTGTCTATCCAAACTGGCCTCAACCAGATCACCCTGAAAAATACCAACAACAATACTGTCGGATCGACAAAACCGTTGGCCCTGGACAGCTACGATATATTCTACTGGGCGGGTCTGGACCTGACCGATTCTCCGGGACAGCTGGAATTCGCCCACTGGCGGGAACAGGTAGCAGCGCCCGGTACACAGGTCGACCTCCAGATCACGGTTCCTGCCGGTGTGACTCCCTTGATGTGGGATGTCACCGGCCCTGCGGACGCCGTCGCCTATTCCGGAACCCCGGACACCGGAAATCCCGATGTCATCCAATTCGGTTTCACCCGGGATCCGGACACCGATCGCCACTTTGTGGCCACGGTCCCCGGCGACCTTTTGTCCGTGGCTGGGGGACTGCGCACCCTCCCTGCTGCCTTGCGCAGCCGGCCCACTGACCTGGATTACATCGTGGTCCATCCGGCCTTGTTCTCCGGACCGGCGGAGGAATTGGCCGCTTACCATGCGACCTATCTACCGGGAGTAGTTTCACCCCGAGCGATCAGTGTGTCGGCCGGTGATATCTACGACAATTTCTCCGGCGGGCAGAAGGATCCCCGCGCCATCCGCAACTACCTGAAATACGTTTATGAACAAAGTGGCCACAGGTTGCGGTACGTTTGTTTCCTGGGCAATTCCAGCAGGGATTTCCGCTACTACAAAAATCCCAACCCCACCGAAGATCTCTACGATTTCCTGCCCACGGAAATGCGGACCCCCTTCCCAATATTCCCGGACCAGTATCAATACCTGGCCTACGCCACCGATGATGGTCTGGTGTCTTTCGAGGCCGGGTCATGGTTCAGTCTTGACGTGCCGGATCTGGTGTGTGGGCGTCTGCCGGCCAGCAGTGTGACCGAGGCCCAGGAACTGGTGGACAGGGCGATCGAATATTCCCGCACTCCTGAACCGGGGCTATGGCGCAACCGAATCCTGTTCACTGCCGATGACTGCGTGGATTTCGGTTCTTGGCCCTACCCCAAAGGTTCTGAAAATGCCCACACCATTCAGGCCGAAGTCATTTCCGAAAACCGCCTCCCTTTTTCGCTGGATGAGCGGAAGGTGTACGGGGTAGCTTACGATTTTCCTCCTTCGTCCCGGGTCAAACCGGCCATGAGGGCGGACATCAACAGTGAGCTAAGCGCCGGAACCACCATTTTCTACTACGTCGGCCACGGCGCCGAGGACAACTTGGCCGACGAACAGATTTTTCAATCCCGGGACATTGCCAACCTTGCCAATGGAATGAGGCGACCTGTTTTTGTCGCCTTCAGTTGCGACGTCGGCGTGTTCGATAGCCCCCAGCGGCTGTCCATGGCCGAACAGTTCATCCTTGCGGACAATGGGGGGGGCATTGGCTCGATCTGCGCCAGTCAGGTCAGTTTCGTGGGGCCTAACAACGGGTTGTCAAATGAGTATTTCTCCAATCTCTTTCCCGGTCGCCATGTTTCGGTGGAGGTCACCACGGCAGAAGCTCTTTTGCTGGCCAAGGTTTCATATACCTCCAACCGGGCCAATTCCCAGCGTTACAATTTTTTCGGGGACCCGGGGTTGAAGTTGCCCCATCCCCAGGATGATCTGGCCTTTGCGGCTGCCAGCGTGGACACCCTGAAAACAGGCGCCCTGCAATCAGCGATTCTCGATGGGGCG
>CBDUDB010000094.1:0-10302 GCA_965365795.1 uncultured bacterium | reverse complement strand
ACGTCCCAGTGGCGCATCTGCAGGCGCCAGGTCAAGTCGATGTCCTCGGTGGCCATTTCCGGGCTGTAAAGGCCCACGTCGAACAGGGCGGTGCGGCGGAATATGCCCACCACGCCGCTCATGGTCATGATCCGGCCCCAGACCCGCTGGGCGCGACGCATGAGCGAGATGATCGAGGCGAATTCGATGGACTGCAGCTTGGACAGGAAACTATCGCGGTTGGCTACTCGGGGATTGCCGGTCACAGCGGCGCAACGGGGGTAGCGGAAGTGGGGTACGAAATACTTCAGCACGTCGGGGATGGGGATGGCGTCGGCGTCCATGACGAACAGCAGCTCTCCCCGGGTCAGAGGGATGGCGTCGTTCAGGGCCATGGCCTTGCCCTCGTTGACCATCTTGCGCACCAGGCGGACCCTCGCATCCAGGAGGTACGGTTCGATCTCGATCAGAGTGCCGTCGGTGGAGCAGTCGTCGATGATCACCACCTCGAACCGGGAGTAGTTGACACTGAGCACGCCGGCCAAAGTGGCCCCGATGTTCTTTTCCTCGTTATAAGCCGGTATGACAAACGACACCATGGGTTGGGTGTCGGTTTCGTCGAAGGAATCGTAGAAGTCGGTTTCGCCGGTTTCTTTCTGGCGGAAGAACAGAATGGAGGTGAAAATCCACATCACGCTGGTGGCCAGGGGGTACCAGGCGAAATAGATGAGAAGGGCCATGTAGAAAGACGAGGCCTCGAACCGGACCAGAAGGGAATAGAGGTCCATCAGACGTCACCCTCCTGTACAATGGTGTAGACTTTGTTGCCCTTATCGTCCACCTGGATGGTTACCATGCCTGCAGCCTGGAGAAGGTCCATTTCTGGCGCGACGATGGGCCGTTTCAGGTTGTCGAACTCGAAGGGTTCGGCCGGAGCAGCCATCAGGTTTTTCCGTTTGCCCTTGGCCGCTATCCGTTTGTTGTGGGAAATCCACCACAAGGTAATTCCCAGGCCCACCGCGGTTATCGCGAACAGAATGGCCAGGGGCTGGAGACTGTCCCGGTCGATCTGGCGTTGGACCACCACATACCAGTAGTAGCCGAAGAGGATCCACAGCAGGATGGAAATCAGGAAGTGCAGGAAATTCCGCATGGAGCCCTTTATTCCTCGTTGAACCGCTGGCCGTCCATTCCGGCCTGGTTCTCTTTTGGCACGGGTTGACCTTGTCTGCCGCGCCGTTTAAATTTGGCAGGGCCCACCGACTGGATCAGCGGTAACCCTGTACCATTTTTGTTGTTCGGCAGATTTTTCGCCAATTGAACCAAAAAATCCGATTTGTCGGATAGGAGCAGCATTTTGAAAGCCAAAGAAATCCGCTCGAGTTTCCTGGAGTTTTTCGCGCAGCACCAGCACGAGGTCGTTTCGTCATCCACCCTGGTGCCCCGCGACGACCCCACACTCCTGTTCACCAATGCGGGCATGAACCAGTTCAAGGGAGTGTTCCTGGGCCTGGAGCACCGCGACTACAAACGGGCGGCCTCCGTCCAGAAATGCATGCGCGTTTCGGGCAAACATAATGATTTGGAAGAGGTGGGCAAGGACGCGCGCCACCACACATTCTTTGAAATGCTCGGAAACTGGTCTTTCGGTGACTATTACAAGCGGGAATCGATTTTTTGGGGTTGGGAATTTCTCACCGTGAACATGGGACTGGCCAAGGAAAAGCTCTGGGTTTCGGTCTACAAAGATGATGATGAGTCATTTTCAATCTGGGAAAATGAGGTAGGTGTTCCGGTCGATCGAATTTTACGGCTGGGGGATCTGGAAAAGGGCGACGAGGAGAATTTCTGGTCCATGGCCGATACCGGTCCCTGTGGCCCCTGCACGGAGATCCATTTCGACCAGGGCCCGGCCCTGAAATGCGATCACCCCGACGGTTGTGCCCTGGGGGTCTGTGATTGCGACCGGTGGCTGGAATTGTGGAACCATGTGTTCATGGAATTCGATCGCCAGACCGATGGCACCCTGGAACCCCTGCCCATGAAAAGCGTCGATACCGGGCTGGGCTTCGAACGGCTGGTGGCCGTGATCCAGGGCAAGAAAAGTAATTACGATACCGATCTTTTCGTGCCTCTGATCGAAAAGATGGCTGAAATCAGTGGACGCCGGCCCGAGGGCGAGGATCGAATCAGCATGCAGGTTATCGCCGACCACGCGCGGGCGGTGACGTTCACCATAACCGACGGAGCCATTCCCTCCAACGAGGGGCGCGGATATGTGGTACGCAGGATTTTGCGTCGCGCGGCCCGTCACGGACATCTGCTGGGCGTGGAAGAACCCTTTCTTTTCCGGGTGGCGGCCCTGGTCATGGACCAGATGCAGGAAGCCTATCCGGAATTGGCCGAGCGCCGGGACCGCGTGCTTGAGGTTATCCGGCAGGAGGAGGAGCGTTTCGGCCGCACCCTGACCTCAGGGCTCCAGGTTTATGGGGAATTCAAGGAACTCATGAAGTCCGAAGGCCGCACTCTGCTGTCAGGGGAAGAGGCTTTCAAGCTGCACGACACCTTTGGGTTTCCGGTGGATCTGACCTCGGTCGTCGCCGAAGAGGACGGGTTTGCCGTGGACCGCGACGGCTTTCGGGCGTGCATGGAAAAGCAGCGCACCCAGAGCCGGCGGGAAAACAAATTCATGGCTGGTATCTCACCCTGGCAGGCCGTGGATCCGGCGTGGGACCCGGCGGGATTCAAATCCGAGTTCACCGGATATGACGGTTTAGCCCATGAGGCCGTGGTCGTGGCTGTCAGGGCCGCGGGCAAGGATGACCGGGATCAACCCCTATCCCACCTCCTTTTTGATCGGACCCCATTCTACGCCGAGTCCGGCGGACAGGTCGGTGATGTGGGGACGGTCACCGCAACCGGATCGAGGGTTCTGGAGGTACTGGGCGCGGTCACCGCCGAACAAGGGTCATCGGCGGTGGTCTCAGGCGACAGTGACCAGCTGCTGGGAATTTTTCGAACCGATCCCAAGGTCCAGTTGCAGGTTGATCCCGAATTTCGACTGGGCGTGATGCGCAACCATACGGCCACTCACCTGCTTCACGCCGCCCTGCGCAACGTGCTGGGCGACCATGTGGAGCAGGCGGGCAGCGTGGTGGCTCCGGACCGGTTGAGGTTCGATTTCCGGCACGATCAGGCCGTCACGGCCGAACAGATGCGGACGATCGAAAGTCAAGTCAACGAGGCGGTCCTGTCCAACCAGGCGGTCCTGCGCCATGTGGACGTTCCGCTCGATGAAGCCAAGGAGCGGGGCGCCATGGCCCTGTTCGGGGAGAAATACGGTGACAGGGTGCGCATGATCGAGATTCCCACCGGGAATCCGATTGACGCCGGCATCGAAGAAGATTCCGGGCGGGTTTTTTCCATCGAACTGTGCGGGGGTACCCACTGCCGCCGCACCGGAGACGTGGGTCCCGTCCGCATCCTCAGCGAAGGCAGCGTGGCGGCGGGGGTTCGCCGCATCGAAGCCGTGACTGGGGAAGTCGCCCTGACCCGGGCGGCCGAGGAACGGGAGCAATTGAGGGAAATCGGCACCCTGCTGCGCCCTGACGGCGGCCCGCTGGCGGACCAGACGGCCGCCCTGATCCACGAGCGGGATCAGTTGCGCAGGGAACTGGCCAAGGTCCAGCAGGACTCGGCCCGGGAGGGTCTGCAGGACGCCCTGAACACCCCGCGTAAGGTGGCGGGGCTGAAGGTGGTCACTGCCCTGGTATCCGCCGAGGACAAGGACGCCTTCATGCAGCTTGGTGACCATGTGCGTGACAAGCTGGGCTCCGAAGGGGTCGTGGTGCTGGCGACGGAGTTGGCGGGCAAAGCGACCCTGCTGGCGACTGTGACTCCCGACCTGGTGGAGTCCAAGCGGATGCACGCCGGCAATCTGGTCAAGGAAATCGCCGCGGCCGGAGGGGGACGTGGAGGCGGTCGGCCCAACATGGCCCAGGCGGGCATGCCCGATGCCGCCGCCCTGGACGCGGCTCTTCAGGCGGCGGACGCAATCATAGCCGGCCAGGCGGCCAGCTGATCAGGGGCAGGTGGTTCCATAGGCCTGGGCAAAAGTGGACAGGTCCTGGAGGTTGATCTGCCCATCCCGATACAAGTCCGAACGAAATTGGTAACCGCCAAAAAAGTCCATGGCGAACATGGCCACGTCCGTGAGATTCACAATCAGATCCCCATTGATGTCCGGGCTGTTGAAACTCAGGTGTACTCCGATGGTCGTTTCGATCAGAGACCCGTTGACCATGACGACGGTCAGGGCCTCGCTGTACCCACCGCCAAAAAGAGGATTCTGCCAGTGGGCCATGCCGAGAGCGTCGGTGTTGGCGTCGGCGATGGTCCCGCTAATGCAGGAGACCAGCCCGTCATCCTCGGACTCCAGCCACAAGTCTTCCCGGGGATAGTTGGGGATAGGATCCCAGTTGGCATCTTTCACTTCGACGGTGATGGTGGCGTCCTCGCGTTGCCCGTACGGCAGGAAGGCATCGTCAAATGAATCGCCGCCGCCGTCGGGCCGGACCAACAAGGTCAGGGTTTCGGGTCCCTGGTAGGCCATGTCATATTCGCCATAGGGTCCCCCGATGTCGGCCTGGGCGATGGCCGCGAGTAGGAGGATCAGGCAGAAAAGGAAAACGGTGGAGGCGGGAAAGAAAATTATTTTCATGAAATTATCCCCCTTGGCCAGGTCCATATATTTAACCGCCGGGACGGGGTAGACCCGTCCCGGCGGTTAAAGCAATTCGAATCGATCAGGGGTGATACAGTTCGTTTGCCCTGTCATGATACGCCATCCGGCCATCGGTTTCAAGCAGAGCGCCCACTCACTTGTCCCGGCTCATTTCCCGGAACCGGATGTACTGCTCGGGGGACTTGCGAGTGATGTCCGGAACCAAGGCTCCGTCGGCGGGATACCCCGTCACCAGGAGCAGGAACGGTTTTTCGTTGGCAGGGCGATCCAGAATCTTGTTCAAAAACGCCATGGGACTGGGGGTGTGGGTCAGGGAGGCCAGCCCCGCGTTGTGCAACGCGGCGATCAGGAACCCCGCAGCCAGGCCGACCGATTCCTTGGTGTAGTAATAACGTTTTTTCGAACCGTCCTGGTCGATTCCGTATCTCTGTTCGAAGATGACGATCAACCAGGGGGCGATTTCCAGAAAGGGCTTCGACGCATCGGTGCCCAGTGGTTCCAGGGCGTCCAGCCATTCCTCACTGGCCCGACGTTCGTAGAATTGCCGCTCCTCCTCTTCGGCGGCCAGGCGGATTTCCTTCTTGAGAGCGGGATCGCCCACCACTTCGAAATGCCAGGGCTGCATGTTCGCTCCGCTGGGGGCCTGGCCCGCCGCCTGGACGCAGGCGGCGATGATCTCGGCCGGCACCGGGCGGTCGGAAAAATTCCTCACCGTCCGGCGCAGGCGCACCAGCTCGTGGAATGCCTGGGCCCGGGCCAGCATTTCCTCTTCCGCAAGCTGGGGCAAACCGTCATAGGGCAGATGTTCGGAATCGTGCATGATCGTCTCCAGGTAACAGGGATTCGGATTCGAGTGCATGAGATCAATGCCGGCGCCTTGAGTATAGTAAAAAACGGGGTGACCATAACGGCCACCCCGTTCCCGTCCTCACGACGTTCCTACTCGACCAGGGAAACCTCCCTGGAGGCCGCGGCCGTGTCCGCGGGAGCCCACTGACCCTGGGGTATCCCCAGGAATTCCCGGCGCAGGTACTCATGCATCTGGCGATCGGGATCCTTCAGCGCCGCTGGAAGCAGGAACTGGAATTCCGTCGGGCTGTCCATGGCCAGGATGGAGTGGCACATGGTGCAGTCGTAGGGAATGGCTGCCCCCGCCTCGTCGATCATGTCCGGGTTATGGCAACGGAAACACCCGCTGTCGTTCTGGTGGCCGAGGTGGGAGGGATAGGTGTTCCACTCCACCTTCATCCCGGGAAAGATGTTCCGCGAGTAGATGGCCTGCAGTTCGGCGACCATCAGATCCACATCTGCCAGGTTGACCGGTGCGTCGTGCTCCTGGCGGAGATAGTAACCGCGCACCGCGTTGTCGATCATCTCCAGACCCACAGCCTTGTCGGACCCGTAACCGCCGAGCAGAGCGCCCAACCCGACCTTCTTGGCGAAGGGGAGGTCGCGACTGATCCTGCCCGAAGCCAAGGCCTCGTTCAGAGCCGTTTCGGGATTCTGATAGATATGCGTCGCCCGGTTGTGGCAGTCGACGCAGTCCATGGAACGAGCTTCAGCCGCATCCGTTTCCTCGGTGGCGTGTCCAGCATTTTTCCGGTTGGTATACCGGTGGAACTGGTCACCGCGTTTGATCTCGACCCAATCCATGCTCAGACGTTTTTCGTCGGCCGCCTGATACCGGACCTCGTTGGCCTCGGCAATGTGCCAGTGGATCGAACCTTGGGAATCCTCGGTGCCCGATCCGATCTTCAAGGCCAACGTGGTGTGCCGGGGAGTGGACTCCTGGTCGAACCCGAATTTCGGAAAAGTCTTGATCCTTTCTCCGTAGAACTTGTCGGGCCAATGGCATTTTTCACACGTTTCCCGTGCCGGGCGCAGCTGGTGGACCGGGGTGGGGATGGGACGCTCGTAAAGGTCGAAGGTCGCCGAGACCACCTGCCACAAACCGTTCAACTTGGCGTCCAGCAGGGCATCGGCCCCTTCGCCCACATGGCAGTCCACGCACCTGACGTGGGCGTGGGGGGAGTTCTGGTAGGCCACCCATTCCGGTTCCATGACCGAGTGGCACGCTGTCCCACAGAACTTCGGCGAGTCCATGAAATGCAGCATGCGGGCCCCGCCAATACCGATGAACAGGATGTTCACCACCGTCAGCAGGCCGATCATCCCCACCAGGGACGAACCCAACCGTTTGGCCTGGGTCATGTCGTCGGGGAATCTCTGGGTGAGCAATTCCGTGGTCGAGCGGCCCGTGGCCCGCTTGAACTGCCACCAGCCGATCGGGATCAAAATCAGTCCCACCAGGAACAGGGCCGGCAGGGCCATGTAGCTGATGAGCCCGACGTAGGAATTGGTCAGGATTCCCGCCATCTGCAGCAACTCGAAGAACACGAAGAGCAGGAAGGCCGAGGTCGTCAACACGACCCCAGCCGTCCCGGTCCAGTTCGTCATGATGCCGCGGATGAAGAGCTGGAATCGCTTCATCGCTCCGCCCCTTTACTTGGTGCCAACCTGGTACATGCCCTTGTACATCTGTTCCATCTTGCCGGACTTGATGTCGGCCTTGATCTCCGCGGTCGGCCGATTCAGCCAGTTGTGGTACGGATCGGCCATCACCTCGTCGATCATCTTGTCCAGCTCCTCGTTGTGGAATTTCCGCAACTCGGGGATGTACTTGAAGTAGAAGTGCTGCGCGACCTCGTAGATGCCGTGCCACCAGGTGTAGTCCGGGCCCATCATGGCGGCGCCGTGACGTGCGCGACGGCCTTCGTGATGCCAGATCTCCCACCAGATCCACTCGTACTTGTTCGAGAAGTTGGCGACGCCATCACCGAGCTTGAGTTCCTTGGCCTTCTTGTAAAGGGCCAGGCCGGGCTTGGCGTATTTTTCGTTGTATAGGTTGACGATGCCGTCGAACTGGGCGTAGTGGCCGTCCACGAAGGCGGTGCCGTGGCAGTTGACGCAGACGTCCTTCATGTTGGCCCGCTTGGTCTCCCAATCTTCCTTGGTCACCGAAATGGGGGGACGCAGGGTCCAGCTGATGCGCTGACCCACATCGTGGGTGATTTTCTGCTTGGGTGTGGCGGACATGTGGCAGGTGGCGCAGGTGGGGGCCTCGTAATAGTCCACGCCCACGACCCAGCGATCCGAATCCAGGTTCATCTCGTCCTTGTGGGTGTAGTAGGCGTTGCCGTGTTTGGATTCCTCGTAGACTTCCTTCTGCGGATGGTCCGGTCCGAGGTGGCACTTGGAACAGGCTTCCGGCTGCCGGGCCTGCTTCACGCTGAAAGAATGGCGGGTGTGGCAGGCCGTGCAGGCGCCCTTGCTGCCGTCGGGATTGATCCGCCCGATACCGCTGTTGGGCCAGCTGAGGTTGCTCAGCTTGTTGGGGCTGTTCGGATCGATCTTGACCTTGCTGCCGTGGCAACTTTCGCAACCGGCGATGGCCGCCGGAGCGCCGCCGGCCGCGTGGGCCAGATAGGCATCTATGGAATCCAGGATCTCACCGGCGTGAGCATGGTAACTGTCGTTGACCTGCTGGGCTTCCTTCTCGTGGCACTTGCCACAGTCCTTGGGGGTGACCAGGGTGGCGATCAGAGCCCCTTCGTGCATGAAGCCGTCAGATTCGCCCTTGGCGGCCTGGTGGCAGTCCAGGCAGGTCACGTTGTGCTTGGCGTGCTCGCTCTTGTACCACTGGTTGTACAATCCCAGGGATTTTTCCTTGTGGCAGGTCATGCACTTGCCGGCGGCCGTGTCATCGGCTGCTTCGGCAAATCCGGCGGCCCCGGAAAGCAGAAGGGCCACGGCAAAAGTGGAAATGAGGATTCGTTTCATCGTCGGGCTCCTTGTCCTGGATATGGACCGAAACGGTTGAAAGATCGCTATCGGTATGGTGGAGGAACCCCCCGCCCAGGGCAATGATTTTGATGCGGCTCCCGCCCCTCTTTGGTGGTCGTTTTTGAAAAAAGGTCAGGTGGTGCCCGGACGGTTGTCCATTTCCAGGTAACCGGTTAGGGGGAACTGGAATATCCTTGTCATTAAGATGCCTTTTTATAAGTATATTTAGACCTGTTTGTCCTGTTTGCGGGAATGAGCTTCAATCGCCGGTGGCCTGGTGCTTATGCTGCTGCAGATATTCTCTTTGGTGAGAATTTAGCAGTTATCCCGGGGAAAAAAATCGGCTCCTCAGAGACTTCGGACCTGGTGGAAACCCTCCCGGAAAGCTGACTCCAGGACCGGGACTGGCAATGGTGGCCGGGGTCTCCTATTCTCAGGCCATGGATATCAAGAGCCAATGCGAGTATACCCTGTTTCGGGCGGCCTTGGCCGGACTGAGGCCGCTACCTTACCCGTGGTCCCGAGGTCTGCTGCGCCGAACCGCCCATTTGGTTGGGCCCATCCTGAGGATCCGCCGGGCGGTCGTAAAAGCCCAATTGAAAAGGGTTTTCCCCGAGCGATCCGCCGAAGTCCTTGCGGCCATGGCTGATAAGGTGTACGATCATTTAGGCCTGACGGTCGCGGAGGTTCTCTGCGCCGATCCCGAGGCCCTTTTTAGTTCGGTGGAAGTGGCCCCGGGATGGGATGTTCTGGACCGGGCCCTGGCTAGCGGAAAAGGTGCCATCGCCGCCACCGGACATATTGGAAATTTTGAGCTTGGCGGAAGGGTTCTCGCCCGACGTTTCCCGCTGCTGGATGTGGTTAAGACCCAGCGGAACGTTCCCTTCGATCGCTTCATTCAGGATCAAAGATATCGGTTCGGAATTCGGACCGTCCCGGTGGACAGTTCCGGCCGGGCCGTTCTGGCACATTTACGCAAGGGTGGACTGGTATCCCTGCTGATGGACCAGGACGCGGGCAAGATCGGTTACCGGACCGACTTTCTAGGCCTGCCTGCCTCGACCTGGCCAGGGGCGGCCCGGATCTCGATCAAAACCGGTTGCCCGGTGGTACCGGTGGCGATCCTGAGAAACCAGGACCATTCGCACACCTTGCACCTTGGTCAGGCGTTGGAACCGCAGGGATTGATCGAGCGGGAAGAAGACATAAGAGAATATACAGGCCGCATTTCGGCGGCGGTGGAACGGTTCATCTGGAACTGCCCGGAACAATGGTTCTGGGTCCACCGGCGCTGGAAGGGAGCTGTGGAGGCACGCGGAGCTGATGAGTCCAGCGAGGAAATCTAGTCGAACGGTCCCGGCGGTCACGCCGTTGGATATGGACCAGGCGGGCTGGGAGCAGGTCTTCCAGATGGCGACCGTTCCGTTGTTCATCGAGGACATCAGTCTGGTACGCCATGCCATCGCCGAAGTCAGGGCCTCCGGGGTGGGGGATTTCGACACCTGGCTGGACGCCCATCACGAGTTCATCACCACGGCAGTCAGCAAAGTGCGGGTGGTGGATGTCAACCGGGCCGCCATCTCCCTGAACGCCGCCTCAGGTCGCAAGGAAATGCTCAGTTCCCTGGACCGGATCATGCTTCCGGAATCGCTGCCGGGGCTCAAGGGAATCGTCAAGGCCATCGCCCGGGGGGATGGGTACTACGAGGCCGAGTGCCAGTACCGCGCCCTGGACGA
>CBDUDB010000093.1:0-10367 GCA_965365795.1 uncultured bacterium | reverse complement strand
GCCATGGTCGTATAGAGCATGATGTCGCTGGCCTTCGCGGCGCCCGGAGACCAGCGGCCGGTTGCGCTGCGGTCGAACCAGTTGATGGAACCTGGATCCAGAGAGGCAATTTCTTCGGGTGTCAGGGGTTCGTAACCCTGGTCCGCCAAAAGGCCGAATCCGAAAAGGACAGCGGTGCTACCCAGAACAGCGGCCTCGGTTCCTGTTTCCAGGTCGAAGGGAAACTCATCAGCCGCAAGTGCGCAGTTGGCGGCGCCGACCAGAAAAACAATCCCCAGCAGGCTGGCAGCGGTCCTGAAAAGGGAATAATCCATGTGACTCCTTGCTCCCAATATCTGTCTAAGGGATTGACAATCTATCAGGACCGCAGGTCCCGGGGCAAGCCGTATGACCCGTGGCCCCAATGATTCATTGACCGCTCCCTGGGGTTTCGTACAGAATTCTCGATCTAGGGTATTCCAGTGGAAGGACGAAGAACCCATGAAATGGCAAGGCAGACGGCGCAGCAGCAACGTGGACGACCGCCGCGGTCAGCGAGTGTCCGGCGGAGTCCGCGGACCGGCCATGGGCGGCCTGGTGATGGCCCTACTTACCCGGGGTAGCGCCAAGACGAAACTGATGATCGTCGGCGCGGCCCTGGTCGCCATGTTCGTGTTCAAGATCAGTCCGCAGTCCCTGATGACATTGGTCACCGGCGGGTCCACCCAACCGACCGTGACCCAGGTCGCTCCGGCTCCCGATGACGAGATGCGGGCCTACCTGGCCACCATGAAGGCAGACAACGAGGATGTCTGGACCAGGTTATTCCGCGGCCTCGGCAAGGAATACCGGCCGGCCAAGCTGGTCATCTACAGCGACAAGACCGTCATGCCCGGCGGCCTGGCCGATGCCCGTATGGGCCCCTTCTACATGCCGGCCAACGAAACGGTCTACATCGACCCCAACTTTTTCAACGAACTGAGCCAGCGTTTCGGCGCGCCGGGCGACTTTGCCCAGGCCTACGTGGTGGCCCACGAGATCGGTCATCATGTGCAGAACCTGCTGGGATATACCGATCATGTCCACGGCCAGCGCGGGCGCGTTTCCAAGGAAGAGTACAACCGGCTATCGGTCAGGTTGGAGCTTCAGGCAGATTTTCTTGCCGGGGTGTTCGCCCACAATGCCCAGCAACAGTTCGAATTCCTGGAGACCGGGGACATCCAGGAGGCCATGCGGTGCGCCGAGGCCATCGGGGACGATGCTATACAACGCAAGTCCAGCGGGCGAGTGATGCCGGATTCCTTCACTCACGGCACCAGCGAGCAGCGCCGGCGCTGGTTCATGAAGGGGTTTGAAAACGGCCGGCTTGCCGATGGCGACACCTTCGGCATTCCCTACAACCAGCTCTAGCCGTCTCCCTCATGCGTGTCATAGGTTGCGATGATCCTGAAGATCCCGTACCGCGGATAGTCCCAGGGGTAGACCTCGTGATCATATATCTGCCAGGTCTGATTTTCCCGCAGGAAGGACGGATCCCAGACGAAGGCCGCTGTGTCCGCATAAGCGGTGTAAACGGCTTCGGCCATCATGTCCGCCTCCGCCTGTCGGCCGGCCGGGTTGCCGCCCGGGGCAAATGGCCGGGGAAAATCCCCAGGAAACTTCAAGAGGCCCCTTGCCAGATCGATCAGAAGGGGATCCCAGACATCGACCTGACCGTCGGGAAAACCCGTTCTCTGGGCATTGGCTCGATCCAGGCCAAAAATGCGTAGATAGTCCAACCCGTTCTCGTCCTGCTGGGGTTGGTTGCTTCCCGGATCATTGCGCTCTATGCGCAGGGCAAAACCAGCCCGGTCGATGTTGCTGGACCCAAGGGAATAGATATTGCGGAGAACATAGCCGAAGGTGTGCGGCTCCCTGTCCCAAACCTCGGCCTTCAGCAGCTTCATACGGTAATAAAGGCCCTCGCCACCAATCACCGATTGTTCAGGAACATCGATACCAGGTCGGTCCCCCACTTTGACGATGGTCTCGTCGGCCAGCTGAACCTCATAAATCACGGCCAGAACATCCTCGAAAGCCATCTGTGACCCTAGGTCTACGGCCACGAATTGGCCATCGGGGTCCAACATCGGGACCCAGGAGGGAACCTCATGCCAGACGCGCCCGAAAAGATGGGGATTGGCATAATATAGGTTGTCCCAGTTGAGAAATCCCAGAGAGTCGATATAGGTCGCCACATTCAAGAGGTCTCCGGGAGAGGGCTGGGTAGACTCTTTCAATCTGAAAACCCTGATGGAATCAAGGAGGATGCGGTCGCCGATATCCCGGCCGCCCGGTTCTATCAATGGCAGGTCTAGCTGGAAAAAGCGGTGGTTCAAGTATTCCGAGGAATAGGAGACGAATTCAGGAAGTTCTGGAAGAGGATCTTCAGCAGTGACTACCGGATTGTCATCACCACAACCTGTCACCGTGAAAAGCCCTGCCAGCATCAGCACGATAGCCAACGAGAGTTTCATATTTTCTCCAACCGTAGCGGCAGCCACAACTGTATGTTACAGGGAATCCATTTTGAAATCAAGACTTCGGTATCTCCAAGGAATGGGTTCCAGGTTGGTTTACCGAAAAAACCCCGCCCGGATATTTCCGGGCGGGGTTTCGAAGACAAGCCAGCAGTTTACGCCTTGAATTCCACACCCTGGGCCAGGTGAACCTCGCCGCCCCAGTTGATGGTGTTGGTCTGCCGGCGCATGTACATCTTCCAGGAGTCGGAGCCGGACTCGCGCCCGCCGCCGGTTTCCTTCTCGCCGCCGAAAGCGCCACCGATCTCCGCACCGCTGGTGCCGATGTTGATGTTGGCGATGCCGCAGTCGCTGCCGCGGTAGCTGAGGAAGCCTTCACCCTCGCCCACGCTGTCGGTGTAGATCGCGCTGCTCAGACCCTGAGGCACGTTGTTGTGCATCTTGATGGCCTGATCGAAACGCTTGTATTTCATCACGTACAGGATAGGCGCGAAGGTCTCGCTCTGGACGATGTCGGCCTTGTTGTCTATCTCGATAATCGTCGGCTGCACAAAGGTAGCCGCACCGAAAGGCTTCAGAACCTTGCCGCCGTAAAGAACATTGCCGTCCTGTTCCTTGGCGGCCTTGATGGCCGCTTTGTAATCGGCCACGGCGCCCTCGTCGATCAGGGGGCCCATCAGGGTTTTCGGATTCAAGGGATCCCCGATGGCGACCCGCCGGTAATTGGCGATCAGCTTCTTCAGGAACCGGCCAAAGATCTTCTCGTGGATGATCAGCCGCCGGGTCGAGGTGCAACGCTGACCGGCCGTGCCCACGGCGCCGAAGAAGGCGCTGGCCAGGGCGCCGGTCATATCGGCCTTGTCACTGATGATGATGGCATTGTTGCCGCCCAGTTCCAGTATGGACCGGCCCAGACGCGCGCCGACCACGCCGCCGATGCGCTGGCCCATGCGGGTCGAACCGGTGGCGCTGATCAATGGCACGTTATGATCGTTGACCAGTTTTTCGCCGATGGTCGAGCCGCGCCCGATCGTCACGCAGCTGATGCCTTCGGGCAGGCTGTTGGCTTTGAATACCTCATTCACGATGTTCTGGCAGGCGACCGCGCACAGCGGGGTCTTGCTCGAGGGTTTCCACAGGCAGCTGTCGCCGCAGACCCAGGCCAGGGCCGTGTTCCAGGCCCACACCGCGACGGGGAAGTTGAAGGCGCTGATGATTCCCACCACGCCCAGCGGATGCCACTGCTCCATCATGCGGTGCTTGGGCCGCTCGCTCTGCAGAGTCGGACCGCTCAGGTTGCGGCTCAGGCCCACGGCGAAGTCGCAGATGTCGATCATCTCCTGCACCTCGCCCAGACCCTCGGTGTAGATCTTGCCCATCTCCAGGCTGACCAGGGCGCCGAGCATTTCCTTCTTGGCGCGCAGCGCCTCGCCGACCTGCCGCACGATCTCACCGCGTCTGGGAGCGGGCAATTCTCGCCACACCAGGAAGGCTTTGCGGGCCTGCTTCATGACCTGGTCGTAGTCCTTGGCGCTGGCCTGCTCGATGCGGGCCAGGACCTCGCCGTTGGTCGGGTTCTGGGAGGTGATGAAGTCTCCGCTGCCGGCGAACCACTCGCCGCCGAAGTTGGCGCCCTTCATCTTTGCTTTCAGGCCCAGGGCCTTGAAAATCTGGTTCTTGGTCACGAGTTTCTGCGTCTGCTTGGCCATGTCGGGCTCTCCTTGTCGCCGGGGAACGCGCCCCGGATTAGTAGATCGTCTTTTCCTCGGAACAGACGATGTTCAGGCTCGCGAGTTCATCGAGAACCGGATTGTAGATTTCACGGTGAACCGGGCGCAGCACGCCGCGCTGGGGCACCTTGCCTTCGAGAATCAAACGCGCGGCGATGGCCGCGGGCAGGGACACGGTTCGCGACATGGAACTGTCGCCATAGCGCTCGCCGAAATCCACCAGGCTCGAGGTCAGGCGTTCGAAATGACCATCGGCCTCGAACCAGGCATGGAATTTATGGAAAAGAACCACCATGTCCCGCTCGCCGGGACGGTAGGATAGCTTTTCCTGCATGATCTCACCCAGAGCATCCAGAGGGGAAATGCGGTCGTGACCAACCGGACGGTTCGAGAACAAACCCAGCCAGTGCATATTCCACGGCGGCAGGCAGTCCGCAGGTAGTCCCATGCGCTCGGCCGCGACGTGGCGCAGATCCTCATCCGGACCGGCTTCCAGCAGATCCCGCATGAATTCGGCGTAGGTCATCCCCTGGCTGGCCCGCGGTTCGGTGTCCAGCATACCGATCTTCACGAAGTTGTACATCGTGTTGCACCAGCCGATGTAACGCAGTGTGCCCCGGAAGACGGTCCGGACTTCTTCCCCCAGATTGTAGACGTCACGGTATTCCAGGGAATCCCGGTTGGGGTAGGCCTCGAAATCCCCCGCGCCCGGCACCTGGAGAAGGTGCATGTCGCGGAACAACCGTTCCGGGGGCACCTCGACGATGTGATTGTCGCGCCAGTACTGCGCCCCGTTTCTGCTGGCCATCAGAACGCCGCGCGGCGCCCAGGAAAACTTGTAGCCGAAGGGGTTGTCGTTGGACTCCGGAGCAGGCAAGCCGCCGCAGAAGGAGCGGAAATGGCGGATCTTTCCACCCCGCGCATGGACATCGTCGATGATGCGCATGGCCGACATGTGGTCGATGCCGGGGTCCAGGCCGATCTCGTTCAGGAAGATCAGATCGTGCTGGACGGCCTCGGCGTGAAAAGCCTCCATTTCCTCGGAAACGTAGGAGGCGGTCACCAGATTCTTGTGTTTTTCCAGGCAGTGATTAGCGACCAGGGGGTGATAGCTGTAGGGCACCAGGCTGATCACCAGGTCGTGAGTAGCCACCAGTTCTGACAGGGATTCTTCGTCGGAGAGATGGAGGGTCAGGGCCCGGCTGTCGGCAGCGTCGCCGATCAGCTTGACGGCATCTTCCAGGACGAGACTGGTGACGGTCAAACCGTAACCATGATCCTGCAGATACCTGACAAGCGGAGCGGCCACCATTCCCGCACCCAATACGAGGATTTTCTGCACCCTGTAACCTTCCCGGCCGCCCGGCGACGAACCTACCCGCGGGACTTGCCCAATGCTTCACGCAGGTATCGGTAGTTGGGAGTCAGTTCACCGCGGTGCGTGATGACCGCCTTCTTGAGGTGGGGCGGCAGGTGCAACCCCTCGAAATCCGAGGCGAAATCGGCCTGGCCCAGAGCCGGCACCATGTCCCTCAGAACTGTGCTGAAATGTTCCGAGGATTCCCGGGGCAATTCACAGGGAAGATTGTCCACAGCCATGATCACCGGACCATCACCGGTAACTCCGTCGTGAACCTTCCCGCTCTGGGGGTCGAAGACGAAGCAGGGTTGATCGGGCATGGGCGCCTTGAGGGTCAACTCCACGCTGCCTTCGATGTCGCAACTGATGTCGCCGATGACCTGCAACCGAGGGCGCTTGCCTGGCCCGTAATGGGTCTGGGCCCATTTTTTCGTCACCAGCCGGGGGTAGCGGTCCTCCCAGTAGATGGTATTCATCAAAAGATCAAGGTGCGGCAGGAATTTTTCGAATACGCCCCGGTAGTTTTCCGGGCGCTGATAGTAGTCCTGGAGAACGAACTGGGCATCGGCCGAGCGGGGCTCCACCATGTCCTCTTCCTTGAAGACGACCTTGACCAGAGGCCCGACCGCGGCGGCCGCGGCGGAGTCCATCAGTTCGGCGGGGGAAATCTCGGTGACCGGCAGGCAATCCAGGATTTCCTGGCATCCTTGGGAGACGTTGCCGTAACCGGCCAGGCCGATGACGACCGGGTCCGGGTGCCCGCCAATACCTTCGGTCTTGATATGGTCGCCGATCTGCCGCAGGTGGTTCTTGGCCTCGACCAAGGTTCCGTATTCGTAGGCGTGCTTGAGTTTCAGGAGGGGAGTCTTGACCCCGTGGTATTCCATCCGCTTGGCCCAACAGACCAGGCTTTCGATCATACCGGCATAACCCGCGTGAAGGCTGAAGAAGATCAGGCGCCGGTTCTGTTCGTCGGCGATGCGCTCGTAGTCGATCAGGGTCGACCCGGAATCCAGAAGGCGCTGAAGCAAGGGCATGTTGTAAGTCTGCCCCTTGATGGTGTGGGAGAAGAACAGGTAGACCTTCTTGTCCCGGATGCTGTCTATGGGGATTTCCTTGACGGCAACGACGATGTCCGCATCGTCCAGATTCTCGTCCACCCGGACGCCGGCCTGGCGATATTCGTCATCGCCGAATACACGAATGGCCGAAGGCTGGATCGTAAAGTCGAGGTTCGGATCCTTGCGGAGCTCTTGCAGGTCGGCAGGTACCAAAGGGACCCGGCGTTCCCATTCGTTCTTGTCTTCCCTGCGGATACCGATGGTCACGCCCATTTTGTCCCCAGCCGGTAATGGCACGATTTGGTAAGTGGCAGTGGTTTCGCGCACTTAATCGATGGCTAAATCAAGAGATCAGGTCCGCCTAAGCTAGGCCGCGGGTGCAGGGGAGTCAAGGTCGGTCGGAAGATGTCTTCAGGGCGGGATCCGAGGCGGCCGGCGGGCTGCTCAGGACCGTTTCCGGATCGTTTCCGGATCCAAAGGGCGATGTTCAACCGCCCCCCCTGGACACGAAAGCGTAAACGATGGGCAAGAGGAAACCCAAGGCCATCAGCACCCCGCCTCGGCCCGAAAGGCCCTTGCGGCCGCGGACCAGAAAAATGCCCGTAAGCGACATCACGACCAGCATGCCGGCGTAGGTGTCGGCGATACCGGTCCAGGGCGCCTTGCCCGAATTCAGATGCATGAAGTTCAGGTCAAAAATCAGGGGTCTTTTCTTGAACCCGTGGCGAACCACCTCGCCGGTGGCCAGATTCACGTCGAGTCCCCCGCCTTCGAGGAAGACCTGGAACTCTGTCTCGCTGGCACGCCAGGTGTTCTTTATCGGATCGGCCAGCGCCAACCGTTCCAGCACCACCGGACCGACCTCGGCGGTCGGTCCGGTGCCTGGAGGATCGATGGTATATGTTTCCAGGGTCCGCTCATAGTTGGCGTCCCAGTGGTGGGCGTGATTGATGGCGATTCCACTGATCGCGTAGACCAGGGTCAAACCCACGGCCAGAAACCCGAGCTCCCGGTGGAAGGTCCGGCACCACTTCCGGAATGTCCGCATTTCCATGTTATTTGGACGCCACCACGGCACCCGTGCCACTTATCTGGTACAGGGTCATGCAGGAGGTGACTTCACCCTCGTCGAATTCCTTGCCCTCTTCACGGGCTTCGGCGGCGCAGACCTTCTTGGTCTGCTCCATGGTCAATTCGTTGGCCGTCCACACGCCCTCGGCCACGACCATGTCACCCATGATTTCCTCCGGGAAAACGATGACGCCGTCCTTGACCTTCACGCGGACCGTTTCGCCCTCGGTGTCGCTGGCGATGTTGATCCAGCAGCCACGGTGGGCGCAGACACCCACTGCCGCGCCCTTGACGCGAACGGTTTTGCCGATGTAGGCCTCGGCGTTGGCGAGCAGCTCACTGACCAGCATGGTGTCGGGGGCGGAAACGCCCTCGCCGTAAACCTTACCCTGAACCTTTTCCTCATTCTTTTCGCCTTCGTCGGCGATGGCAACGCCGACCATCAGCAGCACCAGTAAAGCTGCCAGAAGAACCTTGACCATCCGCATGATAATCTTCCTTTGCTGTGGGTGGGAAAATCCCCATTCACGACCTGAGCAAGTTTGAATTCCAGCCCCAATAATGTGGTTCCGCAATTCTGTTTTCAAGTACGGGTATCGGGAAAAGGGGCCAATTTCAGTCAGGATTTGGCTCCCAGAGCGAACCGTAGCCCGTCGGCCAGCCCGTTGCGCCAGTTAACCCAGTTGTGGCCCGCCGGGCGAGTTACCAGCCGGACTGCGGCTCCCTTTTCCTCCAGGGCGGCGGCCAGCCGCTGGTTGCTGCCCAGAAACCACTCCAGGGTACCGCATTCCAGGTGCCAACTGACCGGTGGGGGAATCTCGGCCCGGACGGTTGCCAGCATCGATTCTGCGCCTGCGAAAACGTTGTTTCGGTCCATGTCCGGTGAAAACAGGTAGGCGCCGGACTGGGTCACAACCTTCTGGAACAAACCGGGCCATTCCCAGGCCATCTGGGCACTTAACAGACCGCCGAGGCTGGCCCCCCAGGCCGTCCGGCGGCCGTTGCAACGGATCCGCTGTTCCACCTGCGGCAACAATTCCCGGCGCAGGAAGTCTCGGTAAACAGGATTGAAAGCGTACTCCTTTGTGCGCTGCCTGGGCGGAACGAACACCAGGTGAGCCGGCTCGATGACGCCGGCATCCAGCAGCCGGTCCATCACCTGGGGTACCTGCCCCCAGCCGTAGTAGGCCTTGCCGTCCTGGAACAGGATCAGCGGCAGTTCATCCTCGCTGCGGCCGGCGGGCGAATAGACAAGCAGCTGGCGCGACTGGTTCAGGATCTTGGAAGCCACTTCCAGGCGCAGCACCCGGCCGCGGGGCCGGACGCCCTTCGGGGTCACATACGGATCGGGCTGGTAATCCGGTCCGCTGATGTTGCAGGCAAAATCCCACCAGGGGTTCAGGCGGGGATTGCTATTGTCCGGGTCGGCGCGGCGTTCGCCGGCGGCATCGGTGTAGGCGTATTCGAAGTAGGCGTCGTCGGGAATTTCAAAGGGAACGATCTCGTCGACCGGCACCGGGGCACGCTGCCAGTCCGTCAGGTCACTCTGCAGATGGACGGCCCACGGCGGCGGTTTCAGTTCGACGAGCACGAGATCAGGTCCTCAGGTTCCGTCCGGTCTTGTCTTTCAGTGTTTGCACCTTGGTTTCCAGCCGGTCCGTATGACCTTGACGGTAGTCGATCTTGATCTGGCAAGCCACGCGGCCGCAGTCGGCGGTCATGCGTTCGAAACACCGCCTGACCACACCCATGACCTCGTCGTACTCGCCTTCCAGACAGGTCCCCATGGGGCCCAGCTTGTAGGGCAGCCCGCTGTCGTCGATGATCTCGAGATTGCGCTTCACGTATTCACTGACGCTGGCGCCTTTGTCGGTCGGGTAGAGGGAAAACTCCAACAGGACCACAGCTATCCTCCTCAATCGCCGGGTTCGGAAAGTTACACCCGCTTGGCGTCCTTTTTCCGGGCGTTTTCGTCCAGCAGGACCTTGCGCAGACGTATGGACTGCGGGGTGACCTCGACCAGCTCGTCACGGTTCAGGTACTCCAGGGCCTCTTCCAAACTCATCTTGATGGGGGGCGCGATTCTCATTTTTCGGTCACTTCCGGACGCCCGCATGTTCGAAAGTTGTTTGGCCTTCTGGGCGTTGACCACCAGGTCGTCGTCCTTTGAGTATTCCCCGATGATCTGCCCTGTGTAGAGGTTTTCCCCTGGCTCGATGAAAAACACACCACGATCCTGCAGGCCGTCCAGAGCAAAACCCACGGCCTTGCCCGGATGCATGGAGATGATGCTGCCGTTGGTACGCTCGGGAATGGAACCCTTGAAGTACTGGTACTGATGGTAGCGATGATGCATGACGATCTTCCCCGCCGTGGCCCGCAGCATCTTGCTGCGGAACCCGATAAGACCCCGACTGGGAATGTGGAACTCGATATAGGTCCGTTCGGCCTTCTGTTCCATCTTGATCAATTCGCCTTTGCGGGTGGCGGCGTACTCGATGACCGTACCCGCCAGGTCGTTGGGAACGTCGACGGTGAGGATTTCCACCGGTTCCGCTTTTTTGCCGCCGATCTCCTTGAAGATGACCTGAGGCTGGCCGACCATGAACTCGAATCCCTCCCGACGCATGTTCTCCATCAGGATCGA
>CBDUDB010000092.1:0-10420 GCA_965365795.1 uncultured bacterium | reverse complement strand
ATTTCTTCACGGTTCACCTTGGCGGCAAAATCTTTCTTTTTGAGCTTCTTCTTCACGGACTTGACCTTGACCTGGGCGATTTTCTTGTCCGGCTGGACCATGGCGCAGGCCATGCAGAAGCCGCACAACTCATCGACGGCAAACAACCACTTCGCGCCGTCGTTTTCGCGGGGCACTCCGGTGTAGGCCGCGTGGGATAAGATTGTGCGCACAAATTCCTCGGGGTAACCGCGCTCACGCAGGATCTCCGCGCCCTTGAGCGGGTGGTCCGGGGCCTCGGGGTACTTTTCGTAGTCGAAGTCGTGCAGCAAGCCAACAGCCGACCAGTACTCCTTGTCATTTCCGGTGCGCTCGGCGGCGGCTCTCATGGCCGCTTCCACGGCGTAGGCGTGGCGGCGCAGACCGTCGGTCTGGGTGAATTCATGAAGAAGGGCCAGGGTCGTGTCGCGATGAAAAAGATCGGGCATGAAATTTACCTCGAAGGAATTGGTACTTGATCCATGGTAACGCCCAACCCTGACAGCAGGGCCCGGAATCATCAACCTTCAAATCCGGGCCGTTCAGGAAGGGTTATAGTTGAAGATCGTCGTGACGATCCACCAGCCACTTCATCCGCGCCCGGTGGTCGGGGCAAACCTTGTCCAGCAGGGCGTAGAAACGGCGGCTGTGGTTCATGTGAGCCAGATGGCAGATTTCGTGAGCCACCACCGCGTCGATGACCTCCGGCGGCGCCATGACCAGGCGATAGCAATAGGAAATGGTTCCCCTGACCGAACAACTCCCCCACCGGCTGGTCCGCTCGCCGATGATCACTTTCCGGGGAAACAACCCGATGCGGTCGGCCCACAGAGCCGTACGTTCCGGCAGATCCTGCCTGGCCAGACGGCGCAAATATTTTTCCAGGACGGCCCGAACCTCGAACACGTCCGCCGGCGCCAGGGCGCAGGTCAAGGAATCATCGGCAAGGTCGATGACCGGCCGTTTCTTTCCCGCGGGCAAGTTGGTGATTTCCAGGCGGCGAAGGCGGCCCATGATCAGAATCTCGCTGCCGGTGGCGTACTGCCGAACCCGGGGACCGTTGCGAACACCGTATTCATCGGCCTTGGTGTCGATCCAGTCGGCCCAGTGCTCCAGGAGTTCCGGCACCACCTTCAGGCCGACCTTTTGCGGCAGGATGACAACCAGCCCGTCTCGCTTGCAGATCTGGATGCCCATCTTCCGGGCCCGGCGGCTGCGCCGGACCCGGTAACGGACGGGTTTGCCCTTGATCATGGTCAGGGTCGAACGGTCAGGAAGACGATCGGTCAAGCGGTCTCCACCTTGCCTTTATCGAGTTTTTTCGTCACGGCGATGAATACCAGCATGGCGATCAATGAGATCAGACCAACCCCAACGTAGGCGTACCACAAGTAATGGGCATTTGCGTATTCCACGGGCATGGGGCCCTTGCCGACCAATGCAGCATCATGCGCCGCACGGACCACCGGCTCGAGGGAGCCGGGTTCCGGACAGTATTTTTCCAACAGGTAGCCCGAGAAAATAAAACCGAAGAGCCAAGCAAAGAAAGTGTTCATATGGGCGAAGCCCAGGAAAGTGGCCTCCTTGCCTGGAGGGGCCTGCAGGGAGGCGAATTCCAACCATTTGGGGCTGAGGAAACACTCGGCCAGTCCCTGGATGGAAATGCCGATGATCATCATGAGGGTGATCGGATGCATCTCCAACCCGAGGATGGTGACGTTTCCGTGGAACCATGCCGAACTTGCCATAGCCACGGCCGACAGGGGAATCATACACATGGCCACCAGGATCGCATTCTGAGGTTTCCACTTTCGGACAAATTGGGTGATCATCACCACGAAGATCACAACCACTGCCGGGTTAATGTTGGCGTACCATTCGGGTTTATAGGTTTCTCCCGCCATACGCAGCACATAGTCGGGCATTGAAGCGTACAATTGGCCTTGGATAGCCCAAAACCCCGCCGTGATCAGGATAAGCGACAGGAACCTGCGGTTGCTCATGGCCATCCACATCCCATCCAGCGTCTCCTTCACGGTCTTGCTCTGGTTCTGCCCGTCTTGTTTGTCGGGGAAGTAGATCAAAGCAACGAGGATCAAAGCCAAAAGAGCGGCTCCAGCCGAGAAGAAAGGTACATTCTCGACTCCCATCTGGATGCGAATTGGCGCCACGATTGTTTTACCCGTGAAGGAACCGATGTTCACCACCATGTAGAAAATGCTGAAGGCCCGCGCACGGTTCACCTTGTCCGAGGACATGGAGACCGTCCCGGTGATTGCCGGCTTGACGAAGGCCCCACCCAGAACAATCAAGGCCAGGCCCACCCCCACAGGGCCAATGGTGTGGAATACGCCCAACGAGCCATAACCCACAGTAAGCAAAGCGAAGGCCAGCATGAGCGCGTTGCGGTAACCCATACGATCCGTGGCGGCCCCGGTAAAAAAAGAGACAAAGTAGACCAGGGCACCGAAGAGGCCGGCCATCCAGCCGGCCTGGATGTCGTCCAGTCCCACGACGCGGATCAGATAGGTGCGCAGGGCGATGAAGGTCCCGTAATAGGCGGCGCGTTCACACAGTTCGGCGGCGTTGCCGGTCCAGAACATGCGGGGAAAGCGCCAGGTTAGTGCGCCTTGGCTCATGGGCATTCTCCTGAGGGAGGATTGACGTGATGGCGTGAGTATAGTTCCGGAGGATATAGTAGGGGTTCTTGGCGAATTTGTTAAGGAAGAGTTCCAAGGCCCGCTTTCAGCCGATGAGCTCCTTCAGGGCCGTCACCAGCCGGGTGACGTCCTGCCGGTTGTTGTAACCCTGAATGGACACGCGCAACCAGGACCGTCCGGCAAATTCGGTGACCGGAATCTCGACCGCGAAATCCTTGCGCAGCAAAAAAAGGTCACGCAGATTGGTCAATGGGGTTCTCCCCACATCATCTCCCCTGCGGGGATCGGTATCGCCAGAACGTTGACCGGTGTGGGCAAAGGACAGGTGGCGAAGGGAGTGAAGACGCAAGGCGGGTTGTAGGCCCGGTTGAAATCCAACGTCACCGTACCGTCGGCAGCGGGTGGGTCGACCACCAGGTAACGTCCTCCGGCGTAAGTGGTCTTGCCGTTGGTCTCATCCCCAAAAATGAAGGACATGCGCTCACCCGGCATTCCGGGGGGCGTCAACCGGAATTCCTGTCCGTCGATCTCGAAGACCAGAACACCTGGGCTCGGCGAAGTGGATTCATGCCCCAACACGTCCGGCACCTTGACCGTGGCCGGGCCCGGTTCCAGGCGGGCGGTCACCCGCCAATGGACGTCCACGGGAAACCGCTCGATCCCCTGGAAAGTTTGTAAAATTTGCGCTTTCCGGTCCTTGACCCGCAGAAATAGCTCACCGCCACGGTCGATCACGTAAAAAACCATCGACCCGGTCGTCAGCATGGTCGGCGGCCCCTCCTTGTCCGTGGCCAGGGTGCAGCTGGAAAGGCGGCCTTCGCCGGGGCTGTCCAGGAGGGCAACCTCGGCGTCCGAGTGAACCGAGAACAAAATCTCATCATCCGTCACGGCCATCGACCCCAGCCAATAGGGCGCGCGCCCCGCCAGGGAGACATCGGCATCGGCGCTCGCTCCCAGGGAATGAACGCCTATCGGCAAGGGGTGCAGACCGACAAGGGTCAACCACCCGGTGTCGCTGCGCAGACGTTCCATGCGCCCGGCGTGCCACTGGTCGATTTCCGCGATGTATTCAGGTTCCGTCTTTTCCCCGCCGCAACCGGTCAGCAACACCGTCAGCAGGAACAGAATGCCAATCCTCATGATGACCCTCTTTATTTTTCCGATTCGGACAGTTGGGTTAACCGCCACTGCGCCAGCTCGAATTCACTCAAACGGTCCTGAAAGTTGCCCCCGTCAATGGTGGCCCCCACATTCACACAGGCCCGGAACATCCCAGCGGCCCCTTGGGGCCGTCCCTGCAGCCTGACGATTTCTCCGGCGTAGTAGTAAGCCTCACAGAGCCGTTGCTGATCCTCATCGCCCGCCCCGACAACCAGTTGTTTGGGCGTCACTTCTCCAGCCAGGCAGGCCAGGATGCGCGCCAGCCAGTCATCGCCTCCGGTTTGCCGTCTGGCTTCGGCCAGGGCGGCCTCGGCCTCCTGTGGCAAACCCAGATCGTGCAGCACAAACACCAGCCGCACATTGCCGAACGACGCCCGGGCCAGCAAGCGATAGGCCTGCCGGTAATCGGCGGCCGCTTCTTCCAACCGTCCCAGGATCCACAGCGGCGTACCGCGATGGTAATAGTACCAGGCGGTGGCCTGGCCCCTCTCCTCTCCCAGGTCGATGGCCTTGGTGTAATCTTCCACCGCCGCTTCGTAGTTCCCCAGCCAGCGATTGATCTGCGCCCGGGCGATGTAGTTCCGGGGAGCGGGTGGAGCCTGGACCACGAGTTTTTCGATTTCGGTCAGCGCCTCCTGCGGCCTTCCCAGACGGCACAACAGGATGGATTTGAAGGTCAACCACTGGTTCTGTCGACCGTCACCCCTTTCCAGAAGACGGGAGGTGGCCCTGAGACTGTTTTCCAGATTCCCCGTCATCGCGCTGAGACGGGCCACGTTTTCCAGGGCCAGGAGGTGATCCGGTTCGTGGGTCAGCGCGATGTGGGACCAGGTCAAAGCCTGTCGGGGATCCAGCGTAGTAAAGGACCGCAGGTACCAACTTTCCGCCAGACTCCTGTCCGGGTCGCTTTTGGCCCAGTCGGCAAAATCCCGGGCAACGTCCGGATCCTTGACCACCCCGATCTCCGAACGCAGGGCCCGGTACAGCCATTGGTCCGGATCCTGGCTGAGCTTGTCGCTCAGGAATTTTAGGGCCACACCCTTTTCAGAGGTGGCACTCAAGGCCAGAGCCTTGACCAGATCCGCTTCCGGCAAACCCGGGTAACGATCGGGAGCCGTCACGGCCAGATGCCGGTTGACGCGGCTGGTAGGGTTGGCCAGGAAAAGCTGGTACCGCATTTCCAGAAGCCTGATCCGGGCCTCGGACTGATCGTAGGCCGGCTGCATGGCATTCCAAGCCCAGGCCATGAGCAGCAGCAAGGCCGCCACGCCCAAAATACTTGCCAAGCGGTGACGCATAAATGCCTTGCGCCAGACGTAGAAGTAGGACGGCCGCCGGGCCAGGATGGGCTCGTTGTCCATGAAGCGACGTAGATCCTCCCCCAGGTCGGCGACCGAGGCGTACCTCCGGTCCGGATTTTTGGCCAGCGCCTTCAGAACGATGGTCTCCAGATCGCCGTGCACTGTAGCATCCACTCGGCTGGGTCGGATGGGCTCCTCTTCACAGATGGCCATCACGGTTTCCGGGGTGAAACTGCTCCCGTCGTGGGGAGGTTGGCCCGTCAGCAGTTCGTAAAGAATGACACCCAGTGAATAAACATCGGAAGGTCGGCCGATATCCGAACTCTTGCCGCGAATTTGCTCAGGACTCATATAGCGGGGAGTGCCCGACATGTGGCCGGTGCGGGTCAGGGAAACGGCTATATCAGGGTCGGGATGGGTCAGGCGGGCGAGTCCGAAATCCAGGATCTTGGGTTCTCCCTGATCGGTGACCAGGATATTGGCCGGCTTCAGATCACGGTGGACCACCCCGTGGTCGTGGGCATACTGGACAGCCTGGCAAATCTTGCGAAATAAGGTGAGCCTGGCTTTCCTGTCCAGCTGGCGTTCTCGCAAGTAGATGTGCAAAGCCTCGCCACGGACCAGTTCCATGGCAAAGTAATGAAGTCCGTCTTCGGTCCGGCCGGACTCGAAAATCGTGGCGATGGCCGGATGATGTAAACTGGCCAGAGTCTGGGTCTCGCGCAGGAAATGTTGGATATGTTTTTTGCCGGCAAAACGGCCTCCCCGCAACACCTTCAGGGCGATGGTGCGGCGCGGAGATTCCTGCTCCGCCTCGTAGACGAAAGCCTGCCCCCCTTCCCCCAACAGGCCCTTGATCTTGTACGGTCCGATCTTATCCGGAAGAGGCACCACTTCGGACAGATCGGCGCTGATCCGGCGGATGTCCTCCCGGATTTTTTCGGCACGCCGCCGGCACTGGGCGCATTCCAGCAGGTGAGGATCCAGTTCGGTGGCTTCCCGATCGATCCAGCTCCAGAGTTGGGCTTCCGGAAGGTCGCAACCCATTATCATGCCTTCGGTCAAGGAGCGCGCAGACTCGCACGAACAATGGGATATACTACCCTAAAGGAGCCTGAAGAGGGAAGGCCTCGAGAAAAGTATCCGTCGCATCGCCCATTTTGCTGTTATAGTAAATAGGGGAAATTTTCCAGAAAGGTCTCAACCATGTCCGAACCGCAGGGAGCCCGCCATTCCCTGTCCGACCTGACGCCTACCCTGGTCAGCCGCCTCCGTGGTGGCGATCCCGAGGCGGGAAAGCTGCTTTGCGATCTATTCCATCCACCCTTGATGCGATTTTGTTTTCGCTACCTGGCCAGTGAAGAAGAGGCCGAGGACGTGGTCCAGGAAGTATTCCTGCGCGTCCTGAAAAATGATGCCTTGCCGGAAAATTTTCGGGCCTGGATCTAC
The DNA here is from genome assembly GCA_965365795.1 of uncultured bacterium. Classification (GTDB taxonomy): domain Bacteria; phylum Krumholzibacteriota; class Krumholzibacteriia; order LZORAL124-64-63; family LZORAL124-64-63; genus JAGLCY01. Next base: position 3,831 of record CBDUDB010000092.1, on the reverse strand, counting down.
AAAATCGCCCGCAACCGCTGCCTGGACGTGATTCGCTCGCAGGGCCGGCGGCGGGACGACCAGGCCATGCCCACCGCCTCACGCCTGGATGCCGATTTGACCGGTTGCCTGACGCGATTGGTTCGCCGGGAACAACGGGCCCACCTCAGGCGCACCCTGGCCGAATTACCCGAATCCCAGCGCGAAGTCCTTCACCTGCGCTATGCGGAGGACCTGTCCCGGGCCGAAATCGCCGAGGTGCTGGAACTACCCGAACCCGTTGTTAAATCGAGGCTTTACGAAGGCATGGTCAAACTGCGAGCGCACGACTCACTTCTCGATCAAAAATAATCCCATTATTGTTCCGCCGTTTTGCGGGTTGAGGCGTCCTAACAAGTAGGAGCCATGGGTAGGGTGCAAGGGGGATACGTGACAATGGTTCATGGAATCGGGGTGACATCCCTTTTCGTTGCCTTGCTGGTGTAGGGCGAAGCCAAATAGGCAACCGACAGTTTTGGATGCCCCCGATTCCCCACTCCCTGTGGGGGATGGAGGAAAGGCGAAGGTCCCTCGGGGCCTTCGCCAATTTTTTCGACGACTTCCATCATTCACTGCTGGATGACTTTCGTAGCCGCCTTCGGTTATTGGCAAGGGCCGAACCTAGCGCCCGCGTCGACTCCTGGCCCCGCCGGTGGCAGAACGGTTGCCCCGCTGCGGACCGCCTTTTTTCCAACTCCGCGAACTTCCCCGCTGCGGCCGAAATGACGACTCGGGCTGGGCGCCGTGGCTGGACTCGAAACCTTCAACCTCCCGGCGCTGGATCGGAGCTCCGATCATGCGCTCGGTCGCCCGCAGCCAACCATGGTCGCTGCCGGTCACAAAGGTGCAGGCCACCCCGTCGCATTCGGAGCGGCCGGTGCGGCCAATGCGGTGGGTGTAGGCTTCCGGGGTGTTCGGCACGTCGAAGTTGATCACGTGTGAGACATTGCTCACATCGATCCCGCGGGCGACGATGTCCGTGGCCACCAGGATATCGAAGCGCCGCGAGCGGAAGCCACGCATGGCCCGATCACGCTGGGACTGGGACAAATTCCCCTGAATGCCCACGGCCTTGTGCCCCGCCTTGCAAAGCTGCTCGGCCAGTCGACGGGCCCGGTGTTTTGTCCGGGTAAAGACGATGGCCGAATCGCAGTTGTCGCGGGTGAGCACGTGTTCCAGCAGATCGCGCTTGCGCTGCTCGGCCACCATGACCAAAGCGTGGTCGATGGTTGCGGCGGGCGCGGAATCGGCAAGCTCGACGACATGGGGGTTTTTCAAGAGTTCATCGGCCAGTCGACGGACCTCCCGCGGCATGGTGGCCGAAAATAGAAGGTTCTGCCGGTTTTTCGGCAACGGGGCCATGATCCTCCGGATGTCCGGCAGAAAGCCCATGTCGAACATGTGGTCGGCTTCATCCAGCACCAGGGTTTCAACCTGGTCGAGGCGGAGCACTCCCTGCTGCAGCAGGTCGAGAACGCGCCCCGGGCAGCCGACGACGATTTCCGGACGCTGACGCAGCACCCGCACCTGGTTGGAGGCGGACACACCGCCGTAGATGGTAACCATCTTCAGCCGGGTGAATCGGGAGAGGCTGCTGATCTCCGCGGCAATCTGGGTGGCCAGTTCCCTGGTGGGAGCCAGCACCAGAACCCGCGGGCCCGGGCGGGGGTTAGCTAGAAGTCGGTGCAGCAAAGGCAGCGCAAAGGCGGCCGTCTTGCCGGTTCCGGTCTGGGCCAGGCCCAGGACATCGTGGCCCTGAAGACCGGCGGGGATGGTTTCGTTTTGGATGGGACGGGGGCTGTCAAAGCCGGCGGCCCGAATACCTTTAACGAGAGATTGGTGGAGCTTGAAACGGTGAAATCCGTTGGGCGCCTTGGTTTTAAAATCAGACATAAATTAATTAGTCTCCACCGCACGCGCGCAGGCTGGGCCTGTACGGTACGGCCGTACTTTCTGACCCAAACAACAGTGAAGGGAAAGAGGGGTTTCTGCGGCGTGACCTCGAATATGAGATGAGGTCCTGTTGTTCGCCGCTGTCGGGAGGGATCCCGATTGTGGAAAGCACACTATAGTACTTGAAAATGATTTTCGCCAGGTGGATCTGGGCCTCACCCCGGGGGGCCCCCGGGGGCCCCGGAAATTCGTCTGACATCAAGCCCCCGGAGTTGACTTGGTGAGTATATCACATCAGGTGGATGGCCTAGCTGTCGTTGGAGGGACAATAAAAATCGATTTTTCGACATCCAAGCAACGACCCAGAATCCCCGACTGTGGATAAAGCACTGTAAATAAACAAAATAAAATATTAAAAATAGATAGTTGACATTGTCCTTCTGTATAGGTATTGTATTACACGTTAGCTGTACAAAGATACCCCCCGGGGGACCTTCTTGATCTCAAGAATAAGGACGGAATCATGAAAACACTCAAGACTCGCTTTCTCTTCTTCGCGCTGATGGCCCTGCTCATCGGCACCGTCGGTTGCTCCGACGACTCGAACCCCCTTGCTCCTACGGACAAGGCCCAGAACCGGGCCCTCGACTCCGGCAGCGCCCAGATGGTCGATGGTGACGATATCGTCGATACCGCCATCGCCGCCGGCGCCTTCAACACCCTGGTGGCCGCGGTCCAGGCTGCCGACCTGGAAGATGCCTTGCGCAGCGAAGGCCCCTTCACGGTTTTCGCTCCCACTGACGACGCCTTCGCCGACCTGCCCGAAGGCCTGGTGGGCCAGCTTCTGCTTCCCCAGAACCAGGAAAAGCTGCAGGAACTGTTGCTTTATCACGTCGTGGCCGGCGCGGTCTTCTCCGATGACTTACGACGTTTCAATTACACCGAGACCCTGAATGGCAAGTATCTGTGGATCCGCAAGCTCTGGAGAGGGATCATCAAGGTCAACAGCGCCAGGGTTACCACCGCGGACATCGCCGCCAGCAACGGCGTCATCCACGTCATCAACAAGGTTCTGATCCCCCGGGGATGGGAGCTGGATTCCGATGAGCCCGAGCCCACCATGGACATCGTTGACACCGCCATCGCAGCCGGTACCTTCAACACCCTGGTGGCTGCAGCCGGTGCGGCCGAACTGGTCGATGCCCTCCGCGGCGATGGTCCTTTGACCGTCTTTGCGCCGGACGACGACGCCTTTGCCAGGCTCCCTAATGGTCTGGTCGACGCCCTGCTGCTGCCCGAGAACCAGGGCGCGCTGCAGGACCTGCTTCTGTACCACGTGGTCGCCGGCCAGGTGCTCTCCGGTGATCTGAATTACTACCAGAGAGTCGCTACCCTGCAGGGCAGCAAGGTCCGGATCATCAAGTGGTTCGGGAATGTCTGGGTCAACTGGTCCCGCGTGACCACGGCCGATGTCCTGGCGACCAACGGCGTGATCCACGTGATCAACCAGGTGCTCATCCCCCGGGGCTTCACCCTGGAGATGGATGGGGCCGTCTACAACGCCGAGGGCCTGGAAGCCATGGCCAAGAGCATGGACGGACAGGAAGCTCCGCCGACCGAATTCGAGCTTCAGTACCTGACGCCGGTGAACTAGTACCCGAATATCCATCACCATCCCATTTGGGATATTTCAAGAAGAAGGCGGGTCCCATGTGGGCCCGCCTTCACAATGTTACCATCTTCTACCAGGGATGAATCCGGTCATTATTTTGATGGAGAAAAAAAGGAGGACCCGCGCTCGTAGGTCCTCCTTACATGGCACATTCGTTGTAGATCAGCGGTAAAGTGATTTCACCTCGCCCCAGCTCTTCGCCTCGTTGTCCACCGGGGAATCGGTGGACCAGGTATCGATGACGACTT
>CBDUDB010000091.1:0-10465 GCA_965365795.1 uncultured bacterium | reverse complement strand
TTGCGCACATCGTTCCAGGTTTCCCGTTTCCAGCTGGGATTTCGCAGCAGGGCCGCGGGATGGTAGGTGGCCATCACGGGAATGCCCTCATAGAAATGCACCGTTTCACGCAGACGTTTCAACGAGGCATCGGTACCCAGCAGGGTCTGGGCGGCCACCCTTCCCAGACAGCAGATCGCACGGGGATTCAGAATGGCCAGCTGTTGTTTCAGGTGGGGTTCGCAAGCGGTGACCTCGGCCGGCTGGGGATCCCGGTTGTTCGGCGGCCGGCACTTCAGGATGTTGCAGATGAAAACCTCGTCGCGGCCGTAGCCGATGGCCGCCAGGATCTTGGTCAACAGCTGCCCACTGCGTCCCACGAAAGGCTCGCCTTGAATATCCTCGTCACGGCCGGGAGCCTCGCCGACAAAAACCACCTCCGCGTTCGCGCTGCCCGAGCCGAACACCACGGATTTTCGACTCTGGTGAAGGGCGCACGCGGTACAGGGCAGAACTTCGTTGCGCAGGGTTGCCAGGGCTGCGGCCTTGTCCAGACCAGCAGGATCCGCCTGGGTTCGGGCGGGTTGGTTTTTGATCAAGGGCAGGGTCTGGGCCACGAACTGCCGGCAGATTTCGTCGAAGGGATCTTCGCTTGCGGGCTGGGGCTGAACCGCGGCACCGGATTCTTCGTCGAGAAACCACTCCATCCCGGCGGTTTCGTTCTGCCGGACCCAGGTCAGAAAATCATCGAGAATTTTTTGCCGGTTGTTTGGATCACTGCTCATGGGTTTGCTGATTCTATCTTCCGGTCTTCTGGTCGGCTTGTGCCAACTGATGCAAAATTTCTCCCGCCAGGGTTTCTTTCGGCAGAGAAGCGCTTTCCCAGAGGATACCACCGGAGTTGATCAAAGTGACCTGATGATTTTCCGAACCGAATCCCGATCCGGCGGCGGTAGGGTCGTTGGCCAGGATGAAATCCATACCCTTGCCCTTGAGCTTGACCGAGGCCCTGGCGACCAGGTCGTCGGTTTCCAGGGCAAATCCGACCACCCGCAGGCCGTCCTGATGATGTTGAGGAACCACTTCTGCAAGAATGTCCGGGTTCCGGGTCATCTCCAGGGACCAGCCGTCGCCCAGCACATCCTTCTTGATCTTGCCCGCAGCGAAGGTGGCGGGTTTGAAGTCGGCCACCGCGGCGGACATGATCAGCCAGTCGGTTCCTTCGTCCAGTTCCCGACCCACGGCCTGGGCCAGATCGTCGGCCGATTCCACGGCCTGGAAACCGGCCAGCCCCCTCGGGGGCGTCAAAGCCACGGGTCCGGAAATGAGGGTCACGTTCGCCCCCGCTCGAATCGCGGCGGCGGCCAGGGCGTAACCCATGGTGCCGGAGGAGCGGTTGGCCACGTACCGCACCGGATCGATGGGTTCGTGGGTGGGACCGGCGGTGATCAGAACTTTTATTCCGGACCAGAAAGGGGTGCCGCCGGATGGGGCGGCCGGGGCGTCTTTGGCCGTATCTCCGGCAGGCAGAGTCTGGGCCAGCTTGCGCACGGCGGTCAGGATTTCCTCGGGCTCGGACATGCGGCCTTCGTCCACCGTACCGCAGGCCAACCAGCCCGATCCCGGCCCCACGGACAGCACTCCGCGAGCGGCCAGAATTTCACGGTTGGCCACCGAAGCGGGGTGGCGCCACATGTTGTCGTTCATGGCCGGGGCCATCAAGACCGGGCCTGGAAAAGCCAGAAGCATGGTCGAGACGATCTCGTCCGCGATCCCGTGGGCGGCCTTGGCCATGATATCGGCCGTGGCCGGGGCGACGACCACCAGGTCGGCCCACCGGGCATATTCCACGTGGTCCAGGGCGTCGCTTTCGCGTTCGCCCCAAAGATCGGTGGCCACCGGATGTCCGGTCAAAACCTGGAAGGTCATGGGGGTCACGAAGCGGGTGGCCGCTTCGGTCATGGCCACCTTCACGGAAAAGCCCGCCTGAATCATCAGACGGGCCAGAAAACAACTCTTGTAGGCGGCGATGCCCCCGGTGACCATCAACAGGATTCTCGGGTTTGTGGCAGCCGAGCCGGCCATGGGCTACTCCTCGGACTCTTCCTGCTCCCTTTCAAGCCTTAACTGACGGGCGCGTTCCTTCAGGTCGTAATACTCGACCTTGCCCGCGATCAGCCGGTCCACCGCCAGGGTCGTTATTTTCCCGGGCAGACTGACGTTGTACATGCGGGCGCGTTCATTCAAACGCCGTGCTTCGAGAGCGGCGACCTTGATGGCTTCAAATTTATTGGGAATGAGTTGGGTCACTTTATGACGCGGAATGTAAGTCATACGGTATTCCTCGCAGAAAAGGGCCAATCCTCGGCAGAATTATCGAATCCAGAGGATCAGGGCAAACGGATCCGTCGTGTTTTCGGTAACCGACAAACAATAATGCAATTCAGAGATTCCGCAAGGATTTGATCAGTCCGGCCGGTCCGATTCCAGGGGCGGATTGACGAGGATTTCGCTACGGCACTCTTCGGCCGTGATCACCGCCTGCATCCTGCCCACAGCGGCCGTAAGGTCATCGTTGACAATCCAGTAGCTGTAGCGCGGAGCGTATCCCACTTCCTGTCGGGCATTGCGCAGCCGGGTGGCGATGACCTCGGGTTTGTCCGTTCCGCGGGAGGTCAGCCGCTTTTCGAGTTCCCCCCACGAGGGCGGAAACAGGAAAACCGACACCAACTCGGGGCCAAACTGGTCCAGCACCTGGACACCCCCCTGCACGTCGATATCCAGGACAGGAATATTTCCGGCGGCGGCCATCTTTTCCAGCTGATCGCGGCGGGTGCCGTACCGGTTGTCATGTACCCTGGCCCACTCCACGAAGGCGCTGTCGGCGATCAGGTTGTCAAAGGTGGCATCGTCCACGAAATCGTAGTCCACGCCGTCGACCTCACCGGTGCGCCGGGGCCGCGTGGTGGTGGAAACCGAAAAAGCCAGCCTCGGGTCGGCCGCCATCAAGTCGGCGATGAAGCTGCTTTTGCCGGCGCCCGAAGGTCCGGTTATCAGAACGATCATCCCTACTCCAAATTCTGGATCTGTTCCCGCATGGATTCGACCTCGTCCTTCATGCCGATCACCAGCTGGGTGATGTCCATCAGGTTGGTCTTGGATCCCATGGTATTCACCTCGCGATGCATTTCCTGCAGCAGGAAATTCAACCTCTTGGCCACCTGCCCGCCTTTGTCCAGGGCGGCATTGAAATGATCGATGTGGATGCCCAGGCGCTCGCATTCCTCGTTGATGTTGGCCTTGTCGGCCAGCAGCGCCACTTCCTGGGCCAGACGTTGCGGGTCGATTTGATCGGTCAGGATCTTGGCGAGTCTTTCATCTAGCCGGGCCTGGACTTCGACAGCCGCCTGAGGCGCGAGTTTTTCCACTTCTTTCAGATAACCGGACAGGGTTTTCAGTCGTTGCCGCATCTCGTCGACCAGAGCCTGGCCCTCGGCTTTTTTCATTTCCATCAGACCCTGATGGGCCCCGGTCAGGGCGGCGTTCAGCGCCTGGCGCACGTCTTCGACCTCGAGGTCCTGCTCTTCAGCCCGGAACAGGTCGGGCACGTTCAGCAGGTGATCCAGGGTGACGGGGTGATTGGTCCCGGTTTCTTTCTCCAGGGCCGCGGCGGCCTGACGGATCATGGCCAGACCCTCGGCCAGGCGATCGGGATCCAGCCCGGCGTCTTCCTGTTCCTGGGCCACCTGGAGTTGAGCCGCCACGGTCACGCGGCCCCGGGCCACGTTATCCTTGAGGAACTTTCGGATATCGCCCTCGTATACGGCCAGGGATCCGGGGAGTTTGAGGCTCACATCCAGGAAACGGTGGTTCACCGAGCGCAATTCTATCATCACGGTGATCGAGCCGTTGGTTGCTTCGCCGCCGCCGAATCCTGTCATGCTGAGCATGCTGGTCCTCCGCTGGTGAAATACTGGGCGCCGCCGCCGATGCGGCGGGACCGCCTGTCCATGAATCGAATCCGAAGTTTAGGTCAGCGGAGACGGTCGGGCAAGGCCTACTGGTCGTTCACCGCGAATCGCTCCTGTGATGGACATTGCTTCGACCAGCGGTTGGACCTACAATTCCCGGCGTATGGATGCGCCCCACATCATTCTGACAGGAAAGGATACCGTCATGAAAACCCTGGGCCGCAGTTGCCTGTTTCTGATCTGGTTCCTGGTTTCGGCCAGTGTATCGCCGGGGCAGACAGAATCCGACGAGGAAAATCCGGGTCAGGCGGAAAACGAAGTCCGGGAAACCGCCCCTCAACCGAAGACCGGTCCGGTCCACAACACCCCCTTCGGAATTCGCGCGGGATACACGAACTGGAAAAGTTATAGTCAAATCCATGCCGGTGCCCATGTATATATTGGGGAACTCTGGCCCAACATTGAATTCACCCCCAACTTCGAACTGGGATTCGGGGATGATGTTTTCATCACGACCTTGAACGGCGATCTGACCTATCTCTTTTCGGAATTCGTCCGGTACCCCTGGGGCCTGTACGGTGGCGGATCGCTTTCCTTCAATCTGGTCACCCCCAAGATCGGAGGCACCGAGACGGACCTGGGTTTCAGCGTCCTGCTCGGCACCAGGTACACCTTCCACAACGACCACATCGGAATGTTCGAACTCCGGGCCGGCATCATTGACAGCCCCGGCATCAAGCTCACTTTCGGCTACACGCTTTTCTGATCGCGACAAGTTGTGAAAGATCACCCTCCCTGGAACGATATCCACGCCTTGGCCTCCGAGTTGGCCGGCTGGCGCGAGCAATGGGCAGGACGGCCCTTGTTTCGGGTCACCGCGGGCAAGGACTGGATTCGTCTGGGGCTGGAGGGAGATTCGCGGCCCGGTATCATGCTGACCAGCAAGGCGGGTGCCTCCCTTGTTTTTTCCCACGAGGGCCGCTTGCCAGAGCCGGTGGCCGCGGCTTTGCTTCCGGTCCGTAACCATCCCCTGTCCCGACTCCTGGCTTCCGCCGCATTTTCTTCCTGCGGGATGTTCCCCGCCGACCGGATAGCGGCCTTTCGATTAAGCTTGCCCGGTGGGGGTATTGTCCATCTCCTCCATCAGTTATTTGGTGCCCGCGGCAACACCGTCCTGCTGGACGATCAGGCCAGGTTGTTGTGGGCCCGCCACCGTCCGCCCCACTCACTGCTGGCCGCCGTCCCACCGGCGGAGGTTTGGCTGCAGGGGGAAACCGGCGGGATCAGAGATCAGATCTCGGGTCCGGCCGTGAAACATCTGACCACGGTCCTTTTTCAATCTGAGGAAAGGGAATCCCTCGGCGGTCTGGAACGACGGTTGAAATCCGCGCGTCGTCTGGTGGAAAATCTGACCCGGGATTTCGACCGGGCCGAAAAAGGCGAACTCTACCGCCGCAAGGCCGAAGCGCTGGCGGCTCATCTGCATGAAATTCCGGCCGGTGTGGAGTCCGTGGAGGTGAGCGATCCGCGCGACGGCGAACCTCTCGTCATCGCCCTGGACCCGGCCCGGGCTCCCGCGGCGAACATGGAGGCCTGGTTTCGGCGGGCGCGCAAGGCCGACAAGGGACGGGACGTCATCGCCGAACGTCTGGCCGAGGCCCGGACCGCCGCCGCCGGCTTGGAGACCGCCGCCTCGACCTTGCAAACGGTACTCGCCGGCGCCGGCAGTGACCTTGACCGCCTGGCGGGTCTGCAGTCCTGGCGGACCGACCACGCCGGTCTATTCCCGGCAAAAAAAGAGCGCGGGCCGGGCGGCCGCTACGGACCCGAAGAACCCGCGCGACCATTCCGGCGGTACCTGGTGGATGACCGCTGGGAAGTGTGGGTCGGCCGCAACAACAAGGAAAATGATGAACTGACCCACCGCGCCGCCCACAGCCAGGACATCTGGCTGCACGCCCAGGGGGTGCCGGGCAGCCACGTCATCCTGCGCACCGCCGGCAAGCCGGAACGGGTACCCCGAAGTGTCCTGGAAAAAGCCGCCGCTCTGGCGGCCCTGAACAGCAAGGCGCGCCATTCCGGACTGGTTCCGGTGATCCACACCGAACAACGCTACGTCCGAAAACCCCGCAAGGCGCCGCCGGGAACCGCCGTCTGTCTGAGGGAAAAAAGTGTCTTCGTGGAGCCTGGTCTGCCGTTGGGCGTGGTCAGTATCTAGTATCTAACCGGGATATTCCTTTTGCACGGCCTTCAGTTCGGCGGGGTTTTCGAAAAAGATTTCCACCAGTTCGGCGTCGAACTGCCGGCCGGCTGATTTTCTGATGGTCTCTTCGGTTTCCTGATGGCTCCAGGCTTTTTTGTAGATCCGTTCACTGGTCAGGGCGTCGTAGACATCACAGATGCCGAGAATGCGGGCGGCCAGCGGTATCTCCCGGCCCCTCAGACCTTTGGGATAACCCCCACCATCCCACCACTCATGGTGGCCCATCACATCGACCCCCATGGAGATCATGGAGAAATCGCCGTAACTCTGGCGCAGCCCCTTCAGGAGTTCCTCACCGACCAGGGTGTGGGTTTTCATGATCGCGAATTCGGCTTCAGTCAGCTTGCCCGGCTTCAGCAGAATGGAATCGGGGATGCCGACCTTGCCCACATCGTGAAGGGCCGCCGCCCGTGCGATGGTCTGAATATAAGTCGGGGTCACCTCCCGGTAACCGGGACGGCCGGCAAGTTTCGTGGCCAGAAGTTCGGCGTACCCACATATCCGGTTTAGATGACCTCCGATGTGGGTATCCCTGATCTCCGCCAGCAGGGCCATGCCGCGGATCACCGCGTCCCGACTGGCGCTCAGCTCCCCCACCAACCTGATATTTTCCAGCGAATAGGACATCTGATCGACCAGCATGCTGCACATGCCGATCTCCTGGGCGTCGAAGGCGCCGGAAGCGAAACTCCCGAAATCAAACACCCCCACCGGTCCACTGTTGGAAATGATGGGCAAAACCAGGTTGTCGCAGATATCGGGATTCAACGGCGTGACCGCGTCTTGACGGTCCAGATCATCCACGTGGATCAGATATTCCTCTTGGAATGACTGGGCGTGAATGCTGGCGGTATCGTCCAGGGAAATGCGCCATTCCGCAGGAACTTCCGGATACCCGACCGCCCCCTTCAGGACCAATTCCTGGGAAACCTCATCAACCAGAAAAAGGGCGCAGGCGTCGCACCCGAGCACCTTCCACACTCCGCTGACGACCTCTTGATAGGAGGATTCGTTGACGGTCATGCAAACCAGCCGGGCGTTGAAGGCCTGGAGTGCCTGAAGCCGATCCACTTCAGGAACAGCCTTATGGTGCTGACTGATTTTCATGCTGGATACATGTGCCATTGACCCTTTTGTCCTCTTAATTTCAAAATTGGGAGGATTTGACAGCTCTTTTCAAAGGATCGGCTGAAGGGGGTCCTTCTGAAGGTATTTCGAGGGGATGGGGTGGTAAGGCACCCCTCCTGTATACCCGCGATTTAAATAATCCGCAGGAACGAGGACATTTTAAATCGCGGGTATACAGGAGGGGTGCCTGGCTACCGTAACCGCTCGATTTCCTCCAGAAGGACCTCTTCCAGATCGTCCTTGGAAATATTGCGGTGAAGTTCGCCCTTGCGGTAGATTGCGACTTTGGTTCGGCCGGCGGCTATGCCCAAATCAGCGGCTTTTGCCTCCCCGGGGCCGTTCACTATGCATCCCATCACTGAGATGACGCGGTCGGCAGGGAGATCGCGGGCGAGTTTTTCCACGCGGGTGGCCAGGGCGACCACATCGACTTCGACTCGGCCGCAGGTGGGGCAGGCGACCACGCGGGCGTAGCCCTCGCGCAGGCCCAGGGATTGAAGCATGTGGTAAGCGGCGGTCACTTCGTGGACGGGGTCGTCGGCCAGGCTGATGCGGATCGTATCGCCAATGCCCTCGCTCAGCAGGACACTCATGGCGGAAATGGAAATAGCTGTGCCGGCCATCAAGGTGCCGGCTTCGGTCACGCCCAGATGCTGGGGGACCGCGCTGATCTTGGCGAAACGGCGGCAGGCCTCGATGACCTCGCCCGGGTCGCTGCTTTTCAGGCTGACGGCCACATTGGCGAAGCCGACGGCGGCCAGGGTTTCCAGTTCATCGACGGCGCACTGGACCAGGGCGCCTGCGGGATCCTTCTTGGCCATTTCCTCGTAGCGGCGATGGAGACTGCCCTTGTTCACGCCGATGCGGATGGGCACGTTCTTGTCGGCCGCGGCGATGGCCACTTCCCGGACGTATTCCTTGCGTCCGATATTTCCCGGGTTGATGCGCAGCTTGGCGATCCCGGCTTCCAGCGAGGCCAGGGCCAGCTTGTGGTCGTAATGGATGTCGGCCACCAAGGGCACACCCACGTTGGCCATGATCCAGGGCAGGGCTTCGGCGGCGGCCTGATCGTTCACCGTCACACGAACGAATTCGGCTCCGGCGGTGGCGAGTTCCTTGATCTGCTGGATGGTGGCCTCGCCATCCCCCGTTTTCGTGGTGGTCATGCTCTGCACGCGCACCGGGGCGTCGCCGCCCACCGTGACGCCGCCAACGGAAATCTGGCTGGTGACCACGCGCGGCGCGCAAATGGAATCGGTCCTCGTGTTTTTCGCTTCGCTCATCTATTTGTCCTCGAGGGAGGGGCCGGCCACGCGGATATCGCCCTTGCGAACCGTCACGCCCGTCTGGTCCAGGTATTCCAGCATGGGGATGCCCAGTTTGCGCGTCAGGCCGCTGAGTTCCCGGAAGGTGGCGAAGGCCAGCTCGGGTGCGGTGGCAAAATACTCGCGCAATTTTTTCAGCAACTCGTCCCACGCTTCAGAGGCCACAAGGTAATCGTTGTTGATGGGCACGGCATGCCCGTGGTCGACCAGGTGGCGCTGGACTTCGGTGGGTTTGATTTCCTTGAGCGCCGCATCAGCTGCCGCGGTCTTGAAAACCGGGGAATCGGCGGCCCAGTTGTCCAGTCCCGGCCAGTTCAATCCGAAAGCCTGAAGTTCCGCTGTGGCAATGGAAATGGCGCCTGCCATCGCCACGGTCAATTCCGGTCCTTTTTCCGAAGGACCGATCCGGTCACCGGCAACCGCCCACGCCGCTTCGCCCTGCAGCGCCATCACGATCTGATTCCACTCGTTGGCCCCGCCCTTGAACTTGCACTTGCGGCGGGCTTCCTCCTTGGGGATGCCGATTCGCAGGGGAAACTTGGCGGCGTACCCATCCACCAGTTCGCCAATTTTTCCGGAAAGGTCCCCGACCAGCTGCTGGTGGTAAAGTCTCTTGCCGATAAGGACGGCCTCTGGGTCGTCCTGCTGCCCCAGGGCCTGGTCGAGCGGAAGACCCATGTAACCGGCTTCCTTCAGTTTCTGCCGGAACAATTCCTGCGGGTCGCCGGACTCCAGGACATCCAGCGTTTCGAGGGCCTGGGTTTCGAATCGTTTGTGCGACCGGGGCGCCGGGTCGAGCACCACCCCACCGGCGATGCTCGTGACCGGCGAATAAAACCGCAGCACCAGGCGATCGTCCCGCATGGCAACGAGTTCATCCTCCAGGTGCAACTGCGCCAGTCCTGAACGCGGGCCGCCGTCACCACCGAGTTCTTTTTCGTCCAAAAGAACGATACGGGCGAGCACTTCCCGGCCCGCGTGATGGATGTGCAGGCGTTGCCGATTTTTGATGACGCCCTGGTAGTGGGACATCATGTTCGCCCGGATATCAAGTCGCCGTGTGGGCCGTGCCGCGCCTGCGGCGGTGATCTGAAAACCGCGCTGGATTTCATCCTTCTTGATGCCGTGCAGAGCCAGAGCCAAGCGCTGACCGGAGGCCCCCCGCATGGCCTTTTGTCCGTGGACCTGGACTTCGCGCACCCGGACGGGCGTATTGCCGGGAAGTACTTCCAGCTTGTCGCCCACGGCGACGGCGCCGCCCCAGCAGGTGCCCGTGACAACCACCCCGGCGCCGGGCAGGGTGAAGATGCGATCCACCGGGAGTCGAAAGACTCCCTCCTCCGCGCGCACAGGCAGGGCCTGGGCTTCGGCCTTCAAGGCGGCTTTCAATTCTTCCAGGCCCGTCCCCTTGTGGGCGGAAACGGCGACAATGGGCTTGCCTTCGAGAAAAGTGCCCTCGACCAGTTCCATCGCCTCTACGGCGGCCACGGCGGCGAAATCCTCGTCCACCATGTCGGTCTTGGTGATAACCACGACGCCGCTTTGCACGCCGAGGGAGTCCAGAATTTCCAGATGTTCGATGGTCTGAGGCATGACACTCTCGTCGGCGGCGATCACCAGAAAAGCCAGGTCGACGCCGCCCGCACCGGAGACCATCTGCTTGACGAACTTCTCGTGCCCGGGCATGTCCACCACGCCCAGAAAGACCCCATCACCCAGGTCGAACTCCGCAAAGCCCAGCTCGATGCTGATGCCCCGCTCCCGCTCTTCCTTCAGGCGGTCGGTGTTGGTGCCGGTCA
>CBDUDB010000090.1:0-10536 GCA_965365795.1 uncultured bacterium | reverse complement strand
TTCATGCTCTCCTAAGCCTTCATGATGCCGATGAACGGCAGGTTCCGGTATTTCTCATCGTAATCCAGTCCGTAACCGATCACGAACTCGTTGGGAATTTCGAACCCGACATGGTGCAGTTCCACCTCTTTGAGGCGGGCGGGTTTTTTGTCCAACAGCGCCGCCACCCGAATGCTGCGCGGGTTGCGCGTACCCAGCAGCTCCACCAGGTGGGCGATGGTCAATCCCGTGTCGATGATATCCTCGACCAGCACGACGTCACGGCCGGTGATATTGCTTTTGAGATCCTTTTCGATCTTCACCACACCCGTGCTCTGGGTTCCGCCCTCGTAGCTGGACACCGCCATGAAATCGACCTCGTGATCGACCGACAAGCAGCGGGTCAGATCAGCCAGGAAGGGATAGGCTCCCTTGAGGATGCACACGAAAATGGGCGTTCTGCCCTTGTATTCCCCGCTGATCTCATTGCCGAGCTGCCGCACGCGACGCTGGATATCCTCGCTGGAAATCAATATCCGGTCGATGAACGGGTAACGTTTCAGGTATTCCTGGTCGTCGAAGGTCACGGTCCGCCTCCATTTTTGAAAGTGTCCGGAACCGGCAGCCGCCGGCTCCCCCGGTCAAGTTTCTTCCGATTTGGCCTTTTCGATTTCCTGTCCCAGGGCGCGCATCCGGTCGTGTTCGCGGATGATGTTCTGGATCTTGGTGGCGATCAGGTCGATGGCCACCTTGTTGAAGCCGCCCTCGGGGATGATCAGGTGCGCATATCGTTTGCTCGGCCACACGAACTGCAGGTGCATCGGGCGCACCACGTTCAGATACTGGTCCATGACCGATTCCATGGTCCGTCCGCGCTTGAGCACGTCCCGTTTCATGCGCCGTAACACCCGCTCGTCGGCGTCGACGTCGATGTAGAGCCGGATATCCATCAAACTCCGCAGTTCGGGCGATTCCAGAACGAGAATCCCTTCCACGAATACGATGTCCGCCGGTTCGACGAGAGAAGTTTCCTTCAGCCGGCTGTGGATGGCGTAATCGTACTTGGGAACCTGGACCGACTGCCCCTCCCTGAGGGCTTGAAGATGCTCCACCAGCAAGGTGGTCTCGAAGGCATTGGGATGGTCGTAGTTGATCTGGGCCCTTTTTT
Source organism: uncultured bacterium (assembly GCA_965365795.1). Classification (GTDB taxonomy): domain Bacteria; phylum Krumholzibacteriota; class Krumholzibacteriia; order LZORAL124-64-63; family LZORAL124-64-63; genus JAGLCY01. The sequence goes on along the minus strand of CBDUDB010000090.1, from coordinate 9,389 downwards.
CCAGGGGCAGGTGGGAATTGTCGTGGTAGTAGGAATCGTGATGGATGATCTGGATGGTCTGGCCGGGGCACGCTTCCCGCACACGGAGGGCCACGGTGGTTTTGCCGGAGCCCGATCCGCCCGCGATACCGATGACCACAGGCGGGAGTGGTTTGCCATCCAGTTCTTTCATGGCGGAAAAATACCCGCCATCGGTCTGACTGTCAATTTGGTAGTGGACCGATCGGGCCGTATTCGGGAATAATCGCCCAAAATTCACGCTTTAATCGGAACCCCGCATCGGGAGGCCGCCTTGCTGGCAAATCTCATCTCCCTTCTTGGCATCTTCGTGCTGCTGCTGATAGCCTGGCTGCTGAGCAACAACCGCCGCCTCTTTCCCTGGCGGGTGGCCGGCTGGGGCCTGGGCCTGCAGCTCATCCTGGCGGTGATCCTGCTCAAAACCCCCTGGGGGGGGGCCGTCTTCAGCGGCGCCCGCGCCTTCGTGACCCGGCTGCTGGCCTTCACCGACGCCGGCGCCTCCTTCATGTGGGGCAACCTCTACCGCACCAGCGAAGACCTGGTGACCTTCATCCACCCCGAAGACGGTTACATCCAGGTCACCGACTCGATCACGGGCCAGCTCGTGCCCGTCGGCACGGTTTTCGTGATTCACATCCTGCCGACCATCATTTTCTTTTCCAGCCTGATGGCCCTTATGTACCACCTGGGCGTCATGCAGATCCTGATCCGCGGCATGGCCTGGGTCATGCGCAAGACCATGGGCACCAGCGGCAGCGAAAGCTTTTCCTGCGCCGCCAACGTCTTCGTGGGCCAGACCGAAGCCCCTCTGGTGATCCGGCCCTACCTGCCGACCATGACCCAGAGCGAACTGATGGCGGTGATGGTCGGCGGCTTTGCCACCGTGGCCGGCGGGGTCATGGCAGCGTACGTGCGTTTCGGCGTCGACGCCGGTCACCTGCTGGCCGCCAGCGTGATGTCCGCGCCCGCGGCCCTGGTCGTGGCCAAGATCATGTACCCGGAAACGGAAGAATCACCCACCCGCGGCACGGTGACCCTCAACGTGCCACGCGAGTATTCCAATGTGCTGGACGCCGCGGCCGGCGGCGCGAGCGTGGGCCTGAAACTGGCGGCCAACATCGGCGCCATGCTGCTGGCCTTCATCGCCCTGGTGGCCATGGTCAACTACGGGTTGGGTTTTCTGGGGCTGTCCCTGCAACAGATCTTCGGCTGGGTGTTTTCCCCCATCGCCTGGGTCATGGGGGTGCCGTGGAGCGAAGCGGGCACCTTCGGCAATCTGCTGGGGACCAAGATCGCCGTGAACGAGTTCGTGGGCTACATCGAGCTGATCAATGCCCGTGACGGCGGCCTGTTATCGCCGCGCAGCGTAGTGATCGGCACCTACGCCCTGTGCGGATTCGCCAACTTCTCCAGCATCGCCATCCAGATCGGGGGCATCAGCACCATCGTTCCCTCGCGCCGGGCCGACGTTGCCGCCATCGGGCTGAAAGCCATGTTCGGGGGCGCACTGGCCTCCTGGCTGACCGCCACCATCGCCGGCATCCTGGTGGGTTGAATCAAAGGAGAATCATGCCCCGCTTGAAACTGAATCCACTGGCGGCCTACCCCTTCACCTGTGAAATTGCGGTGCGCACCACCGATCTGAACTACGGCGGGCACCTGGGCAACGACCGTTTGCTATCCCTGGTTCATGAGGCCAGAGTCGCCTTCCTGGCGGCCCACGATTTGAGTGAACTGGATTTCGGCGGGGTGAGCCTGATCCTGGGCGACACCGCCGTCGTCTACCAGGCCGAGGCCTACGCCGGGGACCTTCTCCAGTTCGAAGTGGCCGCGGACGAGCCGACCGGTAGCGGCTTTCGTATCTTCTACCGAGTTACCCGGCCGGCCGATGGCCAGTCGATCGCCCTGGTCGAAAACGGGATGGCCTGCTTCGACTACCAGGCTCGAAAAATAGCCGCCTTGCCGACAACCGTTTTGAACTCCGCCTTTTTCGGGGAACTGGACGCATGAACGACGAGCCCTTGACCATCACCAGCCTGCAGAACGACCGGATCAAGGAACTGGTCCGATTGCGCACGCGTCGGGAAAGGGACCGTTCCGGTTTGACCCTGATCGAGGAACCCCTGGTCATCGTTCGGGCTCTTGACGCCGACTATCCCCTGCGGGCCCTCTTTTTCTGTCCTTCGCGCATCGCCCCGGAAAACCAGGACGTGCTGGACCGGCTGTTTGCCGTCCAGGGTCTGGAAATGATCCAGGTCAGCGAGCCGGTCATGGACAAGATCTCGTATCGCGACCAGGGCGAAGGTCTGCTCGTGGTCGCACCCCACCTGACGGTTTCGCTGAAGGATCTCGAGCTGCCGGCCGACCCGTTGCTGGTCGTCCTGGAAAACGTGGAAAAACCCGGAAATCTGGGAGCGGTGTTGCGGGTGGCCGATGGGGCCGGCGCCGACGCGGTCATCGTCTGCGGCGGTGGCACCGACCTGTTCAACCCCAACGTCCTGCGGGCCTCCCGGGGAGCCTTTTTCGCCGTGCCCACGGTCGCCGAGCATACCGACGCCGTTCAACAGTTCCTGGTATCGGGCGGCATCGCCTCGGTGGCCACCAGCCCCGTGGCCGATCATCGCTGGGACGAAATCGGAATGACCGGGCCGACGGCCATCGTTTTGGGCACCGAACATGAGGGTCTTTCTCCGGAGTGGCTGTCTCGCGCCGACCTGACCATCGGCATCCCCATGCTCGGTACCGGCGATTCATTAAACGTCTCCACCACGGCAGCCGTCCTCCTCTTCGAAGCGGTCCGCCAAAGATCCTCCCGGAAAGCAGATGCTCCATGACCAACGAATTCTATAACGACTTCGACTGTGAAGAACTCGAGCCCCGCCCAGCCGACTATCGCAGCGCCTTCCAGCGGGGCCGCGATCGCCTGATCCACAACGCCGCCTTTCGCCGCCTGCAGGCCAAGACCCAGGTGTTCCTGTCCGGAGAATACGATTTTTACCGCACCCGCCTGACCCACTCCATCGAAGTGGCCCAGATCGCCGGATCCATCGCCGGTTACCTGAACCATTCCAGCGACCTGCTTGGCGATGGTTTTTTCATCGACAACGCCCTGGTCGAGGCCTCCGCCTTGGCCCACGACATCGGGCATCCGCCCTTCGGCCACGCCGGCGAAGGCACCCTGCACCGCCTGATGAAGCCCTATGGGGGTTTCGAGGGAAATGCCCAGACCCTGCGGCTGATCACCGAGATCATCTTCACCAGCGGCCGCAGCCGGCGCGGCATGAACCCCACCAGGGCCTTCGTGGACGGGGTGCTCAAGTACAAGACCCTGTTCAGCCAGTGGCCCGACCCGGTCAGGCATTTCATCTACGATGATCAGCAGAAGTACCTGGATTTCGTATTCGCCGACTCACCGTTTCCGTCCGATTTGACCCCGGGAAAAAAGCTCAACGAATTCCGCAGCCTCGAATGTCAGATCATGGACTGGGCCGACGACACGGCCTACTCCCTGAACGATCTGGTCGACAGCGCCAACGCCGGCTTCGTGACCATGGACACAATCAACCGCTGGGCGGCCGAACGAAATCTCGACAGCGCCGAAAGCCGCATCGTCGAGGAATTGATCGCGGTCATCGGCGCCGGGGGACTCGAGCGCTCCATGAATCGCAAGATCGGGGTCTTCGTCGAAGCGTGTTCCCTGACCCAACGCGACAATTTCATGAGCGCACGGACCAATCGCTATAAGTATGGGGTGGCCATCGATCCTGCCATCGTCCGCGAGCAAAAACTCTACGCCCGCCTGGCGGTGGATCTGGTTTTCCAATCTCCCCAGGTATGCCAGCTCGAACACAAGGGCGGCTTCATGCTTGAACGTCTCTTCGACGCGCTGCAAAAAAACTACCTGCGGGATCGCCCCTCCAACCATCCCCTACTGTCGCGGGATTTCGAGGTGGAGATGTCCCAGGCTGGCGATGACACCCAGCGCCGCGCACGCATCATCTGCGATTACCTGGCGGGCATGACCGACGGATTCGCCATACGTATTTACAAACGTCTTTTTGATCCGGATTTCGGGTCGATTGTGGATCTTGTTTGAGGAATTCGTCAATCAGGTCCTGCATTTGCCGCGAGGAGAGATTGTGCTAGCAACAGCCGCGACACTGTGCTTCGTGATTGGAATCATTCATTCGTACCTGGGTGAACGATTCATCTTGATTCGGTTGTTCCGTTCTTCACGAATTCCGCCTCTTTTCGGCAACGATTTTTTCACCCGGAGAACGCTTCGGTTTGCCTGGCACCTGACGACCATTGCCTGGTGGGGCCTGGGTTACCTGACCTGGGCCGTTTCCCGCCAGCCCGCTGATCCGACGCGAGTAGTTCTAATGACTGTCGGCACCGTATTTTTCATCAGCGGTGCGGTTGCCTTCGGTTTTTCGAAGGGAAAGCACCTGAGCTGGATCGTTTTTTGGGCCATTGCGGGACTTGTATTTTATACCGCGTTGGGCAGCCAATAGGAGGGTACACGCGATGAAGGTTTGCGTAGTCGGGGCATCAGGGAAACTCGGGAAGTATATGGTACAGCACGCCCTTGACCGGGGCTACGAAGTAGTTGGTGTGTGCCGGCAGAAGAGTATCTCCAAACTCGACTCGTTCCGTGGGCGCATCACCGTCATATCTGGTGCGACCAATGATCGCGAAGTCATCAAGAAAGCGGTTTCCGGTTGTGACGGAGTCCTCACCGTACTCGTCCCCTGGGGCATCCACAATTACTCGTCCGAGACAGCCCAAGCAGTGCTGGATTTTGCGCCTCCGGGAGCGCGTCTGGTTTTTTCATGCGGATGGCACATTTCGTACGACGGTCAAGACGTTTACTCGCGGACTTTCAAGTGGACTATACGCGCGGCAAGTTGGCTGGCCCGATTGGTACGCGCGTTTGACATAGACGACCAGGTTGAGGCACTCCGGCGCGTGTTTGCCAGCGATACGCGGTGGACCGTCGTACGGGGAAGCGACCTTGAAGAGGGCGAGAGCCAAGGGCTTCCCGTGTGGAGCAAGCACGTGGGCGATCCCATTCTAAAAAGCAACCTCACCCGCAGGGTGGACTTCGCTCTGTTCATGGTTGATGCGCTTCAACGTGACGAACTGATCCACGAGGCACCCGCCATTGTAGGCTGCCAGTCCCCCTCAGCCCTGGAATATGCCTGACTGATTGTGGACCAGGATATTTCCGTGGTCGCCGATGACGAAACCGCCCGTTCCATCTTCCGTCAAATGGCCACCGGTCAGTAACTTCAATAATCCTAACCACGAACTGCATAACACCAATAGCATTGAAAAAAGGCCCCCGGGGGCCCCTAACTTTTCCAATGGTAAAATCCCGAAGAGGCGCTCCCCTTGGCAGGCCCCCCACTACGATTCTTATCTGAGGTCTTAGATTTCCGAAAAGGCATGGGCCCGTCATTCGATTAATCCGCAGGAACGAGGACATATCGAATGACGGGCCCATGCCTTTTCGGAAATCTAAGACCTCAGATAAGACGCGCAGTTGAGATCAATAATCCCCCCAGTTAGCGCATCCGCCTTCCCGGAACAAACCATCAGGACAACGTGAGCCACCTCGTCCGCGGTCGCCGTCCGCTTCATGGGGCTCTGATTGCGAATCTGATCTCCCCCGGGCCCTTCCAGGTAATCGCGGGTCATGTCGGTCAACACCCAGCCCGGTGCGATCGCCACCACCATGATGCCCTTGGGCGCCAGGGCCACGGCAAGCGACTGGCTCAAGCTGTTCAGCCCCGCCTTGCTCGCCCCGTAGGCCGGCGCCTCGGGTTCGCCCCGAAAGGCGCCGCGACTCGAGATGTTCACGATGTGACCCCCACCATCCGCCTCAAGGTGACGAATGGCACCCTGAATAACGTGGGCCGGGCCGGACAGGTTCACCGCGATTGTCCGGTTCCAGTACTCCTGCCAGTGGGCCTGATCGAGTTGCAGGATGTCGTGGGTGACGAAAATTCCGGCATTGTTGACCACGATATCCAGGCGACCCAGACCTTCGGCGGCCCTTTCGGACAGCCGGGCCGCTTCGTTCGAATCCCCCAGGTCGGCCGATAGTTTGATGTGCCCATCTCCCGCCAACCCTTGCAGGACCTTCTCCGCGGCGTGTTCGTCCATGCCGTAGTGGACGGCGACCTTGGCTCCATGCTGGGCCAGCATCTCGGCCACCGCCTTGCCGATACCCCGGCTGGCGCCGGTGACAAGGGCGGCCTTTCCGGTCAAATCACAACGATTTTCCATGTTAGACCTCGTATTTCAATTTAAACAATTTGGGTTCCGCGGTCTGAATACCGGAGATTTATCGCAATTCCGAAGGTCGTTCCACGCATTTCGGGGCGGAAAAGCCCGATTCGTCAAATTCAGGATCAATGGCGGTCAGCTGATAGCAATAATTCTGTCCGGGCAGAAGGCCGGCGACGTCCGTGAAGGTTGTATCGGGTCCCATGAAAATGACCTTGAAGGCGGCGTCCGGACCCGTCGCGCGCCACAGGTGGTACGTCAGGGCTCCGGGCACCGACTGCCAGCTGAGGAAAACTCGCTGGCCGGCGGCATCGGCGGTCAACAGCACAGGTAGGGGCAGGCCGGTCTTTTCGCCCAGGGGAGGTTCCACCACCACGGCAGGTTCAGGTGCCGTGGCCGTTTCCAGAAACCAAACGGCCCCTGCCAGCACCGCCAAACCCAAGCCAACCTGGCCGGCCTTTTTCACGGGTTACCCGTTCGCCTCTTTGATCTTGTTCAAGGCCGAACCGGCCACAAACCAGGCGATCTGCTCGTCGGTCATGGTATGGTTCAGCATGATCTCGTCGCTACCGCCGCCGGTGTGATGGAGCACCATCTTCACCGGAATGTCCGGGGCCAGATCGGCCAGACCGACTAAATCGATGCGATCATCTTCACTCACCTTGTCGTAATCCGCCGGATCGCAGAATGTCAGCGGCAGCACGCCCTGTTTCTTTAGATTGGTTTCGTGAATCCGCGCGAAGCTGCGCACCACCACCGCCGCACAGCCCAGGTGTCTCGGACACATGGCGGCGTGTTCGCGGCTGCTGCCTTCGCCGTAGTTTTCATCGCCGACCACGACCCAGCGCAAGCCTTCGGCCTTGTAGTGCCGCGCCACCGCAGGCACTTCGCCGAACTGGCCGGAAAGCTGGTCCTTCACGCTGTTGGTCTGTTCGTTGAAGGCGTTCACGGCCCCGATCAGCATGTTGTTGCTGATATTGTCCAGGTGCCCGCGGTACTTGAGCCAGGGCCCGGCCATGGAGATGTGGTCGGTGGTGCACTTGCCCAGTGCCTTGATCAGCAGAGGCAGGCCGAAATAATCCTGGCCGCTCCAGGCGCTGAAGGGTTCCAGAAGGGCCAGGCGGTCGCTGCCCGGATCCACGATCACCTGGATGTCCGTCGCCCCGCTGGGTGGCGCCTGGTAACCGCCGACCGAAACCACGAAACCCTTTGGGGGAAGTTCGTCCGCCACGGCGGGCGCGTCCAGCAGGACCGACTCCCCCTTGTCGTTGGTCAGGGTGTCGGCCAGGGGATTGAACTTCAACGTTCCGGCCAGCCCGTAGGCCATGACCACTTCGGGGCTGCCGATGAAGGAGTGGGTCTGGGGATTGCCGTCGTTCCTCTTCTTGAAGTTGCGGTTGAACGAATTGACGATGGAATTGACCTCGCCCTCGGTAATGTCGTCACGGTGCCACTGGCCGATGCACGGCCCACAGGCGTTGGTCAGCACCGTGCCCCCGATTTCCTCCAAAGCCGCCAGCTGCCCGTCCCGTTTGATGGTCTCATAGATCAGGTCGCTGCCCGGGGAAACCCACAGACTGGTCTTCATCTTCAGGCCCTTGGCCTTGGCCTGACGCGCCACGTCGGCGGCCCGGCTGATATCCTCGTAGGAGCTATTGGTGCAGCTGCCGATCAAGGCCGCGGTCAGTTTGGCGGGGTATCCCTCAGCGTCGGTGTCCCTCGCCATGCGGCTCACCGGATGGGCGATGTCCGGCGAGTGGGGCCCCACCAGGTGGGGTTCCAGGGCGGAAAGATCGATCTCGACAATCTGATCGAAATAATCGGCGGGACTGGCCAGGACCTCGGGATCGGCGGTCAACAAATCCACATTGGCATCCGCCAGTTCGGCCAGTTCGGCTCGGCGGGTTGCCTTCAGGTAGGTGGCCATGCGGTGATCGTAGGGGAAGATACTGGTGGTAGCCCCAAGCTCGGCCCCCATGTTGGTGATGGTTCCCTTGCCGGTGCAGCTGAGGGCTTCGGCCCCGGGCCCGAAGTATTCCACGATGGCGTTGGTCCCGCCCTTGACGGTCAGAATCCCCAGTAGTTGGAGGATGACGTCCTTGGGCGAGGTCCAGCCGCTGGGCGCGCCGATCAGTTTCACGCCAATCAGCCGCGGATCCTTCACTTCCCAGTTCAAGCCGACCATGACGTCGACCGCGTCGGCGCCACCGACCCCGCAGGCCACCATGCCCAGGCCACCGCCGTTGGGCGTGTGGCTGTCCGTCCCGATGATCAGTCCGCCGGGGAAGGCGTAATTTTCCAGGACAATCTGGTGAATGATTCCCGAACCGGGTTTCCAGAATCCCATTTTGAAGCGGGCCGCCGATGATCTGAGGAATTCGTAGACTTCCTTGTTCACATCGAGGGCGTGAGTCTTGTCGTAGGCGGCTCCCTTGTGGGCCAGCAGAAGGTGATCGCAGTGGACGGTGGTTGGAACGGCGGTCTCGTCGCGGCCGGCCTGCATGAATTGCAGGATGGCCATCTGGGCGGTCGCGTCCTGCATGGCCACCCGGTCGGGCCTGAGGGCCAGGGTGGCTTCGCCACGTTCAAACTCCTGCTTCGCCGGATCGGCCAGATGTCCGAAGAGAACCTTTTCGGCCAGGGTCAGGGGCCGGCCCAGTCTGGCGCGAACGACCTCGAGCCGTTTGCGAGTCTGATCGTAGACGTTGATCACCATTTTACCGGTCGTCTCGATGGCCATGAGCCTTCTCCTTGTCGAATCCCCCGTGGGGAAATAGTCCACCTCGTACCAGGGCGAAATCACTGGCGCGATCAAAGACCCCCGGAACGTTTCTATCGTTTGTGTGACTGGAAATATAGCCAATCGGCGGTGAAAATTCCCCTTAATTCAGGGACGGCCCCTTTAGCCCGGATTATTCATGAATCACCGTAACGAGGGTGCGTATGATAAGATTTGACAGTGCCCTCGCAGAGTTTTGGGACCGAGGCGTACCAGTAGGTACGTTGAGGGAGCAAAACCGAGAAGGTGCTGTCAAATCTTATTATGCGCAGCCGCAGTAGGTGATTCATGAATAATCCGG
>CBDUDB010000089.1:0-10850 GCA_965365795.1 uncultured bacterium | reverse complement strand
CACTCTTGAAGCCGATGTTGAGCAGGACCTCGTTATCACGAACCTCGATGACCGTACCTTTGAGGATCTGGCCTTCCTGGATGTCCGTGAGGGTTTCTTCGTACTGGTTGATCAGGGACAGCATCTCGTCCGAATTCAAATCCCATTCTTGGCCCTCTTCTTCGAGGTAGTCGAAGTTGACGATGCTCTCGGGATCGTATTCGGTGCTCAAACGGGGGGCGGGGGGCGTCGGCAGAACCTCGGCGGCAGCTGCCCGTTCAGAGCTTCGGTCGTCGTCATTGCCTTTGCGGTTGGATTCTGGGGTTTTTTCCGGGGAAGGGGCCACAGGCGCCTCATTGGCGTCTTCGCGGCCTTCTTCGGAATCGGAATTGGGGTTGGCGGTCATGAAAGGTTGCCTCCTAGTGACAGATGAATGCCCCGGGACCACTCGGTCCCCGGCAGATGCGGGAATATAGTGGGCAAGTGCCATATTGGCAAGGAAACGGGCAAAAAGGGGTCAGCGGCCGAAGACCTGGGCCTGACGGCGGGCGAACTTCTTCAACTGCTTTACCCCCAGGTCTTTTTCGAATTCCGTTTGGGGATTTGCGGCGAAGGATATGGCCTGCAGTTCCCAGAAGGCCGCTTCGCACAGATTGGCGATCCTGCGGCTGATTTCCTTCTTGTCCAGATTTTGGCGCAAGGCGGGCAGTCCGTGCCACCGAATCATCGGCCCGTAATGGACTTCCAGAGGGGATCGCGCGCATCCCCCGGGCTGCCGCCCGTAGGTTCCGCGGACAAAAATGGGTAAGGTGGGCGCGTCGGTGGCCTGGACCAGGATCCCAAGCCCGTTTCGCACCGGCCCCGGGTGGCCGATGGCCCGCCGGGTTCCCTCGGGGAAAATCAGGAGATTTCGGCCCTCGTCGAGCCGGGCGATGGCTTCGGTGAAGGCCCCGGCGTCATACCCGGATCGCTGGATGGGGATGCCGTCGATCCAGCGGATAAACGGTCCCATGGGCCAGATCTTGAATAGCTCGGCCTTGGCCAGGGTGTGAACCGGGAAACGATGCAGGGTGGATCCCATCAGGGGCGGATCCCAGTTGCTCACGTGGTTGACCGCGACGATGCACCCGCGGGGCAGGGCGCCCCCCTCGTTCCCGAACTGTTTTAGACCGTAGAATCGGGCCAGAGCACGAAAAAAACTATAGGCCAGGCGGTAGTGGTCAGGGAGTTCCCGCAGAGCGGTTTCCAGGTCCGTGTCCAGTTCCAGGTCCAGGGTGGGATTGACCAGACAGGAGCGTGCGCACCGCTGGTTCTGCTGTTCGAGGGTGAGGTCACTGCTGTCGATGACCATGGCATCGGGGGAAATGGCCAGCGGACTGGTCTGGCGTTCACTGTCCTGACGATCTCTTTCGGCGAGATCGATCTGCAGATCCTGGCGGGAAACATCGAGACCGCGTTGCTGGTACTGACGGAAGCGGCGCTCCACCCTGGCTTCCAGGCTGGCGGACAGGAATATCTTGGCCGTGGCCAGAGGAAAGACCACGCTGCCGATGTCGCGACCCTCCATGACCACGCCACCTTGGCGCCCCAGCTCTTTTTGCCTCTCCACCATTTTGGTCCGAACTGCCGGGTGGCTGCTGACACGGGATACGGCGGCCTCGACTTCGGGGGTCCTGATCGCTCGGGAGACATCCTTGCCGTTCCAGATAACGCTGACATCACCCTTGGTGGGTTTCAGTTCCAGACGGGCGGGTTTCAGCAGTTCGGACAGCCCGTCTTCGTCATTGGGATCGATCCCCGCGGATAGGGCTGCCTGAGTCAAGGCGCGGTACATGGCTCCGGTGTCGATGTACAGGAGATTGAAAATATCAGCCAGGGCGCGCGCCGTGGTGGACTTGCCCGACCCGGCCGGCCCGTCGATGGCGATGACCGCGGTCCGCGGAAGCAAGGCTGGGTTCAAGGGAGGAAGGTCGTCATCAAAAACGGCGCCCATCTCAGAGGTCCCGCCCCAGGGCGCGGGCGACGGCGCGGCAGGATTCAGCCAGAGCGGCGAACTGGGTGGGGTCGAGAGTCTGCACCCCGTCGCTCAGGGCCTTGTCGGGCGAGCAGTGGGTCTCCACGAGTAAGCCGTCGGCGCCGGCGGCGACCGCCGCGCGGGCAAGGGCGGTGACGTAACGTGCATCGCCGGCGGCGTGGCTGGGATCAACGATCACCGGTAGATGGGTGATTTCCTTGAGCACGGCCACCGAACCGATGTCCAGGGTGTTTCGCAGGGCGGATTCGAAAGTTCGGATGCCCCGTTCACAGAAAACCAGCTCCTTGCTCCCGGCGGCCAGTACATATTCGGCGGAACTGAGCCACTCGGAGACGGTGGTCATCATGCCCCGCTTCAACAGTACGGGTTTCCCGCAGGCGCCGACCTCCCGCAAGAGGGGAAAATTCTGAACGCTCCGGCTGCCTATCTGAAGCATGTCCGCGGTGCCGGCCACCAGGGCCACGTCACGGGGATCCAGAACCTCGGTCACGATCGGCAGACCCGCGGCCCGACCAGCCTCGGCCAAAAGATCCAGACCCGCCGCACCCAGGCCCTGGAAGTCGTAGGGACTGGTGCGGGGTTTCCAGGCACCGCCGCGCAGCATGGTTCCCCCGACAAATGCCACCTGGTCCGCGGTCCGGGCCATCTGATCCTTGTCCTCGACGGCGCAGGGTCCCCCGATGAGCACAACCTTGGTGCCGCCGAAGCACACGTCCCCGACGGTCACGATGGTATTCGGCTGGCCGGGTTCCCGGCTCACCAGCGGGGTGGTTTTGCGCGGTTCGGGTGCGCCCATCAGAACAAGATCTCCTTCATGATGTCTTCACTATATCCTTGAGTGCCTCGATACACAGTTGGTTTTCCTCGGGCAGTCCGATGCTGATCCGCAGGGCGCCCTCTCCCAGGCCGAAGGCGTGCATGGGCCTGACGATGACTCCCTTGTGAAGCAATGCTTCGGTCAGCTTGCCCGCGTCGCCGGGAGTGCGTACCAGGATGAAATTGGTCTGGCTGGGCACGACCTCGAATCCCAGATTTCCCAGCTCCGTCTCCATCCACTCCAGCTGTTCACGATTGCGTCGCGCGCGGCCGGGCACTTCGTCCCAAGCGTCAATGCAGGCCAAGGCCGCAGCCTGACTCAGCATGTTGACGTTGAACGGCTCCCGGGTCTTGTGCAGCTCGGCGATCAGGTCCGGGTGCCCCACACCGTAGCCGATCCGCAGGCCGGCCAGTGAATGGATTTTACTGAAAGTCCTCAAAAGCACAAGATTTGGATAGTCGCCGCACATGGCCAGGGTCTGTGGATAATCCTCGGCAGCCACATATTCGTAGTAAGCTTCGTCCACCGCCACAATCACGTTATCGGGAATGGCCGCCAGGAAGGTGCGGAATTCCTCGACGGTGTTATAGGTCCCGGTGGGATTGTTGGGGTTGCAGACGATGACCAGTTTGGTCTTGGCGTCCACGGCTGCGGCCATGGCCGGCAGGTCGTGCTTGTCCCCGCTTGCCAGAGGGATCGGTCGACCACACTCGAAGTGCACACTGGCGGTCAGCATATAGACGATGAAGCTGTGGTGACTGAAAACCATGTTCTCACCCGGGGATATCAGGGCCCGGATGAGGATGTCGACGACTTCGTTACTGCCGTTACCGAAGATCAGATTCGAAGGTTCAACACCGAGATGGCCGGCTAGTTTGCGGGTCAATTCGAAGCAGGAAGCGTCGGGGTAGCGGTTGATGCCGAGAGCGGCCTTCTGAATGGCTGAGACCACCGTCGGAAGCGGTCCTTCCGGATTCTCGTTGCTGGCCAGTTTGATGACTTTTTCCAGGCCCAGTTCCCGCTGGACTTCCTCGACGGGACGTCCGGGAGTGTAAGACCGAGTCGTCAGGATGCCAGGCCGGAAAAGCTTTTTGAAGTCCATCATCGATCCCCTTCTGTTCCTGTAAGAACCAATTCCAAAACACTCAGCGCGACGGTTTGGAACTCGCCGAAGATCCCTTCAACAACCCGCGCAAATCATCCACCTCGTCGTGGTTGAGACGGCGAAAATCCCCCGGGCGCAAGCGACCGAGCCGGACCGGGCCGACCGCGGTCCGGTGCAGGCGCAGAACCTTCAGTCCCACCGCCTGAAACATGCGGCGGATCTGGCGGCGGCGTCCCTCGTGGATTTCCATGGCCCATTGACGGGTCGTCCCGGCAGAGCTCAAGCGCAGTCGGCAAGGCAGGCAGGGCCGGCCGTCGATCTCTATGCCACCCTGGGTCAGGGTCCGGATATTATCGGGGGCGAGATCCTTGTTGAGATCCACCTCGTAGGTTTTCCACAGGCCGGACCCGGGCTGACACAGCGCCTGGTTGAGTTCCCCGTCGTCAGTCCAAAGGAGCAACCCGGTGGTCTCGGAGTCAAGGCGGCCGACGGGCATGAAACGATCGGGAATATCAGCCTGCAGGCGGTAAGGAAGCAGGGAAGGCTGACCGTTCTGGGCAGCCATCGTGGAAACAACCTCGTGAGGTTTGTGGAAAGCGTAAACCCGGTATCCTTCCGGCAGGGAAACAGGCCTCCCGTCCAGGGTTACGGTTTCAGTCGCCGGGTGGACGCGGCGGCCCAGATCTTCAACCGTCTGGCCGTCGATCGCCACCCGCCCCTCGCGCACGAGGGTTTCCACCGAGCGGCGAGATCCCAGTCCGGCACGAGCCAGAAAACGATTCAAACGCATTTCCTTGTCAGGCGTCACGATCCTCCTCGGAAGGGGCTGCCTCCGCGTCTGGACTTCCATCGTCAGGCAAATCACCTTGGTCTTCAACGACGGATCCTCCGTTCTCCTCCGGAACGGAAAAGTAGTCCTCGAGCTCTCCATCGGTCAGTTCCCGGCCCACCCGGTTGGCGAATTCCTTGAGTTCCTCCCGGTTGTCCATGACACCTTCAAGGTCCGGAAGATCCGGGAGCTGATTCAGACCCTTCAGACCGAGATGGTTGAGGAACTCACGGGTGGTGCCGTAAAGAAGTGGATTGCCGAGGGCCTGGGAACGGCCGACCACGGCGATGAGATTGCGTTCACTCAAGGTACTGATGGCTCCGCTGCTGTTGACGCCTCGGATGTCGTCGATCTCCAGTCGGGTGATGGGCTGACGGTAGCCGATGATGGCCAGGACCTCAAGGCCCGCCTTGGAAAGCCGGGTAAACCGGCGCGTTTTGAGCATTTTCTCGACGATGGGGGAAAATTCGGGTTTGGTGGCAATCTGCCAGCCACCTCCGAACTCGACCACCGTGAAGGCGTGTCCGGACTCGTCGTATTCCTTCTGCAATTCCGTGATGGCGTCCTTGAAATCGGGGGTTTCGACCCCGCGAAAGATCTTTTTCAGCCGGGCCAACGTCAGGGGGCTATCGGTGGCAAAAAGCAGGGCTTCCAGTTCCCTTTTCAAGATTCATTCTCCAATTCGTTCGGGGGCGAGCCGGGCATATCCTCGTCGAAATGGTCCTCGTCCAGGGTGGTCAGTTCCACCCCGTCACCCACTTCCTTGTCGAGGCCCGGCCGCTGGATCCAGATGGGTCCGGTCGGTTCGGTCTGCATGAATTCCAGCCGGCCTCTTTTGACCATTTCCAGGACGGCAATGAAGGTGACGATGACCTCCATCTTGATCGTGTCCTCGCTGAACAGTTCTTCGAACCGGACCGTGCCGCCGGACCCCACCTTTTCCTCGATGAGTGACATCTTTTCCTCGACGGTGTAGGCCTCGCGGACGACGTCATGAACGGTCCGGGCCTGCATGCGGTCGAAGATGCCCGCCAGTGCCGAGAGCAGATCAAACATCTCGATGCGCAACCGGGGTTCGAGATCGAGGTCGCCGGTAAAGGGAAAGCGCGTTTGACGCATATGGTACTGTCGTCGTTCGCTTTCCTGCTTTTGCAGGGATTCGGCGGCTTCCTTGAAACGGCGGTACTCGAGCAGTTTTCGCACCAGTTCCGCTCGCGGATCTTCCTGGTCCTCATCGTCCTCGTCGAGATGCGAGGGCATGAGCATCTTCATCTTGATGACCAGGAGTGTGGCGGCCATGGCGATGAATTCCCCCGCCTTGTCCAGGCTGATGGTCTGCATCACTTCGATGTGCCGGACGAACTGGTCGGTGATCAAGGCGATGGGGATGTCATAGATATCTACCTGCTCCCGGTCGATCAGGTGCAGCAAAAGGTCCATGGGGCCCTGAAATCCGGTCAGCTCAACCTGGTAGGCCTCGCTGGAGCGGAAATAGTCCAACTCCGGTGGCAGAGAATCCAGGTTCCAGGATTCGGGCCCTCCGGTTTCGTCCCCCAAGTCCTCCCCCGTTTCCGGGACCACGGGAGGAGCCTCGGGGCCGGGGCCCTCTGTTGTCGCTTCGTCGTTGGTGTGGTCCACCATGCTGGAAGAACCTCGTTCCCTTCTGGAGATGCTGTCGGGGGCGCCGGTTTGACGGCGCCTGCCCGGAATCAACCGATGCCCATGGCCTCGTGGACGGCGGCCATGGTGCGGGACGCCTCTTGGCGGGCCCTTTCGCAACCGCTCCGGATGATATCATCCAGCCTGGCGGGATCCTTTTCGTACTCCGCCCGGCGCTCCCTGAGGGGAGCAAAATGTTCGATGATCCCGTCGGCCAGTTTCATCTTGCAGTCCACGCAGCCCCGGGCGGCGGAGCGGCATTCGGTCGCTGTTTCTTCCGCGGCTTCGGGCATGAACTTCTGGTACCAGGTATAGATGGCGCAGATTTCCGGGTTCCCGGGATCGGATTTGCGCAACCGCGCCGGGTCGGTGAAGGCCGGCTTGATTTTTTTCCGGATCTCCTCCGGAGTCGCCGAGATCTCGATGGTGTTGCCCAGTGATTTGCTCATCCGCTTGCCGTCAGTCCCGGGAAACCGGGAAAACTTGGTGACCAGCGGTTCGGGCTCGGGAAAGACATTCCCGAAAATCCTGTTGAAACGGCGAGCCATTTCCCGGGTCAGTTCCAGGTGGGGCAGCTGGTCTTCCCCGACGGGAACCGCGTGGGCCTTGTACATGAGAATGTCGGCCGCCTGCAGCACGGGATAACCAAGATGGCCGAAGCTGATCTCGCCACCCAGGTTCAGGTCGCGAATCTGTTCCTTGAAAGTGGGATTCCGCTCCAGGCGGCCCATGCTGATCAACATCGACAGGAGCAGGTAAAGCTCCGCGTGTTCCTTGACGCGCGACTGGATGAAGAGCACCGACTTTTCGGGATCGAGGCCGGCACCCAGCCAGTCGAGATACATCTCGCGGCTATTAAGCTCGATTTCCGGTGCCTTGTCCAGGGCGGTGGTCAATACGTGCCAGTCCGCCACCATGAAGTGACAGGTGTATTCCGTTTGCAGCCGAATCCAGTTTTCCAGGGCCCCGGTGTAATTTCCCCAGTGCAGACGGCCCGTGGGCCTCATGCCGCTGAGGATGATTTTCTTCGTCCCGGGTTTGGTGGTCATGTCCTGGTTCAATGAAGATGCCTTTCGGGTGTCCGGCTCCCCGGATATCGCGGAAATGATCGGGGAACAGTACCATCGGGAACTGCCCATGTCAAAGAACGCTCCATCCGGGAAAAACGCCCGCGAATTCCCGGATTTTTATCGGCGCCTGGCCCGGGGATGGGCCTCCAGCCAGGCTTCGGTGAGCCAATTCCGGTCGATATGGGTGTAGATCTCGGTGGTGCCGATGTCGGCGTGGCCCAGGAGTTCCTGGACGACCCTCAGGTCCGCCCCACCTTCCAGGAGGTGAGTGGCGTAGGAATGTCGCAGAGTATGGGGTGACAAACTGTCCGGAAGCCCCGCGGCGGCCCCGGTCTTCTTGATGAGATTCCAGACCGATACCCGGGACAACCGGCCGCCCCGCTGATTGAGGATGAGGGCGGCATCGGGCGTGGAACCGGCCAGCTCAGGGCGGCCGGCGCGCAGGTAAAGCCCCACCGCTTCGAGTGCTGGTTCCCCCACGGGCACCATCCGTTGTTTCCGGCCCTTACCCCGAAGCAGCAAGGTGGCCTCCGAGTGGTCCAGATCCGTCACATCCAGGCCGCATAGTTCGCTGACCCGGCAGCCGCACCCGTAAAGAATTTCCAGGATGGCCCGGTCCCGCAAATCCCCCGGCCGGGCGCCGTTGATGGTATCGAGAAGGCGTTCGACCTGTTTGACCGTCAGTACCGAGGGGAGTTTTCGGCCCTTGCGCGGGGCGATGAGCGTGGTCGTAGGATCGACCACGGCCATTTCTTCGGCCATGAGAAAGCGGAAAAAGGATCGGAGGGTGGAAAGAAGGCGGGCGCGCGAAGCCGGTGCCAGTTCCCCGGCGGATTCCAGGAGGAACGAGCGCAGGTGATGGTCTGTCAGGGAACCGGGCGAGGCCAGTCCCTCCTTTTCAGACCACTTTCTCAAACGGGCCAGATCAAATCGAATGGCCTCGAGACTGGCGAAGGCCAGCCCTTTTTCCGCACCGCAGTGGGCCAGAAAATTATCCGTGGCCAGATCCCAGTTCACCGCGCTCATGACCCGGTCTCCGGTCGGCCGGCAAAAAATTCCCGGATGGCGACCACGTCGTGTTTGTTGATGCCGCGGACTTCGGCCAGGTCGTCGGGAGCCGCTTCCCTGATCTGGGCCACCGACCCGAAATGATGCAACAGGGATAGTTTCTTGATGCGCCCGATTCCGGGAATGAGATCCAGTTCGCTGGCGGTGGTTTTTTTGTCCCGCAGCAACCGGTGATAGGTGATGGCGAAACGGTGGGCTTCATCCCGGACCCGTTGCAAAAGTTTGAGGGCTTCGCTGTTGCGGGGCAGATTCAAGGTACCCGTTTCCCGATGGATGGTTTCTTCCCTTTTGGCCAACCCGATCAGCTGGGTTTCATGAAGCCCGAACCGGGCCAGGACACCCCGGGCCACCGATAGCTGACCCGCCCCGCCGTCGACAACGACCAGGTCCGCGGGCGGAATTTCCTTTTCCACCAGCCGGGCATAATAGCGGGTCAACACTTCCTTCATGCTGGCGAAATCGTCCACTCCCTTGACGGTCTTGATCCGGAATCTGCGGTAACGACCCTTGAGCGGACGGCCCCCCTTGAAAAATACGAGCGAGGCCACCGTCTCCTTGCCCTGGAAGTTTGAGATGTCGAAACACTCGATGGTTTCGGGCACCGAATGAAGGTCAAGGGCCTCCTGCAACTGGATATCACCGGGAGTCACCCGGGGGTGTTGGGCCACGGCCTGGCGCAGATTCACTTCCCGCAGCTTGAAGGCCGCGTTGGTTCGGGCCAGTTCCACGGCCTCCTTTTTGGCGCCCCGTTGGGGATGTTTGAGAACTACGCGGCCACCTCGGATACCGGCCAGCCATTCCTGCCATGAATCCTGTTGTTCGATCGGATGGGAAAGCAGAATGTCGGATGGAATATCGCCCGCTCGGGGATAATACTCGCGAAGGAGTTGGGCCATGAATGCGTCCAGGCCCCTGTCCAGCTTGTCGGCCAAAAGGAAATGATGGGTGGTCAGGATATGGCCGCTGCGGACCCTCAGAACCACTCCCGAAGCATCGGCGCCATCGCGCGCCAGGCCGATCAAGTCGCAGTCACCGGAAATGCCCGAGACGGGGCGGCTGCGGCTGGTGGTGCGGTCGAGTTTGGCAATGAGATTCCGCAGATTGGCGGCTTCCTCGAAACGGAGATCGACGGCAAGCGCTCCCATTTCTCCCCGTAATTCTTCCACGATTTCGTGGGCGGCGCCAGACAGAAAACGGACCATCCGGCTAACCTTGTCCCGGTAACCGTCCTGGGTGTCGTAATCGACACAGGGGGCGCTGCAGCGACCGATTTGCCAATCCAGGCAGGCCCTTTCCACCGTCTGTCCCGGCAGGTCCAGATGGCAGGTGCGGACCTGGAAGGCCCCGGCGGCGAATTTCAAGGTTTCCCGCATGGCGCTCACGTCCGTGAAAGGGCCAAAGTAGCGGGCGCCGTCCTGGGCAATACGACGTACCACCGAAACCCGGGGATAGGGCTCGTTCACCGAGACGCGGATGTAGGGGTACTGCTTGTCATCCTTCAACCGCACGTTGTACAGCGGCCGGTATTCCTTGATGAGCTGGTTCTCGAGGACCAGAGCGTCGGTGTCCGAATCGGTCACGATATAGTCGAAATCCCGGATTTTTCGCACCAGGGCATGGGTTTTGGCGTCTTTTTCGCCTCCGGTGTGAAAATAGGAGCGCACACGCTGGTTCAGGCGGTTGGCCTTGCCGACGTAGATGACCTTGCCCTGTTTGTTCTTGTGGAGATAGACACCGGGCGCATCCGGCAGAAGGCGGAGTTTGGCCTGGAGCTCGCCGGGGAAGCTCGGGGCCTCATTTTCCTCTGGTGATCCGGCCTTTGGTTCCCTTGACATGCCTGGTTTGTCCTGTTAAATTGCCCCGCCTGTAAGTCTTTAACGGAGGTTTGAAAGTGCCCCATAATAAAAGTTGCAAGAAGCGGCTGGTCAACGCCAAGAAGCGTAACGAGCGCAACCGTCAGAACCGGACCATGATGCGCGCCCAGATCAAGGTCTACCGCGCCGCGATCGAACAGACTGCTCCCGAAGAAAAGGCCGCGTCCCTGACGGAGATGTACAGCCTGATCGACACCCAGGCCCGCAAGGGGCTCATGCCCAAAAGGCGCGCCGCCAGGCTCAAGAGCCGCATGGCTGCTGCAGCCGCCAAGTAGCAGCTGCCAGGTAGCCGCCCCCGTTTCTGGCCGGTCCGGTTCATACCGGGTCGGCCTATTCCGTTTGAAGCCGTCAGATTCCCTTCAGAACATCGATCAAATCGTACAACCCGGTTTGTCTTTCCGCGCTACGTTCTGC
>CBDUDB010000088.1:0-11097 GCA_965365795.1 uncultured bacterium | reverse complement strand
GCTGTCACCCCCATCGCAATTACCACTACGATTAATGAAGTGAGTCTTGAGATCAGGTGGATGGGCATCCTTGAATTTTGGGCGTCGTGAAGGTTCCTCCGCCAAGGATGGCGGAGGGACCGAAACGCCGAGCGAGTCCGCGACAGGAGGTCGCGGACCCGCGTCCCATAATTCAAGGATGCCCATCCACCTGATCTCAAGACCCACTCCATCAATCGTTAAGCGTAAACCGAATGGTGGTAACCACCCAGGAGGGCACCGCCTGCCCATCGATAACCCCAGCCTTGAACTTCCACTGGGGAATAGCTTTCAGAGCCGCCGATTCAAACAACCCATTTGGCTGAGCATCCAGGACGGAAACGTCGCCCACGGACCCGTCGGCCCGAACCAGCATCTTCACCTTCACGAAACCCTCGATGTTCCGCTGCCGCGCCTTGTACGGATAAACCGGTTTGGACTGAAACACCTTCTGAGGCGCCTGGTCCAGATCGCCGCTGTTGAATATGAAATCCCCGCGCGCGGGCCCCCCGGCAAAGAGCGAAGGATCGATCTGCACCGAGAGGTCCAGAGGGTCAGGCCCCCGTAGACTGGGCCGGGACAGCTCGGGCATGAAATCCATTTCGGGTTTCGGCTTGGGCTTGGGGATCTCCCTCTTTTCCGGGGGCGGCGGCGGCGTGGCCGGTTTGAGGGTGACCAGGTTCACCGAGGTCGGGGCGGTGGAAACCTGGCGCACCGGCCGATCCCGAGACAACAGGGCGGCCGAGGCGAACAATAGAATGTTCAGCGCCACGGCCACCGCGGCCGCGAAACCCAGCGACATGCCCTTGCGCAGGATCATTCTTCCGTTTCCCGTTTGGCGGCCAGACTCACGTTCATCGCTCCGGCCAGACGGCATTGATCCATGGCCTTGACCACGGTGCCGGTGTTGCTGTCCTTGTCGGCCACGATCACCACGCCACTTTCCGGATCCTCGGCCAGGGCACGTTCGATCAAGGCCCGCACACTGCGCACGTCGATGCGTTTGCCCTCCATGTAGATCTGACCGTCGGCGCTGATGCCCAGCATGATGTTGCCGCGCTCTTTCCTTTCGGCGGTGGCCGCGGTGGAGCGCTGCACGTCGATGCCGGTCTCCTTGACGAAACTGGTGGTCACCACGAAAAAGATCAGCAGCAGGAACACCATGTCCACCAAGGGACCCATGTTGATGTTCACCTCGCTGCCGCCTCCGCGCAGGGTGTTGCGCACGTTGATCATGACGGGACTCCCTCGTCCAGATGGCGGGCCAGCACGGCCGTGGTTTCGTCAAGATTGGTCTTGAGCCGCTGCGCCGTCCGGTTCAGACGGTTGCTCATCAGCATGCCGGGAATGGCCACCAGCAGTCCGGTCTGGGTGGTGATCAGGGCGATCGAAATGCCGCCCGCCATGGCGCGGGAGTTGCCGGTGCCGAAGACCGAGATCACGTCGAAGGTCTCGATCATGCCCAGCACCGTGCCCAATAACCCCAGCAGCGGGGCCACCGCCGCCAGCACCGCGATGGCGGCCAGCCGGGCCTCAAGCGACTGCTGGATCTGCAGCGAAACCTGGCCCAGGATTTTCCGGTCCAACCGGGCCACTCCCGAACGTTCCTTCAGGAAGGCCCCCACCAGCCGGGCCCGCAATCCCTGATCGCGGCCGGGGGGAATGGGCCCGTTTCCGGACACCAGAGCAATAGCTTCCTTGCGGTCCAGATCGCCCCGGCCCAGCATCGTGAATTCCCGCCAGCGATCGACAATCATGGTCCACAGGACCACCGAAGTGATCACCAGAGGCAGCATGATCCAGCCGCCCTGCCGGAAATAGTCGACCGTGAACCAGAGGGCGTCGATCATGAGGCCCCCGCGATCTTCTGCTTGTCGATGATGTTGGTCATCTGCACGGCCTTGGATTCCATGTCCCCGATCAGGTGGTCCGATTTCCGCGACAGGTAGGTGTGCAACAGCATGATGGGGATGGCCACCGCCAGGCCCAGCTCGGTGGTCACCAGGGCTTCGCTGATGCCCCCGGACATGAGCTTGGGATCGCTGGTTCCGAACAGGGTGATGACGCGGAAGGTGTCGATCATCCCCGTGACCGTACCCAGCAGTCCCAGCAGAGGGGCCACCGCCCCGAGCACCGCCAGCATGGCGATGCCCTTCTGGACCTGGGGCAGCTCCCGCAGAATAGCCTCCTGCAAAACGCTTTCCAGGGTTTCACGCGATTCGTCCCGGGCTTCGAGCCCCGCTCGGATAACCCGGACCACCGGCGATTTTTTGCCCTGGTGTCCGGCCACGATTTTTTCGCAAGCCGTCCAGTCGCCCTTGGCCGCCAGTTCGTTCACCTCGCCCATGATGCGATCGGTGTTCCCGTGCATGCGGTTCAGGTAGATGATCTTGATGACCACGATCACCAGGGCGGCCAGCGCAATCAGGAAGATGGGCCAGATGATCGGCCCGCCCTGCCGGATCTGCTCCAGGAAGTTCGTGCGCTGGGTGATCTGGCGTAGCGCGGCGCCACCGCTCATGTCCACCGGAACAAGTTCGGACTCACCCGCCAGATATTTGTCCAGCGACCGACGCACCGGCCGCGGCGGCAATTCGGCCAGGGCGAACAGGCGCTGACTCTCCGGAGACCAGACCAAAAAACCGGTTTCTTCGGCGGACTGATACACCGTGGTGAATTTTCCAATCTGGAAAATGCGGCCCGTGGTCTCCCGGCCATCGCGCCCGACGAATTCGCCCTCGCGCAGGCTGACCTGGCCGCCCCGATCGATTTCGTCGAAAAAGACACTGGCCATGCCGGTGATGTCGTCGATGTCCGGGAAATAGCCCGTATCCAGCAGGGGGCTGACCGCATCCAGGCGCCAATCGACCCCAGCGCTCAGGGGCGAGGCCTTCAGCATCGACTCCAGATCGCGGGCCGACACCCTCACGTTGCCCGATATTTCCCGAAAGCCCAGTTCCCGGCCCGCCCACTGGTCGGTCAGGTCCTCGCGCAAAAGGCGCGCGGCAGCCTGGCGCTGATCCAGGTCCTTGAGATCCTGCTCGAGAGCGGCCTGTTCCTGTTCCAGCCGCTGCACTTCGGCGCGCAGTCGGTCGCGGTCAGATAGGATGGCCTCTTCGGCCTGCCGGGCCTCGGCCTGGGCGGCTTCGCGGTCGGCGGCGGCCTTGCGGGCAGCTTCGCGGATGTCCTGCCCGGCCGCCGGAACGGCCATCACGATCAACAGCAAAATCAACAGCAAAAGGGTGATGAGGGATTTCATGGTTCGATCCTCCCCAAAGGAAGGTCGATCAACTCGACGGTCCGCATCCTTTCGGCCATTTCCATGGCCAGGGAGATACGCCGCTTGTCACCGCCCGGCAGTTCGCTCCACAGCCCGGCCGCCGGATCGAAGTGGCCCACACGGTCACCATCAGCAGTGCGCCAGAAAAGGGCCGCGCGACCCAGGCGAAGCACATCGGCGTGGATCTTGTCACCGTCAACGGTGATCTCGTCCTGGTAGACCTCCACGCTGGAGGCGTACCCGGCTTCAACCTGCAGGGCTTCCAGCAGGCGGCGCAGTTTTTCCGCCGAGGTCACGTCCGGGCGCACCAGTTCGTCACCTACCGAAGCCAGACGCAGCCGGCGTTCCTGGGGCAGGAAGGGCAGACCGGCCGCGACCGAATCTTCCAGCCGGTGAAAAATCACCATCAAGGTGTCCTGCATGCTGCCTTCCAGCCGGTCGGCCTCGCCCAGGCGCCGCTCCAGTTCGACCACCCGGTCGTCAAGGGCGTCGGCCTCGGCCGTTTCTTCGATCTTGCGCGAGGACAACCAGCGGACGTTTTCGGTGGCGGCCCGGAACCGCCGGGCCAGGTCGTCCTTTTCCTCGGACCAGGAGTCCTGCAGCTGCTGGGTCTGCTGGCGGGTTTCGATGGCCTGTTCGGTATCCCCGCGGGCTTTATCGCCCTCGGTCTGGGCCGGCGCCACCGATGCCCACACCCACGCCATCAGCAGAATCGACAGCACACCCGCCCGGCGAATCTGAAGCCGCAGCACACTTTGGGACAAGTCCATGAATTCCCTCGACTCGTTTTGATGATTTTGGATCGGGCGATGCCGGATGGACAGGAATCCCATCCCGAAAACGCCATTATATCGAACAGGGAGGAACTTGCAGACACAAATTAACCCGGATTATTCATGAATCGCCGTAGCGAGGGTGTGTATGAGAAGATTTGACAGTGCCCTCGCAGAGTTTTGGGACCGAGGCGTACCAAAAGGTACGTTGAGGGAGCAAAATCGAGACGGTGCTGTCAAATCTTCTCATACGCAGCCGCAGTAGGTGATTCATGAATAATCCGGGTTAAGGCCGGTCAATCCACCCAGGGCTGGAAGGAATTGAAGAAGGCCAGGTAGTCGGGATTATTCCACGCCCCTCCCTGGTCGTTCCAGGCTGTCAGGATGTAGATGTCGCCATCGGTGAGCAGACCCCGCAGCCAGATATCGCCCTTGCCCAGTTCGGCCTGGGCAAAAATCTCCACCCCTTCGACGAGGATCCCGTTCTCGAATTCCTTCTTGATCGGACGCTGGTTGACCACCTTCGCTCCGAATTCTTTCAAGGATTCCTCGACCAGCTTGATGACCTGCGCCGGCCCCGCCATGGAACCGTCGTCACCGGACATGTTGAAGGTGGCGTTCACCGAGCACCCTTCGCCCTCGGTCTGGTACCGATCGCAATAGACGACGTTGACCTGGATGATTTCGTCCCAGTCCTCCCCGCCCCACAGATCGGGTTCGTTGGCTCGGGACACCAGCTTGCCGCAGCCGCCGGGGAAAATGATCCGAAAATCCTGGTTGTCGTTCGTGAAGGCCACCGGGTCAAGCGAGAGGTCGTCCGGTTCTTCCTGGGCCGGTGTTCGGACCGGACCGCTGGCGACGGCCGGCATGGCGGCCCCCAGCAAAAACACGGTCAGGACCGCGATCAGGATGGTATTTCCGGCAAAAGTGATCAATCCAGCAACTCTTCCGTCTGATCGATGAGGTGACCGAACAGGGCGATGACGTCCTCCATGGGGCCGGACGTCTTCATGTCAACCCCGCCCAGCTTGATGGTGTCGACGGGATACCTGCTGCATCCGGAACGCAGAATATCCAGGTATTGTTCCCGATCTTTATCGTTTCCGGCCAGAACTTTCCGCGACAGAGCCACGGCCGCGGAATAGGCCGTGGCGTACTGGTAAACATAGTAGTTGTAGAAGAAATGGGGAATCCGGCACCAGGTCAAGGGACTGCGTACCTCATCGAACTGGACCGCGGGGCCCCAGTACTTGGCCACCAGTTCCTGGTACAGCTCGCCCAGGGAGTCGGCGGTCAGGGTCTGTCCCTGTTCCCCTTGCTGATGAATGCGATGTTCGAACTCGGCGAACATGGTCTGCCGAAACACCGTGTTGTTGATCTGGGACAGGTGGTAATCCAGCAGGTAGAGCTTGCGCTGCGGGTCGGGGTCGGTTTTCAGCAGATGATCCATCACCAGCAGCTCGTTGAAGGTCGAAGCCACTTCCGCGGTGAAGATGGGATAGTCGCCGTAGACGTAGGGCTGATGTTTCGCGGCCAGCCAGGTATGCATGGAGTGGCCCAGCTCGTGGGCCAGGGTGAAGGTGTCGCCCAGCTCGTCGGCCCAGTTCAGCAGGATGTAGGGCGGCGTGTCGTAGACCCCGTTGGAATAGCCCCCACTGCGCTTGCCCGCACTTTCGTGAACGTCGATCCAGCCGCCGGCTATCCCTCCTTGAACCGTGGCCACGTATTCGGGACCCAGAGGGGCAAAGGCGTCCTGCAGCATGGCGCAGGCCTCGTCATAGGTGAATTTGAATTCACCTTCGGGGAACAGGGGCGCGGCCACGTCGAATTCCCTCAAGGGATCCAGGCCGAGCACCTTTTTTTTCAGCGCGGTATAGCGGTGGATGGTGTCGAGGTTGCCGGTGACCGTATCGACGAGCGAGTGGAAAACCTCGGGCGGCACCCCGTCCGGGTGCAGGGCCGCTTCCAGGGTGCCGGAATGTTTCCGGGCGCCGGCAAAGAACACGTGGTTCTTGACGTTGGCGTCCATGTTCGCGGCCAGGGTGTTCTTCATGGTCCCGTAAGCGTCCAGGAACTTGATGAAGGAATCCTCGCGCAGCCGTCGGTCCCGGGACTTGAGGAACTTGTAGTACCGGGCCTTGGTCAAGGCGACCGTCTTCCCCTCTTCATCCTCGACCGGATCAAACTGCAGATCGGCATTGTCGAAGGCGTTGAAGACCTGACTCGCCCCGCGGGCCATCAGACCGGCCCCCGCCAGCAGCGCTTCCAGCTCGGCCGAAAGGGTGTGTTCGCGCGCCCGGTGGATGTTGTGGAAAAAGTGCTCGTAGAGCTGGAGCCCGGGTTCTTCGGCCACGAGTTCGGCCAAACGGTCGGCCTCGATGGCCAGCACTTCGGATTCGAACCAGCTGCCCGCTTCCGACAGGCGCACCGCCAAGCTCGAGATGCGTCCCTTGCGTGCGGTGTTTTCTCCGATCCGGGTGTCTTCGTCGCTTTTCATGCTCGCAAAGACGAAGGTTTTCTCCAGCAGCCGATGGGTTTTGTGCAGGGACTCGATGGTCTCCAGCAGCCCCTTACCCGATTGGGCCAGGGATCCCTGCCGACCCGCCAGGTCCGGCAGTGACGATTCTATCTCGGCAAAGGCCGCCTCCCAGCTTTTCCAGTCCGGAAAGATCAATTCCAGTTTCCACTTGAAGCGGTCTTCGATTTCGGCTCGTTCGACGGGATTACCGCCGGGTGTCTGGTCGGTCATCGGAACTCGTTTCAAAAGGGGGGCTCGTTATTTAACCGGGAGAATAGGACAAGAAAAGCCCCTTGCCAACTACCGCAAGGGGTTCTCGTTTCGAATAACCAGGAGAAGGTCAGGGGGCGCCCGTCATACCTCAACGGGTTGGGAAACCAATTCCATGAGAAGGCCGGTTTCCTTCAGGGTCTCGATGAAACTTCGTTTTTCGATGGGCTTGACCACGTACCCATCGGCCGAGGCGTTCAAGGCCTCCAGAATGTGCTGATCGTCTTCCATGGCCGAGGTCATGATCACCTTGGCGCCGTGGCCCAGGGGCCGGCCGTTTTTCAACTCCATCTGGCGCAGCAACACCAGGGCCTGCTGGCCGTCCATGCCCGGCATCATGATATCCAGGCAGATCAGGTCGAAATACTGATCGGCGGCAAGAGAGCGGCGAATGGCATCGATGGCCTCGTGACCGTTGACGGCCTCTTCACAGGTGCCATAGGGTTCCAGGTAGCGGCAAAGAAGCCGGCGACTGATGTAATCATCTTCAACGACAAGTATCCTCATCGAGGGTCCCTTGGCTGAGTGCTGACGATCCTTGGGCGAATGAAAAATGGGGCTTACGATTCATTCAGGAACCATTCCTCCACATTTCCGTTGTTAAAAATACATCGGCTTTTCAATACGGACCTTGAATAAATCCTTGCGGTAGTTGGTATTGAATTTGGTTCTGAAATGCTTCGGCTGGTAGATTTTGGTCCCGGATTTATCATATGTGGGTTCCGCCACCTGGATTTGGCGCGGTTTTTCGCGGAAAGTGAGCTTTTATGGGATTATTGGGCACTTTGATCGGCGGCAGCCTCGGTTTTGTGGTGGGCGGCCCCCTGGGAGCCATCATCGGCGGGGCCATCGGCTCCAATTTCGGCGAAGGCGGGCCCAAGGTCCATCCCGGCGCCCGGGTGAACGGGCAAAACTACCGCCGCCCCGGCACGGGCACCCGAGGGTTCAATCCCCTGGAAGCCCAGCAGACATTCATGATCGCGATGATCAGCCTGGCGGCCAAGGTCGCCAAGGCGGATGGATCGGTGACTGAGGCCGAGGTCAAATCCTTCGACAAGTTCCTCAAGGACCAGCTGGGCATGGCGGCCGAAGAAAGACGCGTCGCCGCCCGGATCTTCAACGAAGCCCGCGATTCGCACATCCCGGCCGAGGATTTCGCCCGGCAGATCCGGCAGCTCATGGGCCACCAACCCGCCCGCCTGAGGGACATGATTTCCCTGTTGATGAGCATCGCCATGGCCGACGGTCATTTACATGCCGCCGAGGAGCGGTTGATCAAATCCATCGCCCGCCAGATGGGACTGACGGACCGCGACTATGAAGAAGCGGCCTCCATGTTCAACCCTCAGGTCAGCCTGAGTGCCTCCTACACCGTGCTGGGTGTCACCATGGGGGCCACCGATGACGAGGTGAAGAAGGCCTACCGCAAGCTGGCCCGCGAATACCATCCCGACGTGGTGACCAACAAGGGTATGGGTGAAGACTTCCAGAAATTCGCCGCCGAAAAAATGAGGGCCGTCAACGCCGCCTACGACTCGGTCAAGGAAGCCCGGGGTTTCTGATGCCCGAATTGCCCGAGGTGGAAAATGTGGGACGGGCCCTCGAGGAGAATCTGGCCGGACGCCGCCTGACCGGCCTGAAGGTGTGTTTTGCCGGCGTGCTGGGGCAGTCGGTGCGGAAAACCCGCGCCGCTCTGCTCGACAAGGTTTTGACCGGTGTCCATCGGCACGGCAAATATTTGATCCTGCGGTTTGAAGCCGACGACGGCGAAGTCGCCTACCTGATGATCCACCTGCGCATGACCGGCCAGTTTTTCATCCTCGACGGTTTTGTACCCGACAAGCACGTCCATCTGACCTTCGATTTCGAGGGGCTTCCCGTCCACTACCGCGACATCCGCAAATTTGGTCGGCTGGCCCTGGTCGAAGACGGCGTGGCTCCGGCGGCCCTGGCGCATGTGGGCCCCGACATGATGAAGGTGCGGTTCGCCGATTGGCGCCGGCGGATCGGCTCACGGAAAGCACCCATCAAGGCCCTTTTGCTGAACCAGGGGATCGCGGCGGGATTGGGTAATATCTACGTGGACGAATCTCTGTTCCTGGCGCGCGTTCATCCCGAGGCGCGGCCCTGCGACCTGGACGATAAAACGCTGCAAGAGGTTTTGCGGCGCGGCAAGCAGGTGATGCGGCTGGCCATCAAACACGGCGGCACCACCTTTTTGAACTTTACCAACTTCTATGGGAAACCCGGAAATTTCCGGCGCAAGCTGCGGGTGTACGGTCGCGGCGGCGAGCCTTGCCGAGATTGCGGGACCGAGCTGGAAAAGACGGTGGTCGGCGGGCGGGGGACGGTTTTCTGCCCTGAATGTCAGGCTTTGGAGTAGAGGCAGGGCCCCCCGGGGGCCCTGGATTCATCAGCGATTCATCAGCGGAATATGGCCTTGATCGAACTCCAGCTCACCGGCTCGACAGCCACGTCGTTGGGATCACCCCACGTCACCAGAATATTCCCGGTGTAGGGATCGAAAGTGCCGACGTCCGGAAGGGTCTGGTTCGCGAAGACCACGGTTTCGACAATGAAGATTCCCGGATCGAGGACCAGCTGGGCTTCGTTCGGACCGGGGCCCAAAGGGAAAATCGTGACCAGTTCCCCGCCGGGGTGCTCGAGGATCAGGCCGTGGGTGTCCTCGTCAAGATTCCCCACCGACGACCGGGAGCAGAACATGCCGGTCTGGACGGTGATGTTGACCGTGCAGGTCATAACCGATTCGTAGTTGGTGCCCTCGATCGTGGCCGCGCTGTGGGCCGGCCAGGCGCCCCGGTAGACCAGGCTGTCGTCGTCGCAATGGACGAACCATGGATCATCGCAAGGCCAGTTACCCGTCCCATCGCCGTTGGTCGCGGTGAACGACTGGACCGGAGGAGAAACGACCCTCCAGTCGCAATACCCCGGGGTGGGGGTTTGCCGGCGTGTGACCCAGCGGGTGATGAAGCCATCGGCTTCGGTCACCTCGACGCCATCCCAGCCGATTACCGGAATGGCGACCGCCAACAGAGCGATAACCAGCAAAAGAGATCTGCATAAGCTCATCGTATTCTCCCAGAAGTTGAATTCTGCCAAGACTATACCACAAATTCGCCTTCAGGGGGGAATCAGGCCAGGATTTTTCAGGGTCTGCTAAAATTCCGGAATCTGGTAGCAGATGATCTCGATGGTCTCGGTATCATCTTCCCCCAGGGTCGCTGTTCCCGACCCCAGGCAGGCCAAACGGGCCACCACAAAACCCCTGATCAACAGGATGCGGGCGTCCCGCAGAAAACGAACCCCGTCGCTGATCGGGCTACCTTCGCACACCAGGCGCACTTCGCGTTGCCAGTGGCCTTCCCGATCGTAAAGATCCAGGTTCAGAAAGGTGCCCTCGGGCAGGTCGCGATTGCTGCGGCTGTGCTGGACCCACAGCCGGCCTTGCCCATCGATGTGAAGAGTATTGATGGCGCGGTCGGTCTTCTTCAGGTCGAACTCGGGCCAGGTGTCGGGATTGGCGCCGGCCCAGGATTCGAACAGGGCCGTGATGCGGGCGGTGTCCAGCTTGTTGCGTTTCCAGGTCTTGAAGTCCGGACGTTCGATGACCCGGTCCAGGGTGCCGTCGGCCTGAAAAACATTGATGGCATAGTTCTCACGGTCGCGGGGGGTGAAGACCCGGCCGTCCGGACCCAGAACGCTGGCCAGGGGAAAGGCGGGCAGGAAATCGTTTTCGTGGACCACGCTGTGGGGCCGCTCGATGTAGGACACCTGCTCCATGTAGCGCACGGTCTGGGCGCCTTCCTGATTGATGGCCGCCAGGAAGTGGGTACGCTCGGTGAACTTGTCCTGGGGCAGCGATCGCGAGCCGGCCATCACCAAATGATCGCCGTACGATTCGGCCATGGTCTGAATGGTGAAGCCGCCGGTCTTGCCACCGCTCACATCGACGGTGATCTCGCCGGCCGGCAGGTCATCGTAGGTCATCTTGATGATCTTGCCGGGAAAAAACTCGGCCAGACCGATGGTGCCGTCGGGCAGGCGTACCATGTCGATGGGGCCCTGCACCTCGCCGGGTCCCTCCCCCTCGCGACTCAGGGTTTTTTCGAGTTCGCCGTCGGCGTTGAAGACGAAGATCTGGCACAGCTGCTGGTCGGCCAGGTAGACCCGGCCTTCCTCGTCGGACAGGGCCTCGACTGGGAGGCCGATCATTACCT
>CBDUDB010000087.1:0-11109 GCA_965365795.1 uncultured bacterium | reverse complement strand
TTTGTCAACCTGATCGGCTGACTTCAAATTTATGTTCTGCTTGCTCCAGGACACCAACTACTCCAGGGAACCCTTACCTGCGGGCCCGCAGCCGGCCCTTGCTCATGAATCCGTCGTAATGACGCATCACGAGATGGGACTCGATCTGCTGCAGCGTATCCAAAGCCACGCCGACAACAATCAGCAGGCCGGTTCCGCCGAAATAGAACGGCACCTTTAGCAAGGAAATCATCAGATCCGGCAGAATGGCGATCAGCGCCAGAAAAACCGCGCCCGGCAACGTCACCCTGGTCAGGACCCGATCGATATATTCCGCGGTCTTCTTGCCCGGACGCACGCCGGGAATGAAGCCGCTGTTTTTCTTCATGTTGTCCGCCAGGTCCACCGGGTTCAGGATCACCGCGGTGTAGAAGTAGGCGAACAGGATGATCAAGGTCGAGTAGACCAGCACGTAGACCGGGTGGGGCGGCCGGAACAGGGCGCTCAACGTCGTGAAGAACCCGATGTCCGGGAAAATGCTGCCCAATGTGCCCGGGAACATGATGATCGACTGGGCGAAGATGATGGGAATCACGCCGGCGGTGTTGACCTTCAGCGGGATATGGGTGTTGGCCCCGCCGTAGACCCGGCGCCCTACGATCTTCTTGGCGTACTGCACCGGAATTTTCCGCTGCCCCTGCGTAATGGCGATGATCCCGCCGACCACGAACAGCATGAAAGCTCCCACCAGGAGCGCCTTGATGATGTGCATGTCGCCGCTGGCCAGCTGCTGGCCGGTATTCAGGATGTCGGTCGGGTAACGGGCCACGATCCCGATGAAGATGATCAGGGAAATCCCGTTGCCGATGCCCCGCTCGGTGATCTGCTCACCCAACCACATGACAAACACCGTACCGGCGGTAAGTGTGATACAGGTCAACAGCTTGAAACCCATGCCCGGTTCCGTGACGATGCCGCCGGACATCTGCTCCAGTCCCGCGGCCATGCCGAAGGACTGGACAATTGCCAGGAACACCGTACCGAAGCGGGTGTACTGGGTGATCTTCTTGCGCCCTTCCTCGCCCTCCTTGGCCAGCTTCTCGAAGTAGGGCACGACGGCCTGCAGAAGCTGGAAAATAATCGAGGCGCTGATGTAGGGCATGATGCCCAGGGCAAAAATGGTAGCGTTCCTCAGGTTACCCCCGGAGAACATGTCGTACAGGCCCATCAGGGAACCGGACTGGGCGTCGAAAAACGCGGACAGAGCCATTCGGTCGATACCGGGAGTGGGAATATGCCCACCTAAACGGTAGACCAGCAGGATCATGGCGGTGAATAGAATCCGTCGCTTGAGTTCCGGAATGCGGAACATGCTCTGGTAACTGCCGGTAATATTCAAAGCAGAGCTTCCTTTTCCTTCAAGTTGCCCAGCCTGGTCAGCCGGATACGGTTACGGACCCGCCGGCGGCTTCCACCGCGGCGACGGCCGTCTTGCTAGCCTTGGCGACCTCGATCTGGAACGATTTCTCCACCTTGCCACGACCCAGAAGCTTGACCGGACGATCGGCGTACTTGACCAGGCCGGCTTCGGCCAGGGTCTCGCCGTTGATCTTGGTACCGGCCTCGAACTTCGCATCCAGGGCTTCCAGGTTCACCAGCTGGAAATGCTTCTTGAAGATGTTGGTGAATCCTCGCTTGGGCAGCCGCCGGTTCAGGGGCATCTGACCGCCCTCGAACCAGGGCGGGACCCCGCCGCCGGACCGGGCCTTCTGGCCCTTGTGGCCCCGGCCACCGGTCTTGCCGGTGCCGGATCCGGGACCGCGGCCGCGCCGCTTCTTGTCACGGTTGGCGCCCTTGGGCGCGCCGATGTTGTTCAACTTGAGCATGACTACTTCACCTCTTCCACGTTCACGAGATGGCGTACCTTGAACACCATGCCGCGGATCGCGGGGGTATCATTTTGGATCACGGAGGTCTGATGGCGTTTCAGCCCCAGGGACTCGATGATGCGGCGGTGCTTCTGCGGCCTGCCGATCAGGCTGCGCACCTGCGTGATTTTCAGCTTGGTGTCACTCATTGTCCTGTGACTCCTTGTTCTCGATCTCGGGCTCCACGGCGGTGGCGGAAGCCGCAACGGCTTCGGGCTCGGAGGTCTCGGCCGGAGCCTCGGCCGGAGCCGCCCTCTTCTCCAGGCCCAGGACCTCGGGAACGGTCAGACCGCGCTTGGCGGCGAATTCCTCGACGGTCCGCAGCTGCTTGAGTCCGTCCATGGTGGCCTTGACCACGTTGTTGGGATTCCGGGACCCGAGCTGCTTGGTCAGGATGTTCTTGACGCCCGCGGCCTCGAGGATCGCGCGGACACCGCCGGCGGCGATGACGCCGGTACCGGGGCTGGCCGGTTTGAGCAGCACGCGGCTGGCGCCAAAACGTCCGATCACCTTGTAAGGGATGGTGTCCTTGAGCATGGGCACGATCACCTGCGTCCGGCGGGCGGCTTCGCTGCCCTTGCGGATGGCATCGGCGATTTCGTTGGCCTTACCCATGGCGACGCCGACCTTGCCCTTGCCGTCACCGACGGTGACGATGGCGCTGAAGCTGAAGCGGCGACCACCCTTGACCACCTTGGCCACTCGGTTGATGTTGATCACGTTCTCGTGCATGTCCGAGCCCTGATCACCGCCGGGGCCTCGCCCACGTCCACCGGGTCCGCCGGGTCCACGACCGCGGCCTCCGGGTCCGCCCGGTCCTCCGGGTCCGCGTCCACGTCCGCCCGGTCCTCCAGGTCCCCCGGGTCCGCCGGGTCCGCCAGGTCTTTGATTTCCAAATTGCGCCATCTGAATTGCTCCTGTCTCGCTTGCCGGCTTATGCCGGGAAGGTCTAGACTTCGATTCCGCCGTCCCTGAGCCCGCGGGCCAGAGCGGCAACACGCCCGTGATAGAGATAACCGTTACGGTCGAAGACCATGGCAGCGATCCCCTTTTCCTTGGCCAGATCGGCGACGGCCCGGCCCACGCCGTAGGCGATCGCGCACTTGCCGGCGACACCTTTGGGAGCCTCCACACTGGCGGCACGCTTGCTATCGATTGTCAGCAGGGTGCTGCCGGTGTCATCGTCGATGACCTGGGCGTAGATGTTCTTGTGGCTGCGGGTAACGCTCACCCGGGGCCGCTCACTGGTGCCGGACAGCCTCTTGCGGATACTGGCCTTCCGCTTCTGCCTGACCTGGCGCCTTTTCTTGTTGATATCACTCATTTTGATTCACCTCTCGACCTTACGGTCACCTTACTTACCGGCCGCCTTGCCGGCCTTTCTGACCACGTATTCGCCCTCGTACCTGATGCCCTTGCCCTTGTAGGGCTCCGGCTTCCGGTAGGCACGGATCTCGGCGGCGACTTGTCCCACCCGCTGCTTGTCGACACCCGCGATCGTGATGTGGGTATTGTCCGGACAGGTGATGGTGATGTCATCGGGAATGGGGTATTCCACCGGGTGGCTGAACTGCAGCTGCAGATCCAGCACCTTGCCCTTGACGGCGGCCCGGTAACCCACGCCGATGATCTCGAGTTTTTTCTCGAAACCCTCGGTAACCCCGTGGACCTGATTGGCGATCAGCGCCCGCACCAGACCGTGCTTGGCCCGAACCGGCTTGGTATCGTCCGACCGGGCGACAGTCAGCAGCCCGTCCTTCTCCTCGAAGGTCAGTCCCTCGGGCACGTGCTGCTTGTGCTCACCCTTGGGTCCCTTGACCACCGAGAGATTCCCGTCAATCTTGACGGTAACCCCGGCGGGGATGGGGATCGGGTTCTTGCCAATGCGCGACATTTCAATTCCTCCGCAATTCTGAAAAACCGGCGGTTAAGCCAGGGTGACTACCAGACCTCGCACAGCACCTCGCCGCCGATGCTACGCATCCGGCACTGGTGTCCCGTGAGAATTCCCTGGTTGGTCGACAGGATGGAGATGCCATACCCGCCGCACACCTTGGGAATGCTCTCCTTGCCGGCGAAGATCCGGCGTCCGGGCCGGCTCACGCGCCGGATACCCTCGATGACCCCGACCCTCTGCCCGTCCCGCACGTAGTACTTCAGGAACAGGCGCAGGGTACCCTGGGCGTCGTTTTCGATTTCCTCGATCTTGTCGATGTACCCCTGCTTTTTCAGCAGTTGGGCCATCGCCCGCTTCTGGTTGGAGGCGGGAATTTCGACTCGCCGGTGTCCCGCCTGGATGGCGTTCCGGATGCGAGTCAACATATCCGCAATGGGATCGGTCATACTCATTGAATCAGCTCCTGGTTCTCTTTACCAACTGGCCTTGGTGACACCCGGGATGTCACCGCTGAGGGCGAGTTGCCGGAAACAGATACGGCACATGCCGAACTTCCTGATGAATCCCCGAGGCCTTCCGCAACGGCGGCACCGGTTGTAAGCCCTAACCTTGAACTTGGGCTTTCTTCCAGCCTTGGCTATCAAAGATTTCCTGGCCACAGATCAATCCTCCTTAGCGCCTGAACGGCATTCCCATGAGGCGCAAAAGTTCACGTCCTTCTTCGTCATTCCTTGCCGAGGTCACGATGGTCACGTTCATGCCCCGGGGTTCGTCGATCTTGTCGTATTCGATCTCCGGGAAAATGAGCTGATCCTTCAGACCCAGCGTGAAGTCTCCCCGGCCGCTCAGCCTGGTGGAAACGCCGCGGAAATCCCGGATACGGGGCAGCGCCACGTTGATGAAGCGGTCCAGGAACTCCCACATGCGCTGGTCGCGGAGCGTGACCCTCGCGCCGATGCTCATGCCTTCCCGAAGTTTGAAGTTCGAGATGGACTTGCGGGCCTTGGTCTTGACGGCCTTCTGCCCGGTGATGGTCTCGAGTTCCGCCACGGCGCTCTCGAGGATCTTGGGATTCGTCGGGGCCTTGCCCAGTCCCATGTTGATCACGACCTTCAGCGGTTTCGGGATCTGCATGGAGCTCGTATAGGCGAACTTCTCCTGCAGGGCCGCGGCCACTTCGTCTTCGAATTTTTCCCTCATGCGGGGCTTTACAGCAGCCATTGTTCTTTCCTTTTCTTTCCATCGGTCCGCGGGCACCGGGTGCCGCGCAGCCTGCCGGCATCTAGTCGTTCAACATCTCGCCGCTCTGCTTACTCACGCGAGCGCGGCTGCCATCAGACAGGATATCCTTGCCGATACGGGTCGCTTTGCCCGTGTTGGGGCAGACCAGCATGACGTTGGAGGCGTTGATCGGCCCCTCCTTCTCGATGATCCCGCCCTGGGGAACATCCTTGCTGGCTTTGGTGTGCCGCTTGATCATGTTGACCTTTTCCACGATGACCCGGCTCGAGTCGGGAAAAACCTTCAGGATTTTCCCTTCCTTGCCCTTGTCGTTACCGGAGATCACCCGGACCATGTCGTTCTTGCGGATTCGCATTACAGGACCTCCGGCGCGAGAGATACGATCTTCATGAACTTCTTCTCGCGTAGTTCACGGGCCACCGGGCCGAAGATGCGAGTACCGACGGGTTCCTTGGTATCCTCCGAAAGGATGACCGCGGCATTGTCGCCGAACCGGATATAGGAACCGTCCTTGCGGCCGATCTCTTTCCTGGTCCGGATGACCACGCACTTGACGACCTGGCCCTTCTTCACGTTTCCGTTGGGAATGGCCGACTTAACGGCGGCGACGATGATGTCGCCCACCCGGGCGTAACGCCTTTTCGACCCGCCCAAGACGCGGAAGCATTCGACGACCTTGGCCCCCGAGTTGTCCGCAACAGTCAATCTTGTTGATTCCTGAATCATTGCATCATTCCTTGTGGGCTACTTGGCCTTTTCCAGGATCTCGGAGACCCGCCAGCGCTTGGTCTTGGAGAGGGGACGGCAGGCCATGACCTTCACCACGTCACCTTCCCGGCATTCGTTTTCCGCGTCGTGAGCCACCAGCTTGGCCGTCCGCGTGATGATCCTCTTGTAAAGAGGATGCGGGAACCGGCGGCTGACCTTCACGACCACGGTCTGGTCCATCTTGGAGGACACGACCTCGCCGATCCGGACGGCTCTGAGGTTTCTTTCGGTATTGCCCATCATTCCTTCTCCTTGGCTCGGTCGGTTCGTCCGCCGAGCCCTCGGCCGCCGCCCTAGCGTGCGGCTTTCTTCTCGGTGATTATGGTCTTGATAACCGCGATCTCCCGGCGCGCATTGCGCACCTGCAGGGGATTATCCACAGCTCGCATGTTGACCTGGATCTTCAGGTTCATCAGTTCTTCTGATCTTTCCCGCTCCAGGGTTTCGAGTTCCTCGAGGGGCAGATCCCGCAATTCGTGGGCTTTCTTCATCACTACTCTCCACTCCTGCTGACAATGCGCGTCCTGATGGGCAGCTTGGCAGCACCGAGGCTCAGGGCTTTTTTAGCTATTTCATGGTCGACCCCGTTGATCTCGAACAGGATCCGTCCGGGCCTGACCACGGCCACCCAGTACTCCGGGGCACCCTTGCCCTTGCCCATCCGGGTTTCGGCCGGTTTCATGGTGATGGGCTTGTCCGGAAAAACCCGGATCCATACCTGACCCACACGTTTCATACGGCGGGTGATCGCAACACGCGTGGCTTCGATCTGGCGGCTGGAGAGCCAGCCGGCACCGCAGGCCATGAGCCCGTAGTCACCGAAGGAGATGGTGGTTCCGCGGGAGGCCATGCCCCGGTTGCGGCCCTTGTGCATCTTCCTGAACTTGGTGCGCTTCGGCATCAACATGATACGTCGTCCTCTTCGTTTGCCGCGCTAGGCGCGCTGCTCCACAACCTGCTTGCGCAGTTGCTCCTTGAAATCGTTGGGGAATATCTCGCCCTTGCAGATCCAGACCTTGACGCCGATGGCGCCGTACTGGGTCCGCGCGGTCGAGGTCCCGTAGTCAATGTCCGCACGCAGGGTATGCAGGGGCACACTGCCGTCGTGGTAGGACTCGATACGAGCCATTTCCGCCCCGCCCAGGCGGCCGGCGCAGCGGATCTTGATCCCCTTGGCGCCCATTCGCATGGCCGTGGCGATGGATTTTTTCATGGCCCGACGGAAGGCGACCCGGCCTTCGAGCTGGGCGGCGATGTGGTCGGCGACCAAGGGAGCGCTCAACTCGGGCTTCTTGACCTCGTCCACGTCCAGCTTGACGTTCTTGCCGATCATCTTCTGCAGCTCGGCTCGCAGCTGGTCCGCCTTGGTCCCCTTCTTGCCGATCACCACACCGGGCCGGCTGGTGGCCACGATGATGATGACCTTATCACGGAACCGCTTGATCTTGACCGACTCCACTCCGGCGTTGCCGACCCGCGCCATCACGTACTTGCGGATGAGCAGGTCCTCGTGCAACCAGTCGGCGAAATGCTTCTCGGTGAACCAGCTGGAGTTCCAGTCCTTGACGATTCCCAACCGGAACCCGATCGGATGTGTCTTCTGACCCATGGTCTTCCTTCCTTAAACAGTGGACTCGACGATGACCTTGATATGGCTGGTCCGCTTGTTGATGCGGAAAGCCCGACCCTGAGCCCGCGGACGGATCCGCTTGAGCGTGGGGCCTTCATCGATCCGAATCTCCTTGATGAAGATTTCGGAATTCGTCATGGCCACGTGACCGTCGTTCATGAACTGAACGTTGGCCGTGGCCGACAGGACGACCTTGCGCAAGATCGGCGAGGCCTTTTTCGGTGTCAGAGCCAGAATGCCCATGGCTTCATCCACGCTCTTGCCCCGGATCAGATTGGCCACGATACGGGCCTTGCGGGGCGACACTCGGATGAAACGGGAGACGGAACGTGCCTCCATCGGTACAACCTCCGGTTACTACTTCTTGCTGGTGTGACCGCGGTAGGTCCGCGTCGGAGCGAACTCACCGAGCTTGTGGCCCACCATGTTTTCCTGAATGTACACGGGCACGAACTGTCGGCCGTTGTGCACGGCGATGGTGTGGCCCAAAAACTCCGGAACGATCGTCGAGCGCCGCGACCAGGTCTTGACGACACGCTTCTCGCTCTTGCTGTTCAGACCCTCGACCTTGGCCAGGAGGGATTCCTCGATGTAAGGACCCTTCTTGATTGATCTCGCCATGTCCTCTTAATCCTCCGGTTCTACTTTTTCTGGACCTTGCGGCGCCGCACGATGAAGGCGTCGCTAGGCTGCTTCTTGCGGGTCTTGAATCCCTTGGTCGGCATGCCCCAGGGGCTGACCGGGTGGCGTCCGCCGCTGGTCCGGCCTTCACCGCCACCGTGGGGGTGATCGACCGGGTTCATGGCCACACCGCGCACCGTCGGGCGGCGACCCAGCCAACGGCTCCGGCCGGCCTTGCCGCTGACGATGTTCTCGTGTTCGGAGTTGCCGACTTCTCCGATGGTGGCGTAACACCGGCTGTGGACCATGCGCACCTCGCCACTGGGCAGGCGCAGAGTGACATAATGTCCCTCCTTGGCCATGACCTGGGCGAAGGAGCCGGCACTGCGGGCCATCTGGCCGCCCTTGCCGATGTTCAGCTCGATGTTGTGCACCAGGGTGCCCAGCGGAATCCGCTCCAACGGCAACGCATTGCCGGGATTGAACGGCGCCTCGGGCCCCGCGACGATCGGATCGCCCACCTGCACGCCCTTGGGCCACAGGATGTAGCGCTTCTCGCCGTCGATGTAGTGCAGCAGGCAAATGCGGGCGCTGCGGTTCGGATCGTATTCGATGCTGAACACCTTGGCGGGCACTTCGAACTTGTTCCGCTTGAAGTCGATCTTACGGTAACGCCGCTTGTGACCGCCGCCCCGGTGCCTGACCGTGATCCGGCCGCGATTGTTGCGGCCGCCCTTCTTGGCCAACGGTTCGAGCAGGGATTTCTCCGGCTCGGTCCGGGTGATCTCGCTGAAGTCAGCGACAGTCCGGAACCGCTGGGTCGGTGTCACGGGTTTGAGTTTCCTGATAGCCATTGCGTCCTTCTCCTCGGGCTAGACGATTTCGAAGAGGTCGATGGAATCGTCCTTGGCCAGCGTAACCACGGCCTTCTTCCAGTCGGCGCGCTTGCCTTCGAACCGGCCCATGCGCTTGATCTTGCCCCGGTAGTTCATGGTCCGCACCTGCGTGACCCGAACCCCGAAGAAGTGCTCCACGGCCTGCTTGATTTCGTGTTTGTTGGCCTCGGGGGCCACCTGGAAATAGTACTGGTTGTGCATTTCACGCATCCTGGCGCCATGTTCAGTGATCAGGGGGCGCTTGATGACCTTGCTCAAGTCCTTCATGACCCGAACACCTCCTCGGCACCGCTGAGGGCCTTCTGGGTGAACACCAGGTTGTCGGCCCACAGGATGGTGTAGGCATTGAGCTCATTGGAACGCAGCACCCGGACACCCTGGATATTGCGGGCGGACAGGTAGAGGTTGTCCCCTTCCGGATCCAGCACCAGCAGGGTATGGCGTCCCTCCAGCTTCATGGCCGCGAAGATCTTGACCAGGGTCTGGGTCTTGGGCGCGTCCAGGTCGAAATCCTCGATGACACTGATCCGCTCGCTGCCGGCCCGGTCGCTCAGGGCGCTCTTCAGTGCCCGGCGCTTGACCTTCCGGGGCAGGGTGTAGCTGTAATCCCTGGGATGGGGTCCAAAAGCCACGCCGCCGCCGATCCGTGTGGGGCTGCCCGCTGAACCGGCCCGGGCGCGGCCCGTGCCCTTCTGGCGGTACAGCTTGGCATTCGAGGCTTTCACCTCGGCCCTGGTCTTGGTGTCGTGGGTTCCCTGGCGCTTGTTGGCCAGGTAGTTCCGCACGGCCTCGTACAGGGCCTGTTTGTGGATCGGCTGGTCGAAGAGGGAGGCGGGAAGATCCACCGTTCCCTTCGCTTCACCGTTTCCGCTATAGAGATTTGCCGTTGCCATTTCTTTACCTCGTTCACTTCCGGCCGGGCCGGACCCGCACTTCTGAAAGTCTTTTGAAAGGCTTCCGAAAGCCTTCCGAATGCCTCAGCGCTATCGGCTGGGCCGAATAAAAACGATGCCGTTCTTGTGCCCCGGGACGCTGCCCTTGACCAGGAGCAGATTTTTCTCCTGGTCAACGGAGACGACCGTAAGGTTCCGCTTGGTTTCCTGCTTGTTGCCGTACTGGCCGGGCATCTTCTTGCCGGGCAGCACGCGTCCTGGGAACGTGTGCATGCCGATGGAACCGGACATCCGGACGTTCTTCGAACCGTGGCCGTCGGGACCGCGATGGTGGCCGTGGCGCTTGATGGTGCCGGAGAAGCCGCGACCCTTGGTGATTCCGGTCACATCGACCAGTTCCGTTTCCGACAGCAGCGACACGTTGACCGTATCGCCAAGCTTGTACTCGTGCTCCTCTTCGACCCGGAACTCGGCCACCGTCCGCAGCGGCTCTGTGCCGGCCTTGCGGAAATGGCCCTGCATGGGCATAGGCGTATTCTTGGGCTTCTTGGCGCCGAACCCCATCTGGACGGAGCTGTAGCCCGCGTTTTTCTCGTCCTTGACCTGGGTGATGACGCAGGGTCCCGCCTGGATAACCGTGACGGGGATGCTGCGGCCGTCCTCCTGGAACGTCCGGGTCATGCCGAGTTTCTTGCCGATCAGACCGATCATTGTCATAGCTCCCTTACAAACCGCTCCACGCAGTGGAATCAGACCTTGATCTCGACGTCCACGCTGGCCGGGAGGGTCAGCTTCTTGAGGAATTCGGTTGTCTGCGGGGTCGAGTTTTCGATCTCGATCAACCGCTTGTGTACCCTGATCTCGAACTGCTCACGCGACTTCTTGTCAACGTGTGGCGAACGCAGAACGGTGTAGATTGACTTCTTGGTGGGCAGGGGAATCGGCCCCCGCACCCGGGCCCCAGTCTTCAGCGCGGTGGACACGATGACCTCCGCGGAACGATCCAGGACTGCCGGCTCGTAAGCCCTCAACCTGATTTTTATCTTCTGTCGAGCCACTTCTTCTCCTCGGCGATGGCTACTCCAGCGTCGCCCCTTCTGGGGCGCCTGCTCGCCTTTCGCGTACCCCTTTCGGGGATCTTGTCTTGACTATTCTTGACTAACCAGAATGGCGGGGGCTTCGAAAAGCCCCCGCCGGGAAACCTACTCGTGGATCTTGGCCACCACGCCGGCGCCCACGGTCCGGCCGCCTTCGC
>CBDUDB010000086.1:0-11184 GCA_965365795.1 uncultured bacterium | reverse complement strand
CCGTTTTCACCCACGGCCATGACCTGTTCGGGACCCGCCCCCCATATGCCGCGCA
Source organism: uncultured bacterium (assembly GCA_965365795.1). GTDB lineage: Bacteria > Krumholzibacteriota > Krumholzibacteriia > LZORAL124-64-63 > LZORAL124-64-63 > JAGLCY01. The sequence goes on along the minus strand of CBDUDB010000086.1, from coordinate 11,129 downwards.
TGTTTTCGTAATAACGGAACTGCCAGCTCGTCCACACTCCGTCATGGAAACGGCTGATCGAGCCCTTTTCACTGGCCACGAAAAAGAGGGAAGAAGAAACGCCCCACACGGCGCGATGGGTGTATTCGGGAGCAAGGGCCATGTTCCATTCGGGATCAGCAGGTACGGGCCGAACCGGATCGTCGTCACCGCAGCCGGTAAATCCCGTCAGAACCACTGTCAGCAACAACACGGCATACAAACCCGACCTGTGGTCCGGCTGCCGTAATGACCATTTCCAGTTGAACATCCTCATGGATTTTCCGCGCTGTCCTCTTGCATTTCCATGGTTGTGCCCGTTTCGGGAATTGTAACACATCACTTCGTGATTCCGGTGCATTTTCCCATCACTTGGTGACGACCAGAGGTGATGCGCCCGTAGGCCAATTACCCCGCAACACCTTTCCCTGCCCGGCCGGCAATAGCAGCCAACTGTATTTGCCGTAGTGACCTACACGGCGAGCCAGGGCCTCCAACCGGTGGGGTGACGAGCACAGGATTACCAGGTCGGTGGTCTCGGAATCACCCGGATCCCGAGCCGCCAACACCAGGTCGTAATGCTGGAGACTGTACCTTGTCCCGGCCAGAAAGAGTGTGGTGCCGGAAACGACCAGGTCCGCCGGGAGCAACTTTTTCAGAAGGTCGCCGGCGGGGTTGATCACGATACTGGCACTGCTATCCGAAGGCAATGATCCGTCTTCGAGGAAGAGATAGTCGTCTTTTTCCGAATAACCGGCCGCGAAATTCCGGGCGGCCTCGGCCATGGCCGGCTCCGTGGTGGGGCTGACAAAAACGGGCTCTGGGTCGGCCAGCACCTGGCTGATGGTGGGTTCGATCTCCTCCGGATGCAGCCGCCGGAAAAGGTGGCAGTCCGGATCCACGGCCAGCTTGCGTGCGCCGACCGCTTCGAGGGTGAATTCCCCTGCGGGTTCATCCAGGACCACCACGTGGTCCTCGGTTCCGCCTGCAGTGGTCAACACCACCGGCACCTCGAGGGCGTAAACGGGATCATCCTGGCTCAGGGTGAAAACCACCTGGCCGTCCTGGAATTCAACTTCCTCCAGATTCAAGGTCGGCGCCCCGGTCCGGGTCAACCACTCCTTCTGGAAGCGGGTCAGATCTCGATTTCCCGCGGCGGCGAAGGCGACCATGAAATCGCTCCAGGACGCTTTCGTATAATGATGTTCGGCCGCCACCCGGCGCAACCCGGCCAGGAAATTCTCCCGACCGATGGCCCGGTCGACCATGTGAAAAACCATCATGCTCTTGCCGTAACCCACCGACCGCGTGGCTCCGCTGTGCCGGCTCATGAATTCGGACAGGGGGAAATCCTGGGCCGGATCCTTCACGTAGGCCGCGTAGTTTTTCAGCAGGGTCCGGCGATACTGACGGGCGGCTTCGGGGCTCTCGAGTTCCTTGTAGTGATAATCGGCGCAGTAAACTGTCAGGCCTTCGCACCAATTACCTTCGTCCGTATCCACGAAAACCGAGTTGCCCCACCAGTTGTGGGCGATCTCGTGGCCGAAACTGGTGTACGGGATGAAGGGCAGCCGCAGAACCTGGCCGCCGAGCAGGGTGAAGGACGGCATCCCGTATCCGGTGGGGAACCAGTTTTCGACCGTGGCGAACTTGGTGTAGGGATACGGTCCGATCATCTGTTCGTACATGGCGATATAGGTGCGGGTGCGTTCCTGGTAGGTGGCGCGTAGGCGGGCATCGTCTTCGAGGAAAAAGGTGTAGCTGACCACGCCTTCGCGCACGGGTTCCTCATGGACAAAATAGCGGTTGGCGATGAGGTTGATTCCGTCCGAAGGTTGGGCGGCGACCCAACGAGTCCGCAGGCGACCGTTGTTTTCCACGTGCTCGGTGCGCTGACCCTGGGTAACCGTCTCGAAACCGGCGGGGGAATCAATTTTCAGGTCGAAGGTGGCCATGGTGTTTTCGGCCCAGGGCAGCCATTCGGCCGAGGACGAAAGATAGATGCCTTCTTCACCGATGGTGGCCGTGATTTCACCACCCACGTTTTCCCGGGAAAAAACCACGTTCTCCACAGACTCGTGAAAGACACCCCGATAAACGATGGTCAGGTCTGTTCCGGAGGCCTCCAGGCCGAGCGCTTTCAGGTCCACCTTCTGGAAAGGACCGTCTTCATCTTCGGCCAGCGAAACGACAGACCCTGCGGCGCCCTCGACCGCCTCGACCGCCTCGACCGTGAAGCCTTCGCCCAACCGGAGGTGATCTATTCCAGCGGGCACCGTCAACCGGTCGGTGATCTGGACGGCGTGCCGGTCCAGGCTGAAAGAAATCTCAACCCGGTGGTCAAGAACGGGCGCCTGTCCTGCCGCCGGATTCGGCCCCACCGCGCCAAGCAGCAGGAAACCGGCCGCCAGGACCGGTATCAAGGGTCGATGAATGGTTGGGGAAATGATCCCGGTCACTATTTTTCTCCTGAAGGGGATTACCATCTCGAGGTCGATATGAACACCGGACAAGGGGAAAATATCCGGAAAACCGGCTGATCAGAGAATAATCCCTGGACCCGGCCGGGCGCAAGTTTCCCTTCACCGGAGACAACAAAAAAGGGCGGGAGCCGCAGATCAAATGCGGTCCCGCCCAAGAAGATACCTGACAGTTGGTGTCAGCTGACCGAACGCAGGTTAGGCTTTTTCCCGGAAGCGGGGTCCCCGGTCCGGCCCATTTTCAGGAAGAAGCAGTTTTCGCCCTGGCTATAGGCCAATCCCAGCACCATGCCGAAGATGGCGTGTCCCATCAGGCTGGGCAGCATACTGGACGCCGCGGCGGTGTTCCAGTTCACGCCCACATCCATCCCCATGAACAAGGGCATCAGGGTCAAGGGGCCCAGGAACCACCAGATGGCGCCGTAGACCATGCCGGCCACCAGGCCGCTCATCTTTCCTGTCACTGCCGGCCCCACCAGCAGGCCGAAGCTGCCCCCGATGCCGGCGCTGATGGCCATATGCACCAGGAAACCCACCACGGCGCTGGGATAGCCGACCATCTTGCCGATCATCGGCAGGGTACCCATGAAGGCCATCATCACTCCAAAAACCACTCCGCCCATCAACCCGCCGACGATTCCGTGCTTGATTCTAGTGGCGATCATTGTTCTCCTCCTTAGACTATAAGTTCAGGTCCACTGCGAAAGTGGATCTCGATTTCCGAAACTGCGGTCACATGAGTGAGTGCCTGAGGCCGCCGAATTGTTACAGATCTTTTTAGGAGATTGCCTGACCCATGATGACCGCAGCGACATCCGACGGTTTTGCCTCTGAAGATTTCCTGGCCCTGCTGCGGGCCCGGAACGGGGCCGCCCTGCAGCGTCTGGTCAGCGCTTACCTGCCCCAGATTCTCAGAGCCGCCCTGGGCGCGGGACTCAATCGGTCCAACGCCGAGGATGTCAGCCAGAGTACTTTCCTGACCTTCATCGAGAAAATCGACTCTTTCGAAGGCCGATCGCACGTGCGCACCTGGTTGTTTGGGATTTTGTATCGTAAGATTTCAGAGATGAGACGATCGGCCTCCCGCGAAACCGAGGCCGAAAGCATCGATCAGGTCATGGAAAACCGATTCAAGATGGACGGCCACTGGCAGCAGCCCCCGCGCCGGGCGGACATGGCCACCTACGAGAGAGAAGTTCGCGAGCACCTGGCAGATTGCCTCGAAGGAATCACGACCGAACAGCGCCTGGCCTTCATCCTGCGCGAGGTGGAAGAACTGGGCAGCGCGGAAATTTGCCAAACCCTGGAAATCAGCCGGTCCAACCTGGGCGTGCTCCTGTTCCGAGGGCGCAACCAGTTACGGGAATGTCTCGAGGGAAGGAACATCAGAGGTTAATTGATAATGTTGAAGTGCAAGGATCTATCCAGGCTGGTAGCGGCCGAAGAAATCGAGGAATTAGGTTTCATGGGACGCATGGAGCTGAAATTCCACCTGTTCATGTGCCAGCACTGCCGCAACTACGTGGCCCAGATTCGCTGCATCGGCCAGGGGGCCAGGGATCTGGCCGCCGAATCCGCCGGCGACGAGCAACAGGTTCAGCGCCTGGAAAAGAAAATCTGCGACCATCTCTGCAAAGGCCACCCCGGCTCGGAATAATCCGGGCTAGTTGACCACGACCTCCACCATCACCATATCCGCCAGGTATTTTCCCGCTGCGGTCTTCAAATCGGCCAAGGTCAGGCTGTCGTAGGCCGACAGACCGTTCAGGTAACCGGCGATGTCGCCGTCCAGTTCAGCCATGGCCAGATAATAGGCCTGCCCCATCGAAGACAGGCGCCGCATCATCATGCGGCCGGTCCTCGCGGCGCGAATCTTGTCCATCTCCTTCTGGGTGATGGTGGTCGCGTCGAAGCCGGCGATGAAGTCCTGGAGAGCCTGTCGACCCTCGGCCAAACGTTCGGCCGGCGGGTTGATCCACGAGGTGAACCGACCCCGCTCACCGTTCACGTTCACCGAGGCGCCCACGCTGTAGCTCAAGCCCCGCTTTTCGCGCAGATCCATGGCCATGCGGTCCGAAAGGATGGCCACGACCAGCTTGAGGGCGGCCGCATCAGCCTTATCCACGGCCATGATGGATCCCAGTCGGATGGCCGTCATCTGCCCCCCGACCGTGGCGGTCAGGCTTGCCGCGGTGGTGGTCACAGGCTCGGACTCCAGACCCTGCGTCGGCGTCCCGCTTCCGGTAAACTGCTCTTCCAGACTTGTTTTCAGTTCGTCATGAGACATTGGGCCCACGATGGCAAAGACAAGATTCTCCGGCGCGAACGCCTTACGATAGACCGTCCTGATCTGGTTGAAATCGAGCTTGGCCAGCGACTCGGGTGTCCCCTCGGCCGGCAGCACCAGGGGATGCCCCTCATATAGGGCCTCGTCCAGCATGGCATTGGCCGTGCTGCGCGCACTGGCCTCGTGCCGCTCCAGTTCGGTGATCCGATCGTCGCGCACCTTCGTGAAATCCTCTTCGACGAAGGTGGCGTGCTGGATGACGGCAGTCAGCATCTCTAGCACCTCGGGCGCGTATTCGGCTGCCGTCTCGATGCGGATGAAACTGAAACGACCGTTGGTGTAGTAGTTGTCCATGGGAATGCGGCCATCGTCCACCAGCTTGACCACGGCGCCCAGGTCCCGCAGGCGCCGGGCCAGGCAAACATTGTCACAATCGGGGATTCCCTCGCTGAGCAGGCGGTGCACCAGATCCAGGGCCCCGGCCTCGGCGTTGTCCCCGTCGATGAGTGCCCGGCCGCGCACGGCCAGGTGGATGGCGTTCAGCGGACTGGCAGGATTGGTCTGGCTTACCAGGATCGCCCCGTTTTTCAATTCCGAGCGGTCGACTTTCAAGGGCGCAGCCACCGCCGATTCTTCTTCAGTTGCGGGCTTGTCCGGTGATCCGCCGGCCTGCTTTTTCATGGCCGCAGCCATGGCCGGAGGCATCTTCATACCCTGGGGCATTTTCATTCCTGAGGGCATTTTCATTCCCGAGGGCATGCCGCCCATGCCGCCCTCGTCCGGCTTTTTCGCCGGATCGGGCTCGATCAGAACGGCCTGACAGGGCGCATCGACCAGCCAGTTGGTCAGAACGCGCGTCACGTCTTCGGCTGTAACGGCCCGCAGCTGATCCAGGTAGTTGATGAAAAAGTCGGACCCGCCCAGCACGATCGATTCAGCGGTGTAGATGCCCGTCATCCGCAACTGTTCCCGTTCCAGAAGCGTTCCGACCTCGGACATGCGCACGATGCCGAGGATGTCCTCGCTGGTGATCCCCACCTCCACCGCACCGATCACCGCGTCCTGGACCATCCGGTAAACGAGGTCCGGGTCCGCCCCCTCGGGCAAGGTGAATTGCAGGATCAGGCGGCCGAAGCCCGGCGCCTTTTCCCACCAGAGACCCAGTTCGGGCCGCGTTTCGGCGTTCAGATCATCCAGCGCCAGGGTCAGGATGCCGCTGCCGTCGAGATCCAGCAGTTCCGTCATGACCAGGAAGGGGAAAAAAGCGGACATTCCATAAGTGGGCGCCTCGAAAGCCAGGGCCAGGATGCGCTCGTCACCCCCGCGGCGGCTGATCGAAGTCGTGCGTTCGATCAAGGCGGCGGGTTCCAGGCGGTCGCGATCAACGGTGCCCGGCGCAGGCGATCCGTAGTAGGTCTCCAGCAGATTCAACGTCCGGCCGCGGTCGAAATTTCCCGCCACCGTCAGCACCATGTTGTTGGGCACGTACCAGTGTTTGTAGAAGGCGTAGACGTCGTCACGAACCATGTGTTCGATGGTCGACTTGGTGCCCACGGTCGGCAGCTCCAGGCTCGAGCCGGTGAACAGGGCCCGTCGCAGGGCGGTGTCGGCGTAGTGGCCGGGCCAGTCGCGGCCTTGAACGATCTCCCCCACCACGATTCCCTTTTCCTTGTCGAATTTGTCCTCGGGAATCGTGGAGTGAAATAACATCTGCGACTGGATGTCCAGGCCGGTTTCGATTTCCGCGGCCGGGATCACCATCATGTAGTTGGTGTAGAAATCCGTCGTGTTGGCGTTGTTGTAGGCACCGGCCCGGTCGGCCAGGTCGTACTGCTCTTCCTGGGTGTATTTCTCGCTGCCGTTGAAGAGCAGGTGTTCGAGCATGTGGCTCATGCCACTGGTGCGGTATTCCTCGCGCGCCGATCCCACCTTGACCTGGGTGTAGAGGCCCACCATGGGCTGGGCGGGGTTGCGCATCAGGATCACCTCGAGGCCGTTTTCCAGGCGCAGGATCTCGATGTTGTCAGGCAAGGGGTGAAACACCGGCTCCAGATTGGGGTCGGAATATTCGCCGCCGTGTCCCTGGGCGGAGCTGAACGTGGCCGTTCCGGTCAGGAACAGACTCACTGCCAGCAGCACGGTCATCGGTTTGACAAGCTTCAAGATCGCATCCTCCGTAAAAACAAGACCAACACCCTCAGCCCTGGGCCGCCTCGGCTCCCTCGACGATGCCCACGAAATCGGCCGGCTTGAGAGACGCCCCGCCGATCAGGCCGCCGTCAACGTCGGGTAGGCCGATCAGTTCCCGCGCGTTGCTCGGTTTGCAGCTACCACCGTAGAGAATGCGCATGAAGTCCGCCACCTCTTGCCCCAGCAAAGCGGCCGTGGTCTGCCGTGAAAAGGCGTGCATTTCCTGAGCGATTTCCGGCGTGGCGGTTTCGCCCGTGCCGATGGCCCACACCGGCTCGTAGGCCAGCACGGTGTTGTAGGCGTTGGGGCCTTCGAGGCGCGGCAACACACCTTCGAGCTGGGCCTTGACCACATCCTGGGCGCGGCCGGCCTTGCGCTCGTCGATCAACTCGCCGAAGCAGAAGATGGCTTTCAGTCCGGCCTGGTGGATCAGGTTGATCTTCTTGACGAACTGGTCATCGGTTTCCTTCTGGTACTCACGGCGCTCGCTGTGGGCGACGATCACGTACTGGCAACCGGCCTCTTTCAGCATCTCGGCGGAAATCTCGCCGGTGTAGGCGCCGCCGGCCTGGTCGGCGCAGTTCTGGGCGCCCAGCAGCACGGGATCGCCGGTGGCCACCTCGGACACGGCCGGAAGGCTCACGTAAGGGGGGCAAACCAGGACATCGCCCTTGAGCTCGCGGCCCTTCAGCAGGTCGGCCACTCCCTGGGCCAGCTCGCGGCCTGCGGCCGGGCCCATGTTCAGCTTCCAGTTTCCGGCAACGAGATATCGGCGCATGATCGTCTCCTCGATCGTTGGGGCGGTGAATAATCAGGATTAGCTTCGGGTAGTATAGGAAATGCAGCGCCGATTACGAAGAAAGGAATGGCGATGAACCAGGGTTTCCAATGCGCAAAATGCGGTCATACGGCTTTCGAGAGCAGTGAATTCAGGGCGACCGGGGGCTTTTTGACCAAGATTTTCGATATCCAGACCAAGAAGTTCACCACCGTCAGCTGCACCAAGTGCCAGTACACCGAGCTGTACAGGGGCGCTCAGAGTACGCTGGGACACGTGTTTGATTTCATGACGCGGGGTTAGGGCCCACCACAATATGGGCCTCCCGGCTTTCGTCGGGAGGCCCGTTGGTCCCTTCATATTTGGGTCAGCGAATAAGGGCCATCTTCTGGATCATTTCCCCCTTTCCACCCGGAAGCGTGAGCTTGCCAAAGTAGACTCCCGAAGCCATGGGGTTTCCCTGGTCATCGCGGCCGTCCCAGGGCACCTGCTGGGGCCCCACCCCGAACGATCCTTCGGCGAGGGTGCGGACCAGCCTGCCGCCGAGATCGTAGACCGCTAGCTGGATACGGCCGGCATCGGGCAGGGCGAAGGCCACGGTGGTCGATGGATTGAAGGGATTGGGGTAAACCAGCATGTTCGCCTCGGCCAGCGGGGCGGTAACGGGGACCCCCGAGATGTCGAATTGACACTTGATGAAGTGATAGGGATGGGCCGTCTCGTCGTACTCCTCCCACCAGGCCACGGTGCGCCCGGTGCCGTATTCCACGGTGAACAAGGGCATGTCGACATCATTGCTGGAGTTCAACAGGCCTTTGGGATAAAAGGCCTCCCCGTCACCCTGCCGCAGGTACATCTTCATCGGTATACCTGTCTCGCTTTCCTGGGTCAGTAGGTGGAATACACCGTTGCCCGGCGAGTCCACCGTGGTGGCATAGATGATCCCGTCGGACATCCGCCAGCGCACCGGTCCCGGCACGCCCCACTCCATCAGGCAGGTGTGCAAAAGAGGATCGCTGCCGGTGTTGTCCAGAACCCAGGAAAAGAGGGTCTTGTAGTCGTCGTCCCAAGCAACCGAGGGGGAGTAGATGGAAGCCCCGAAATACAGGGGCACCGGGGTTTCCCAGCTGGACCCGTTGAAAATCTGGTAGCAGATCTCCCGCCAGCCGGGTACCCACAGGTCGCGCACGAAGGTCAGGATGAGCTCACCATCTCCCACGGCCATATCGGCTTCCCGCGAGTTGGCGCCGGACATCATATCCTGCATGGTGCCCAGACCGGTGCCGGTGCCCGGGATGTGGAACAGCCAGCTCGAACCGCTGATGTCGCTTTCGAACACGATCTGGGCGTCGCCTCCCCACACCTCCAAGGCCGGACTGTGGGCCCCGTCTGATACGATCATGTAGTCGATCACATCCGGGCCGGCGGCCGGCTGCCGGATGTAGTAGAGCTTGTCGTTCGGACCGTCATCCATCACGAAGGTGAAATGTTTGGAATTATCCAACCCGAGCCCGAAACTGAGCTCCCGCAACGGCAAGGTGGTTTCGAAAACCGGCACCCCGCCGACCGGGCCCATGGAATCCTCCCAATACATGACCCGGTAGGATGACGATTCGAACTCGATCCAGGCCATGCGCGGACTTCCGTCGGTGCCGAAGGCGGCTTTTCGCCTGCTGCCTCCGGTGATGGGCTGGGATGCATGGGGTCCGAATGGTTCGTCTGGTCGGCAATCGATGGGATCACCGATGGCGAAGGCGCTTTCCAGAATATCCTGGGGAGTGCCGGAAGAACTGACCACCAGGTCGTAGATGCCTTCGGCCGCCCCGGTCAGGTTCACACTGCCTTCGACATGCTGGCTCGAGACCGGGTTGATTCCCGTGACCGGCAGATCAGGTTCGCCCGGAAGCTGCAGCATGAAGGACTGGCTGGCTTCCAGGTAATCGCCGAAAATCCCGACCGGCACCAGATCGCCCGGCTCGCCGGAGCCCGGCAGCATATTGGTGAGAGTCGGCCCAGTGGGGTCCCCGGTGGGTCCCACGCCCCTGGCCAGGACCCTGAGGTCCTCGGTTCCGCCACCTGAAGCAGGGCTGCCTTCTGACCAGACAAACATCGCTCCGCCGGAACCGTCGGCCACCACGTGGGACTTGTGAGGCCAATCGCCGATGTCCGGAACACCCTGGTCCCACCCCCAGGTGCAGGACCAGAGGTAGTTATCCCACAGGATCATACCGCCGGCGTCGATACGGGCTCCATTTATCTGCTTGCAGTATTCGCCGGTGTTGTCGATTTCGTAAGAGGTGGTGTATCGTAGAACCACTCCCCCGAATCCGTCAAAGGCGATACGGCCGACCTGGTCATAGAATTCGGTTCCGCTGGCCACCTGGACTCCGTTGGCACCCCAGGGGAAGCCGCCGAAGAGATCTACTTTCTGGACGAAGAGGTTTTCCAGCCCGTGGGTCAGGTAGAGCCCGCCCAGGCCGTCGGTGCAGATATCCGGCTGCGTGTCCCAGGCGAAGTTGGGGGTGAAGGTGTCGTGAAGCATCTTCCCGGTAGCCGGCCAGAGTTGGTTGCCCCCCGCGTCCAGGTGCTGGCCGAGGGCCCGGCCCGTGAGGGAAAACACGATGTAAGCACCACCCAGGGCGTCCCCCACCAGCGCGTGCCCGGCGCCCAGGTAGGTGCCGACCAGGGCCCCGTCGTTGCCCCACTGCCGAACCGAGGAGGCGTTGACCTTCTGCGCCCCCGTCTCGGTGACTCCGAGGACCACCCGATTCCAGGCCACCAGAAGCCCCCCGGCAATATCGGGAGCCACATCGTACGACACGTCATCGGCATTGGTGGCGCTGAAGATATCGGTGAAGTCCAGCATCGTGCCGGCGCCGTCGAGATGGACCGATTTGAGGATCTCGTTGCCGAGGCCGTCGAACTGGACATAGACCACGTGCATGCCGCCTGTGCCGTCAGTGGCCACCTTCACCTCGGGGGATTCCAGCCCGGTGTAGATGCCCACCTGGTCGAGATAGGTCAGCCACTGGTTGGCCCCGGAGGCGTCGACCCGTGCGGCCACGTAGAGCTCATAGCCAGGGAATCCCTGCCGGTAGGCAATGAGGGCCCCGCCATTGCCGTCGTCCACCACGTCGAGCGGGCGGCTGTCCCATTGGGCATCCAGGTTGAACGGCAGGTAGATACCGTTGTCCCCCCAGACCTCCGTGCCGGTGTGGTCGATCTTGTTCAACATGATCCGGTGGTAACCCAGTCCGGCCTGATGGACTCCGGCGACGAACATGCCCCCTTGGCCATCGGGCCAGGCCCCCACGTCCAGAATGCGGCTGGGATCCTCGAGCACCACCGACCAGTCACCGACTTCCCAGGCGGCTGC
>CBDUDB010000085.1:0-11218 GCA_965365795.1 uncultured bacterium | reverse complement strand
GGGGTCAGCACGTTGAAGTACAGCCACATGAAGCCGAAGGCCAGCACGAAGCCCGCCGGCAGCCACAGCCACATCTTCAGGGACCACTTGCCGCGGAACCAGCTGTAGTCCAACGCCTGGCCGATCCAGTACTTGGCCAGCAGGGCGGGAATCAGCAGGATGCCGATGCCCAGCATGAGAGCCAGTTCCAGCACGTGGGTGTCGCCGGTATCTCCGTCGATCCGCGTGAAGAACAGCACCACGATCAGGTAGGCCAGGATGACCGTGGTCTTCCACCAGGTCCCGGCTCTTTCCTTCCGCCAGGCTATGGCCAGACTGGCAACCATCAACGGCCAGCCGAAAAAATGCCAGGGAACAGGGCCAACGCCACTGTACGATTTCAGCCCGATGATCAACACCATGGCGGCGGCCATCAGCCACATACTGGTCCGTTTGGCGGGCGTTGCGGTAAGCAGGGAAGTTTCAGTCATGGATGATGGATTCCGCGTCATCTTCAGCGACGCCGTTTGTGCCCAGGACGTGTTCATCGAACCAGTCCAGGAGCTGATTATAGTAAAAAACCTTGTTCACGGGGCGGCGAATACCGTGCCCCTCGTTCTCGAAGCGGATGAACCGTGAAGGCACCCCGCGCGACTGCAGGGCCGAGAACCACATCTCGGCGCCGGCGATCAGGCAACGGTAATCCAGCAGGCCCTGGCTGATCAAGGTCGGGGTATTCACCTTGTGCACCTTTTCGGAGGGCGAATTGGCGAGGTAGATCTTGCGGGCGGCCGGTTCCCAGGGCTTGCCCCCGAATTCCCACTCGGGGAACCATTTTTCGTCAGTGGTGCCCCAGAACGAGATCTGGTCCAGGTACATGCGGTCCAGGGCCGCCGCGCGAAACCTGTCCGTCTGGGTGGTCAACGCGGCCCCGAGATAGCCGCCGTAGCTTCCTCCCATCACGGCCATCCGGTCGGGATCGGCCCAGCCTTCAGCGACCGCCTGGTCCAGACAGGCCAAAACTTCCCGCGCGGGACGGCCAGCCCAGTCGCCCCGGACCCCCATCCGAAATTCATGGCCGTAACCCATGCTGCCGGTGGGGTTGGCGATCACCACGCCATACCCGAAGCGCGGCAGGATGTGGAATTCGGGCAGAAAGTAGCCGCCGTACATCCACTCGGGGCCGCCGTGGATGCTCAAAACGACGGGGACCTTTTCCCCCTTCTCGAGGTATTCCGGTTTGAAATACCAGCCCTCGATGGACCGGCCGTCCACTTCCACGGTGAAAGGCTCCGGCTCCACCAACCCCACCTGCCGGCGCCACTCGGCATTGGGATCGACGATAAGATGCGGGCGGTGCGGACCTTTTTTCTTTTCTCCCAGATCGACGGTGAACAGGGCGCCCGGCTGGGTCTGGCCTGCTCCGTAAAGTACTGCCCGGTAACCGGATACCTCCACATTCCAGAAATCGTGACCCCAGTCGGTCAGCTGTTCGTAACGATCACCTTCGAGACGGTATAGGTCCAGGCAGCCACGGTTGGCGCCCAGGACGTAGAACTTGCCGTCAGCTTCGGTCCACCTGAAAAAAAGGCGATCGAATCCTTCGCCGTGGAGTTTCATCTTGCCCGAGTCGCCGGCATCGGGAGTCACGACCGCAATCAGGTTGGGAGCGCTTTCCCAGATGGGGTCGGTGGCGCGCATGTAAGCGATCGCATCATTGCCGTACCAGCGCGGCGCCCGGTCGGCCCCGGGATTACCTGTGATCCGCCGCCGTTCGCCCCCCTGGCGGGCGACGATCCACAAATCGGAATTGAGATTCCAGCCCAGATCTTCGGCGGCCTTGGCCTCGAACACCAGCCGGCGGCTGTCCGGCGACCAGTCCACCGCCTGAACATCCAGCTGGGCGTCGACCAGGCGCCTGGTCTCGCCGTTGGCCAGGTCCATGACAAAAAGCTGTCGCATCTGACCTTGCCGGTAACCCTCCTCAAGGTGCCGATAGCCGATCCCATCGGCTACGATGTAGCTGCCGGGTTCGCCTTCGTAGTCCCCCACTTCAGCCGATCCGACCCAGGCCACCGCCGATCCGTCGGGCGCCCAGACCAAAGCGCCAAAATCCCCCGTGCCGGCGCTGATTTTTCGACGTGAAGCGCCGTCGGCTTCCATGAGCCAGATTTCGGTTCCCTCGTCCGTGGTGCGCCGGTAGGCGATGGCCTGACCGTCCGGCCTCCACACGGCCCCACTGGAACGGTCCTCGGGAGTGAACAGTAAAAGGTCGCGGCCGGTCTGCAGGTCGCGTCGGTACAGGGTGGTCCGGTTCTTTTCCAGGCCAGGATCCCAGGCGGAGATGCTGTAAAGCAGGAACTGCCCGTCGGGAGATAAATCGACCAGACCCGCCGACTTCATGGTCAGGATATCCTCCGGCACCATGGCGTCAGTTTTGGCAACTTCCAGCAACAGGCCCGCCAACAGCACCAACACCACCACCAGAATCGCCCGCAGGTCCCTCTTACGATTCATTCACCGGCTCCAATCTCAGGAATATGAAAATGGCGATGGCATAGAATCCTACGATCAACCACAACTTGGCCAGCCAGAATTCGAAGGTCGTGTACTCGCCCAGCAACAGCAGGGTTGAGGTCTGGCTGCCGAAAAAAATCCCCGACGCGACGATGAGCAAAACCCGGCTGGTGGGAACCTTCAGGTCTGCACTGCATTCCGGACAGACAGCGCCCCACAGGGAACTGGCCCGGCGGGAGGGACCCAGAATCTGCTTCAGGGCCTCCAGCCACGGAAAAACAAAACCGCAGGTCGGACATCTGGGATTGTTCAAGGTCCAGGCTTCCCCTTGGCTCGAGTCAGCGGGTTACCGGTCGGGCAATTGGCTCACCCCGGATTGTATTCCAGATTATTCCGCCTGGGAAAGCCAGTTTCATTTTTTCGGGGGCAAAATGATCTGTTATGATCCGGTCTGGAAACGAAGGACCGGTTCCGACCCCACGGATCAGCCAGGAAGGTGACCCGATGATCCCCTCCAGGACTTACCGCCGAATCCCCGCCCAGGGGGCGGCCCGCCTGCGCCATGTCATTGTGGTGACGGCCCTGGGTTCCCTGCTCTTCCTTTTCACCGGCTGCGGCGGAACTTCCGGAACGGATTCCCCCGATCAACCCGGCCGGTCGGCCATCGACCTGTGGCCCGGCGAAAAAGGCGGCTCATTGACCCCCGTTCGCCAGGGGTGCGATATCCTGGCCGGTCCCGTCTCTCCCGGCGGCCATTTTGTCTTCGCCTTGACCGATCCGGTCCTGCCGGAACATGCCCCGGTTCCGGTTAACCGCTCCGAACGCGTGGTTTTTGCTCAGCTTTACGAAACGCTGGTCAACGTGGACTGCTCCGGCGCCGTCCGGCCCGGTCTGGCGGAAAGCTGGGCCCCTTCCGCCGATGGGCTTGTCTGGACCCTCACCCTGCGGGAGGGCGCCCGCTTCTGGGACGGGTCCCTCATCACCGCTTCGGAATTGTACCAGGTCCTGCACGAAAACCTTGAATGCCGGGTTGATGTGCTGGACGAACGGCGTCTGTCATTCGGGATTTCCGATCCTCATGACCGTTTCCTTCAGAGGCTCGCCCATCCATCCCTGGCCATTTCCGTTTCCCGGCACGGATGGACCTGGCCTGTCGGGAGTGGACCCTGTCGCCTGCGCGCCTCGGACCCGGCCCCCCTGCCCGATCTCACCTGCCTGCCGAACCAGAACCATCCGGACGGGCCGACCTGGAAAAGCCTGACCTTCCGCATCCTGCCCGGAACCGACCCCAGGGATCTTGTCGCCACGGACATGGATCTGACCCTCGTCCGGGACACCGATGCGGCCGGTTTTTTTGATGAGGCTCCCAGCTTTCATTCGGTCCCGTTGCCCTGGAATCGGTTGTACCTTCTGGTCTGTCCCCCGGAAATGAATCCCCGCGGCGCCGACCGCTGGATCCAGGCCGGCGCGGATCTGGATGCGGATCGGGACGTGACGGCGGTCTCGGCGCGGGCTTGGTCGGATATCCTTTTCCCGGCCGGGGGCTCCGATTTCTGCCCCGGGTTGTACGGTCCGGTGGCCCCAGTGGGAAGCGCTCGCCTGGACTGGAACCTGGTCGATAAGAAGCTGGATCAGGATGTGCTGGTCTACCCCGACGATGATCCCGGTGCCCGGGAAATGGCCCACCGGCTGGGCGCCCTGGCAGGTCGCCCGGCCCGCACGGCTGCTCTGCCATCCGAGGGCGTGGACTTTGCCCTTCAATGGCAGATGGCCGGCGCTTTTGTCCTGGCGCTGGACATGCAGTACCCCACCGGCTGCCAGCAGATGGCAACGCTCCTGGGCAAGGCCGCCTGGCTTCAGAACGCGGCTCTGGGATTGGATGATTCTACGAGCGATTCCCTGACCGGGGCCGACCAGGTAGCTTCCCTGCCGACACGAACTCCTGCCGAAGCCCTCACCCAGCAAAACTTGGTTCGCCCCCTGGGTGTGAGCCGTGCCTGGCTTGTGGTGCGGGGATCTGTGGCCGGCCTGGACCTGACCTTTGACGGGATCCCCCTGCTCGCCGGCCTGGGCACCGCTGCCGAAGCGACCCCGGGTGAGGCCACGCCATGAATCTTCGCGGGCAAATCCTGTTGGGGTCCGTAGCCCTGGTGGTCCTGCCATTGATCCTGGTGATCCTGACTATCCGATCAGGTATCGAGAATCGTTTCACCGAACTGGACACTGCCCGCGTGAACAACCAGATCAGCATCGTGCGCGACGACCTGGCCCGGCAAAACCGTGAACTTTCCACCCGGCTGGACAAGCTGGCCGAAACCATTGTCGACGACAACGACTTCCGGCTGGGCACCATCGGCGGCCGCGAAGACAAGCGCGGTTACGTGCTCGATTTTGCCCCGCGGCAGATGTCGGTCATGGACCTGGACATGCTGTTGATCCAGGACGATCGGGGGCGCACCGTCAGCAGCGGCCACTTCCGCAACGCTTACGGAGAGCTCGATCCCGACCTTCCTGCCCTTCTGGGCCGCGCCCGCGGCGACCGAGCCCTGGTGGCCACGCGCACTCCGGAAGAATCTTTCCTTGCGGTGGCCCGCTCCCGCCCCGTTACCCTCGGTGACCGGACTTTTCATCTGACCGGGGGCGACCGCCTGGATCAGGATCGGTTGAGCAGCCTTAACCGCGACGGCGACCTGGCCCTCGCGCTGGTCTGGCCGCAGGGATCGTTCGCCACCACCGAAGACCTGGCCGCACGGCTTACCGAAGGCCGCTCGGTGCTGGAAACCGAATACCTGTTGCGCCGCACCGGGACCATCGTCAGGTCCGAGCATTTTCCACTCATTCTCGAGGGAAAGCTGGATGAAGCCTGGCTGCTGGTCACCCACGACCGCTCATCATTGAATAACTTACTGCGGGATATGGACTTACGCCTGGGAGCCATCCTGGTGCTGGCCATCGTGGTGTCGGTGCTTCTGGCCATCTTCCTGTCCGGGCGCATCAGCCGTCCCCTACGCCAGCTGGCCGACCGGACCGCCGACCTGGATCTGGACAGCCTCGACGTGGACTTCACCTCCAACCGCAAAGACGAGGTCGGGCTCCTGTCCGGATTGCTCGGTGAAATGACCGGACGTCTGCGTGACGGCGTCAAACGTCTGCGCGCCGCCGAACACCGCGCCACTCTGGGAGAAATGGCGCGCCAGGTGAATCACGACATCCGCAACGGCATCACGCCCCTGCGAAATGTCCTGCGCCATCTGTCCCAGGTGGCGGCCGACCAGCCCGATCAACTGAACCAGGTATTCGGCGAACGCCGGGAAACCCTCGAAGGCGGGCTGGCCTATCTCGAGGATCTGGCCACCCACTACGCCCGACTCAGCCCCGGCCGCAGTCCGGAAGGCTGTAGGCTTTATGAGGTGGTCGCTGAAGCCATGGCCGATCCGGCGATCGCCCCGGGCGCAAAGATGGTCAACACCGTGCCCGGCAACCTGCCGCAGGTCCTGGCCGATCCGGTCAGTCTGCGCCGCATCTTCGACAACCTTTTGCGCAATGCCCTGGAAAGCCTGCCCGAGGGCACTGGAACCGTCACCGTCGATGCCGCCGTGGACGAGGATCCGCATCTGGAAGAAACCCGGATCCTGGTCAGCGTGAGTGATACCGGCGAAGGCATCCCGCCTGAAAACCTCGAGGCCATTTTCACCGACTTCTTCACCACCCGACCTGAAGGAACCGGACTGGGCTTGAGCAACGTGCGCCGCCTGGCCGCCGACTGCGGCGCAAATATCCGGGTGACCAGCCAGCCGGGTCATGGTACGACTTTCACGTTGTCGTTTCCCATCCCCGACACCAGGGAAGGCCCGGCATGAGTTTGATCCTGATCGTCGACGACGTAGCCGCCCTGCGGGACCAGTACGCCTACGACCTGAATCGCCTGGGCGGTTTCGAGACCCTGACCGCCGGCGGCGGAAGCGAGGGTTTGGCCCTGATCGAAAGTGAAGATGTCGACTGCGTCATCCTCGACCTGGAAATGCCCGGCGTGGACGGCTTCGAGGTGCTCGCCACCCTCAAGCGCAAGGGCAACCGGGTGCCGATCATCGTCTACACCGGCACCGGCAGTTACGACCGCTGCGTGCGGGCGGTCAAACTGGGCGCCTACAGTTTCATCGCCAAGGACGAACCTCTCGAAAGAGTGGTCCGCGAGGTGGAAAACGCCCTGGCCTGGGCCAGCCTGCGCAGCGAGGTCAGCCGGCTCCGGCGCCAGAGCGGGGACGACTCGCCCCTGATCGGGGAAAGCCGCGCCGCGGTGGCCATGAAGGCACAAATCGATCGCCTGGCCGAGATCCCCAGCGCCGTGTTGATCCTCGGCGAAAGCGGCAGCGGCAAGGAACTGGTGGCCCGGCGTCTGCACGAGGCCGGCAGCCGGGCCCTGCGCGAGTTCGTGGCCGTGAACTGCGCCGCACTGCCCGACACCATGGTTGAAAGTGAACTTTTCGGTCACGAGCGCGGCGCCTTCACCGGTGCCGACCGCACCCGCAAGGGGGCCTTCGAAAGCGCCGGCGGTGGCACCCTGTTTCTGGACGAAATCGGCGAACTGCCCCTTGCGGCCCAGGCCAAACTGCTCCGTGTTTTGGAGGACGGCCAGGTGACCCGTTTGGGATCCAGCAAGACCATCCAGGTGGACACGCGCGTGGTGGCGGCCACCAACCGCGACCTCGAAGCTGAGACTGCCGCCGGCCGCTTCCGGCAGGACCTGCTGTTCCGATTGAACACCCACGTCGTGCAGGTTCCCCCCTTGCGGGAACGATTGAGCGATGTAGCGGTCCTGGCCGAACATTTTCTGGAACTGACCTGCGAAAAATTCGGCGTCCGGCGTCGATCGTTGGCGCCCGAGGCGATGAAGGTTCTCCAGAACTACGACTGGTCACGCAACAATATCCGCGAATTGCGCAATGTCATCGAGAGGGTGGTCATCGCGGGCGATGACGAGGTCATCACCGCGGAACTGATTCCCGCCGAAATCACGGCCGGCCGGGCGCCTGCCCAGGGTCCGGTGACCGGCCGACCCAGCCCGGCGCCCGGCGGCACTCTGAAGGACCAGAAGGCCGCCGCCGAGCGCCAGATCATCCTGTCGGCCCTGGAGCGCAACGACTGGCACATCACCAACACGGCCGCGCAACTGGGCCTGGCGGACCACAGCAGCCTTCTGAAGATCATGAGACGTCACGGCCTGAAGAAATAATCCCGGAGGATTTCCCGATGCCCGCAATTCGTCCCTCGCATTTTCTGGCGTTGGCCCTGACGGCCGTGATCCTGTCCGGTGCCTCCGGTGTTTTGGCTGAACGCGAGACGTTCCCCATGCTCGACTACCGCACCGAAAGCTGGTTCCTGCCCCAGACTCCAGGAGTGACCGCCGGCCCCGTCGGCGGATTGTTCAACCCCGGCGCCTGGGCCCTGACCGACCAGGCCGGATCCGACTTCTGGTGGAACGACCGCAGCATCCGCAAGGGGCTGGACAACTACGGCTTCGGTTTTGGACACGGGTTCAACTTCGCCATGAACACCACCACCTTCGGCACGCCCGAAAGCAGCTACAAGATTTACGATTATCAGATGGGGCTGGCGGCGGGCACGCGCCTGGGAGCCATGGGCCTTGGTTACCGGTGGGCTCACGGGGAAACGCAGCGCACACCCCGGCAAAAATCGCTGGTCGCGGGAATTGTCACTCGGCAGCGCAGCTGGACGACCTTCGGGGCGGCAGCCGCCTGGAGTCTGGAATCCAGTGCGGCGCAGTACGTGATGGACCTTGGTATCCGGCCTTTCAACCGCAGCTGGCTCACGCTGTTCGCCGACTGGACCGTGAACGACGACCAGGCCTTTTTCAACGGCGGGGTCTGGGGCGCGGGTGCGGAGGTCCGACCCTTCCGAGGGTTGCACCTGGGTTTCAAGGCCCGGCAGCAGCCCGGAACCGGGGACATTGATTATGCCGGCCTGCTGGGAATCACCCTGGGCTTTTTCCACGCCGCGGTCTTGCCCGTCTACAATGAGAACGGAGACAACCTGGGCACCAGCGGCCTGCTGAGAAGTCGGCCTCCCTTCAGCGGCATTCCTTGGGACTGGGCGGTTTTTGCACGCGGTGACCGGGTCTATCCTCTCAGTCTGGAGAACAAGGTCCTCACGTACCAGAAATACCGGCTCTTCGACAACCAGCGTGTTGCCTGGCTGGACCTTCTTCCTTTGTTGAACGGTCTGAGGGATGACGGCAAGGTCGACGGCATCGCCCTGAATCTGACCGGGTTTCGCGGACGTCCCTCCCTGCTTTGGGAGCTGCGGCAAAAACTCCAGGAAATTCAGGCCACGGGCAAAAAGGTATTCATCCACGCGGACCAACTGACTCCCAATACATATTATCTGGCTTCGGTGGCTGATCATTTGACACTCGACCCCTGGGGCAACATCGCCCTGCCGGGTTACGCCTTGAGCCGCAGCTACCTGAAAGGAACCCTGGAAAAGCTGGGTTTGGGGTTCCAGGAATTCCGCTATTTCGAATACAAGAGCGCCCTGGAAACCTTCAGCCGCGACAGCATGTCCGATGCGGACCGCGAGCAGCGCCAGCGAATCGTGGATGTTCTCTATGAAACGGTCCGGGAAGCCGTGGCCCAATCCCGGAACATTTCCTATGCGGAGTTCGACCGCATGGTCGATGAAAACACGATCCTGACGCCCGACGAGGCCCTGGAACTCGGACTGATCGATGCGATATCCCGCTGGGACCAGCTCCCGGTAGCCCTTTCGAATCAGAACGCCCGATTGGTACCCATTGCCCCGGCCGATTCCTACCGGAAATTCTGGGACGACCAGTGGGGCTTGCCCAAGAAGATCCCCGTGGTTTACGCCGTGGGGCCTTGCGCCATGGACTCGGGCATCAAGGGCCGCAAGACCAGCGAATACCTGCGCCGGCTTGCCGCGGACCCCACCGTGGCCGCCGTGGTTTTGAGGGCCGATTCGCCGGGCGGTTTAGCCCTTCCCAGCGACCTCGTCGCAGGCGCGATGCGGAAGCTCAAGGAGGCGGGCAAACCCGTGATCGTCAGCCAGGGGGATGTGGCCGCCAGTGGCGGCTACTGGATCAGCATGGATGGGACCGAGATTTTGACCACACCGCTGACCATTACCGGGTCCATCGGCGTTATCGGTGGCTGGATATGGGACGATGGTCTGACCGAAAAGATCGGCATCACCTCGGAGGTGGTCCAGCGCGGCGAACGGGCCGATCTGTTCGCCACGGTGAACCTGCCTTTCCTGGGCGGCATCCCCCGGCGTCCTCTCGATGAAAACGAACTCGCGCGGATCAAGAGCCTGATTCTGGACAACTACGGGAAATTCACCGCGGCCGTAGCCGCCGGCCGAGGCCTTCCGCTTGATGAGGTCGAGAAGATTGCCCAGGGTCGGGTCTGGATGGGCGGCGACGCGGTGGAACACGGATTGTGCGACGGTCTCGGCTCGCTGGACACCGCCATCGAACGCGCCCGCCAACTGGCGGGCATCGGCGATTGGGAGGAAATCCAGATCGTGGAATATCCCCCGCGCCCCTGGATCCAGTGGCCCAGCTTTGGACCCAAGATTCCGGGTTTCTTCGGCCTGGGCGATCGGGTCAATTCATGGTTGGCGGGTCTTTACGGACTGGAAAACGGCGTCAACGAATCCACCCTTGATCCCGGATCCTGGGTCGGGGCGCCGGGACTTTCCGAATACGAGGTGGAGTACCTGAAAACCCTCAGCCAAACACCCGGCTCCCCGGTGATGATGGTTCCGGCGGATGTGTTGCCCAACGGTTGGCAAGAACTGGACTGATCCATCCTTCATGAAAAAGGCCCGGGCAAAAGCCCGGGCCTTTTTATTGGCCACTCGAAAATCCGGATGAGGGCTACTGCACAATCACCATCTTGTTGGTCTGCGAGAAGCCGTTCCCGTTCAGGCGGTAGAAATAGACACCGCTGCTGACCTGGGCGCCGGCACCGTCGCGACCGTTCCAGACCCGGGAGTAGTTACCAGCACCCAGGTTCGACCGTTCCAGGGTCCGCACCTTCTGTCCCCTGACATCGAAGATATCCAGCGTCACCAGGCCGGCGTCCACCGGCACGGCAAAGCTTATCTCCGTGGAGGGGTTGAAAGGATTGGGGACGTTCCGACCGAGTGCGAATCGTGCCGGCAGTAGATCCTCGGGTGCAGCCGAGGTGCTGCTGCAGTCGAAGCCGGTGATGTCATACAGGGCCCAGGTGTTCAGTGAACCCGTGCCTCCGCCGCCGCCATCACGCACCGACAGGGTCCAGTCCCCGTCCAGTGGCTGACCGATGAAGGCATCCAGGGACTGGGGCGGAGTGAGCGTGTTGGGGAAGTTGCCGATGATGTCGTTGGCTGAACCTCCACTGAAGGCGTGCAGGAAAATGCCGGTCCCTGAGGGCGCGACAAGCCTGACAATGAGGTCGCCGATGTAGTCGTGGGCGATGTTGACGTCGACGTTGATCCCTGCGGACACCACGGCGCCGGTCCCACTGATGGTGATGACGCTATCGAACGAACTGCCGTCATCGTCGGGCAGGTTCGCATAGGGAGTGGCCGTACCGAAACCGCCGATGGGCACGCCCACGAACTTCTGGTTCGACAGATCGACCGAACTCGGGGTGCCGCCGTTGAGATAACTCACTTCCAGGGGGAACTCCATCTGGGTTCC
>CBDUDB010000084.1:0-11304 GCA_965365795.1 uncultured bacterium | reverse complement strand
GACCCAGCAACGTATTCAGCCTGATGGATGGCGGACAGCGGATCATGGTCAACCAAGCACCCACGGGGGGAGACGACTCGATGGTCGTGCTGGTCCAGAACTGGAGCCGGAACATCGGCCGCTGATCTGCCGGAACCCCATTTTCATTGCATTCCTGGACCGAGGGACTATTTTGGCCCCTCACCCACCATTTTCCTCTGCGAAAGGCTACTCATGATCGAGGCAGGCAAGACCGTCAAGGTCCACTACAAGGGCACCCTGAACGACGGTACCGTGTTCGACAGTTCCGAAGGACGCGGCCCCATTGAATTCGAAATCGGCACCGGCACGGTCATTCCCGGCTTCGAAACCACCGTCACCGAAATGGCCGTGGATGAAACCACGAGCGTGACCATTCCCTGCGCGGAAGCCTATGGGGAAATCAACGAAAACATGGTGGGCCAGATCCCGCGGACCAATCTGCCGGATGACATCGAACCCGAGGCGGGCATGGTGCTTTCGATGCAGTCCCCCGACGGCGAGGAAATGCCCGTGAGGGTCATCGATCTCGATGAAGAGCATGTGACGCTGGACGCCAACCATCCGTTGGCCGGACAGGACCTGACCTTCGAGCTGACGCTGCTCGAAATCAGCTGACGCTTCACGCCGCACCTACTTTGTGGCGAAGTTGAATCAATCCGAAATGAATACGCTAAATCATAAATTTAGATGTATTGTTATATTTTAGGTAGTTTTTTGTATTTTAATGCTTCTTTTGCCCCCCGGGGGGCATTGGCTCTGCCAGCTCTTATTTGGTGTTGATCCCCGTAACTCTCTTTTTCCAAATGAGATAGACAGGAACCCCAAGCGCGGTCAAACCGATGCCCGCAAGGGACTCCACGGGGGATTCCCTCAAGCTGCTGACCAGAATCCCCGCCGCCGCGACCATGAAAAGGGCCGGGACCACGGGATACCCAGGTACCTTGTAAGGCCGGGGCAGATCGGGCCTTTTTCTGCGCAGGACAAACACCGCGCCGGCGGCCGCGATCCAGAAGCTGATCGATACGAACATCACGAAGGTGAAAAGCTGGGCGAAGGTACCCGTCAACGCCAGCAGGCAGGCCCAGACCGCCTGCAGAACGATGGCCCGGCCCGGGGTCCGGTTGCGTGGGTGAATCTGGCCCGCCTGCCGGAAAAAGAGGCCGTCCCGGGCCATGGCGAAATAGATCCGGGGCCCGGTCAGAATGGAACCGTTGAGCGAGCCCAGGATCGAGATCATCACGGCCACGCCCAGGATTACGCCGGCCTTGCCTCCGAACAACGCCGTGGCCGCCAGTTCGGCGACCCGGACCTCGCCGGTCATGTCGGCCAGGGGCAATCCCAGGAAATAGACCAGATTGACGAGCACGTAGAGCAGGGTCACCCCCGCGGTGCCAAGCAGGAGGGCCCGCGGGAGATTTTTGGACGGGTCGCGAATTTCTCCGGCGGCGAAGTTGACGTTGTTCCAGCCGTCGAAGGCCCACGACACAGCCACCAGAGCCACGCCGAAGGCCATCAAAATCTGGCCGAAACCCATACCGGCCGGTTGCCATACCGGATCAAAACCCCGTCCGCCGGCCACGCTGAACCCCAGCACCACGATGACGGCCAGGACCGCGATCTTGATCACGGTCAAGACGTTCTGGACCAGTTTGCCTTCCCGCACCCCCAGCCAGTTGACAAACGACAGCACCACGATGGATCCGGCGGCCACCAGCTGGCCGGCCGAAACGCGCCAGAGGACCTGGCCTGAACCGGGCATCAGATCCAAGGCAAATAGCTGACGTCCGGTGGACGCGGCCGGCCAGAATCCGCCGAGGTACTCGGAAAACGCGGCCGCCAGCGCGGCTATTCCGCCGGACATGTAGACCAGGAACAAGATCCACCCGCACAGAAAGCCCCACATGGGACCATAGGCTTCGTTGAGGTAGACGTAATGCCCGCCGGCCCGGGGCATCGCCGCGCCCAGTTCGGCAAAGGTCAAGGCGCCGGCCAGGGTCAACAGGCCACCGCCCAGCCAGGCCAGCAGAATCCAACCGGGCGAAGGAAGGTAGGCCGCCATCAAGCCGGTGCTGGTGAAGATGCCCGACCCGATGACGATCCCACACAGGATCATGGCCGCATCGAATAGTCCCAGTTGCCGGGTCAGACCGCTCTGCTGATCCCCTCCTGGTTCCGGACCTGTCATGGGCGGGCCGTGAATTGATCCAGGGTCTGTCGCAGGGCGGCAATGTGGGTGGGTTTGGTGCCGCAACAGCCTCCCACAATTTTTACGCCCGCGGCCAACAATGCAGGCAGGACCGCGGCCATATCCGCCGGTGTTTCGGGATAGTGAACCCGGTCGCCATCAAGAACCGGCAGGCCGGCGTTGGCCTGAATCAACAGAGGCAGTTCGGTGGCCTTGGCGAACTCCTGGGCCACCGACAACATACCTTCGGTGCCCTGGCCGCAATTGCTGCCGACGGCATCGGCCCCAGCGGCGGCCAGTTCGCGCGCGGCCGTCGCCACGTCGTTGCCCATGATCGTGAACCACCCACGGGGGCCGGGCTCGAAGGTGAGGGACGCCAGAACCGCCCCGGTGCCGATGGCTTCGCGCGCAGCCTGCACCGCCAGTACAGCTTCAGCCAGATCGATCATCGTTTCGATGGTCAAAAGGTCCACGCCCCCCGTGACCAGAGCCCGGGCCTGGACCCGGAAGCCCTCCAGGACTTCAGCCGGATCGGCTTCTCCATAGGGAGCCAGAAGCTGTCCGCAGGGACCGATGGAGCCGCTGACCAGGCCCCGGCCGGCCACCCCTTTGACCGCGGCGGCGGCCGCGGACTGGTTGATCTCTTCGCAACGGTCGGTTAAACCGTGGGCCGCCAGTTTGATTGGTGACGCGCCGAAGGAATTGGTGTGGACCAGGTCGGATCCGGCTTGGATGTAGGACGCGGCTATGCCTTCGAGGGCTTCGGGGTGAGTCAGGTTCCAGGCTTCGGGGGCCTCGCCCGGCCCCAGTCCCTGGGCCTGGAGCTGCGTACCCATGGCCCCGTCGGACAAGAGGATGTGGCCGGCGGCCAGGCGTTCCAGCAGTTCCATTTCAGTTCATTTCCTCCGGGGGATTCAGGACCGCCTGGATTCGCTCGTGGCATTCCTTGCCGGTGCAGGCGGAACAGAAGGGGTAGTCGTTGACGAATCTGTGGATTTCCGCAGGGCCGGCGACCATCACCCCGGACACGGATTTCAGCGGATGCATCAAACAACTTTCGGTAAGCGTGATACCCGCGGGATCCTTGCCCAACCAGGCAAACAGCTCTACCTGGCCGCTGACGTGCCAACCGCAATACCCGGGGCTGTAACGCAGGACGCCCGCCTGGTCATCGAGTGTCGCGGCGTACCGCTCCTGGGCAACCTGGGCGGCCTGGTCCGCGGCCAGGGAAGCGCCCGCGTCCAGTGCCGCGCCCAGCGGATAGTCGGCATCGAAGAACAGGTCGCGGATTCTGTCGCAAACCGACTGGCCGCAGGTCACGGCGAACAAGGCCAGCTTTTCGGCCCTGGGATAGATCAACTCCAAAGGCGTTTCCCTGTCGTTGAAACCTTGACCCGGGTAGATGCCCGCAAATTCCGGCACGGTCACCTCGAACAGGATTCCGGCCGGGGCCAGCAAATTTTCCAGCTCGGTTCGGGCAGCCTCCGCCACGGCCAGCAACGGAAGAGAATCGGCCGCATATTCCGGCACACCCTGTTGCATGATGATCGCTCGGGTGTCGGGGAGGATTTCTTCCAGACCGATATCCAGCGTGATTCTCAATTTCCGGCCTCCAGTAAACGGTCCAGGTCGCCGTCGGCAGCCACGGCGGTCCTGCGTTCGGTAATCCTCATGACATTCCTTTGTCGTTGCGCCGAAGCCGTGAAGCCTGGATCATACCACGGATCGACCCGACATTAAAAACCCAGATGGGAAAAGAAAGGACCGGGCATGTTCAGCAAAGAAACGTATGTCGGTAGAAGATCGGCATTGAAGGCCAAGCTGGATTCCGGACTCATTCTTTTCCTGGGGAATTCCGAAAGCCCCATGAACTATGCCGACAACTGCTATCGGTTCCGGCAGGACAGTTCTTTCCTCTATTTTTTCGGTTTGGACCAGCCGGACCTGGCCGCGGTCATCGACCTGGACGAAGGTCGGGAAATCATTTTCGGCGACGAGCTGACCATCGACGACATCGTCTGGATGGGACATTTGCCTACCGTGGCCGCCCGAGCCGAGAAAGTGGGCGTGACCGATACCCGACCGACAGGCGACCTGCGAAAATTTCTGAAAACCGCCGCCGGTAACGGGCGGGCCATCCATTTTCTGCCGCCCTATCGGTCGGAAAACAGGCTGAGGCTGCTGGATCTTTTGGAAATCCCACCGGACCAGGCGGCCGGACGGGCTTCTCTGGAATTGATCACGGCGGTGGTGGCTTTGCGATCGATCAAAAGCGACGAGGAAATAGTCGAAATCGAAAAGGCCGTGGACACGTCGGTGGACATGCATCTGGCGGCCATGGCCATGGCCCGTCCGGGGATTCGCGAGGCCGAGATTGCCGCCGAAGTGGAGCGGATCGCCGTGGCCGCGGGCGGCGGAATCTCGTTCCCCGTGATCGCCACCGTCCACGGGGAGACCCTGCACAATCACCATCACGGAAATATCCTGAAGCCGGGCGACCTGTTCCTTCTGGACGCCGGCGCCCAGACCGCCCTGAACTATGCGGGCGATCTATCCTCCACCTTTCCGGTGGACCGCAAGTTCACCCCCCGGCAGAAAACCATCTACGATATCGCCCTGGCTGCCTACGACGCCGCGGTGGACACCATCGCCCCCGGGGTGCCCAATCTGGAAGTCCACCTCAACGCCGCACGCACCATCGCGGCCGGCATGAAGGACCTGGGCGTGATGAAGGGCAGCCCGGACGACGCCGTGGCCGCCGGCGCCCACGCCATGTTTTTTCCCTGCGGCGTGGGCCACATGATGGGCCTGGATGTCCATGACATGGAAGACCTGGGCGAGGTCCATGTGGGTTACGCCGGTCGGCCGAAGTCCACCGAGTTCGGCCTGAAGTCCCTGCGCCTGGCGCGCGGTCTGGAGCCGGGTTTTGTGCTGACCGTTGAGCCGGGTATCTACTTCATACCGCAGTTGATGGATCTGTGGCGTTCGCAGAACAAGTTCCCGGAGTTCCTGGATTACGACGCGTTGGAAAAGTGGCGGGATTTCGGCGGAGTCCGCAACGAAGAGAACTACCTGGTGACCCCCGAAGGCAAACGCCGACTGGGCAAAGCCAAACCCCTGACCACTGAGGAGGTCGAGGCCGTTCGCGCCGGTTAAAAAAAACGTCCGGCCCACCGTAAGAGGTGGGCCGGACACATTCCCGAAGAAAAAACCGACTACTTCAGCATCAACATTTTCCCCACCAGGGTCTGACCCTCGGCGACCAGGCGGTAGAAGTACATGCCGCTGGCTGCCTGCCGGCCCGAGTCGTCGCGGCCTGTCCAGACGACTTCGTGCTGGCCGGCTGACAAGGTCTCCTCGGCCAGGGTCCTGACCAGCTTGCCGCTCAGGTCATAGACCCGCAGCTGGACCTGGGACGTCTTCGGCAACGCGAAGGCGATCGTGGTCATGGGGTTGAAGGGGTTGGGGTAGTTGGCCTCGAGGACCAGCTGCCGGGGCAGATCCCGATCATCGGCCGCGGACGTATTCGGGGCGTAGCCGATTTCCAGACACCATTCGTTCAGGACGCCCGTCATTCCGTAGGCGTGGTCCTGAACGGTCAAGGTCCAGTCACCGAAAATATCTTCACCGATGAAAGCACTCATACTCCACGCCGGCGTCAGTCCATCGGGGTACCAGCCGACGAGGTCCGCAGAGTGGCCACCGGACTGATCGTGCAACAGCACCGAGGTGCCGGCCGGCGAGGTCAATGTTATTCCCAGGTTGCCGATCCAGTCGTGGGAAACGTCCACGTAGACCCGAACCCAGTCGATGGTTCCACCTTCCACGCAGGTCTGGACCGAGGAGGCCCCGCTACTGGGCGGATCCGGGATGGCCATATCGGCCTGCAGGCAGACGTCGGCCGCGTAGACCAGCGACAGTTCGAAGTCCAGACCGGTGAGGTGATCGCCGTCCGCCACGGTGATATTGCTGTAGCCGGAGGACCACCCATCCTTGACCGCTCTGATCTGATAGGTGCCGGGTTCCAGGTTCATCAGATGCCAGGTTCCGTCGACGGCACTGACGGTTTCGAACCCGCCCGGTTCGGCAGTCACCAGGACACCCGAATGGTCGCCCTCGCCATTGAGGGTGACCGTTCCATGGGCACTGGGCTCGGTGGCGATGGGGAAGACCTCACTGTACAGGTCGTAACCCTCTTTGATGATCCAGGCGGTAACTTCGCCCGGGGCGGTCGGGGTGATTTCGAGCACCCCGGTGGTGGACTCGACAAAACCGATTTCCGGCACATGGGCGCGGACGGTCACCTCGGGAGTGCCGCTAACCGCACTGAGAGTGCTCGGGAGATTCAGGACAAAAAACCCGTCGGCCACCAGATCGGTCAGGACGGTCAGGTCCGGACTGTCCAGCGGATCCGCGGTCACGGTTACTCCCCCATCGAACAGGAATCCGGTGGTGATGTGTGAGCCGACCACCTTCAACACGGCGCCATAGGGGTAGTCCACCATCAGGCTTGCCTGGCCGTAGGCGTCGGTGGTGGCGAAGGCACCGTAGGTCATCGGATCGGTGAGTTGAATCTCAACGTCCGGGATCGCGGTCACACCGTCATTCTCCAGGACGGTGATCATCACCTGGGTGGGCACGCCCGCAGGCAGAATCGACGGTTCAATGGTCACGATCGAAGGAGATACGACCGTCAGGGTCTGGACGCTCGTGGCCATGTTGAAGGCCGAAACCGTCAAGGTGATATCCATCGGAGCGGCAGGCGGATTGGCCATGGTGATGACGGCAAAACCTGCGCCATCGGTCATGCCGGTTCCGAAAAGCACGCCGTCGGCATAAAGGGCGCACAGAGCGCCTTCGACGCCGGGTACCTCGATTTGAAACTCGTTGCTACCCATGAAAACGACGCCCGCGTGGTTGACCACCAGCTCCTGGGCCGTCTTGGTGCGCACGGCGACCGAGGGGTCACCGAAGATCATCCAGTTGCGGAACTCTTCTTCGCCCTGGGAACCGGTGGCATCCATCATCTCGCAGGACCCGTTGAACCACAGGCCACCGATGGTCCGCTTCTCATCGGCGATCAGCAGGTCCACCGCCTCGTCCTGGGCGTACATCGGTGGATCCCAGGACTGGCTGATGAAGGACATGTAGGCGGCGATGGCGCCGGATGGCTGGCCGCCGTTGGTGGCCCGCAGCCAGGCCTCGCCGAAACAGGTCCCGTTGGTGAAGGTGCCGTTGTTGCAGGCCACGCTGACGATGAAGGGCCATTTGTCGTTATTGGTCAGCGCGTTGACGTTGGTGGAACTGAAACCCGAGGAAGACCAGGCGTTGGTGCTGCCGTGGCCGACGTAATTAACGATTCCCCGGCCGGCATTGACTGCATTGGCAACCTGGGAGGAATTGGCGCTGGGATCGTAGATCTGATCCACCTGGTTGTACCCGTAGCCCAACAGGTCGCCACGGATATAATCCATGTGCTCGTCGTCATATTCGTTGAAATGGCCGGGGCCTTGGTTCGAAGCGATGCCCGTGCCGTTCTGGGCCCAATCCGACCCACTGCCCGCGGGCGTGTCCCGCTCGTAGGCGATGGTACGCGCGACCTGGGTCATGACATGTTCGGGCGACTCGGCCGAAAAACGGCCCACGAAAATTTCCGGGTAGCTGTCGCTGCCGGCGAGCAGGGAGTAGGCCGGATCCGAATCGCTGCCGTACTTCGGCACGTGCTGATTGTCGCCGACCAGCAGCACGTAGGCCAGGTCGGTGGTCTGGTATTCGGTCTGGATATAGTCGAAAATCTGGCTGTAGGTCGAACCGGTCTCCGACAAGGTGACCAGACGAGTGGCCAGTCCCTTTTGATTTTTCCATTCCACCAGCGGCATCATGGAAGCCGCGTAAGCCGGATAGGCGATGATCAGCATGCTCCCGTCTTCCTCCAGGGGAGCATACCGGGTGTCCTTGGCGTAGTTCAGGAAGTGGTTCTCGTAGACACCGGCGAACTGGCGATCCATGCGAGTCTGGGTCGTCGGCCGCTCCAGGACATTGATACGTCCGGGCCCCACGGGGGCGACCTCGATCACCAGGCGGGTGTAAACACGCAGGGACCGGGCCTGGGGGTCGTACCGGAACACGTTGGCGTCGACAACCATGCCCCGGTAGTCACGCAGGATGTGGGGTTCGTCCGCCTCGGCGATGGTGGCGGGGTACATATCGGTCCCGTTGTAAAAGTCGGCGAAGGTGTAGGCCACCGAGGCCGGATCCACCGTGCGCGGCAGGAATCCCTTCGAGGGGGCCACCGGCAGATCGGGGATATCCACGTACTCGGATTCCAGCACCGTCAGGCCCATGGCGCGGTCGTCGGGGATGATCAGGCTGCGCCGGACGTTGGGCAACTGGGGCAGGCCGACTTCTTTTTGAATCCCCTCACGAGGCAGGTTGATCAGGTAGTACTGCTCACCTTCGATATCGACCGCTTCGGCGTCGAAGCCCCCGATGGTGATCTCGATCACACTGCGGCTACCGTCATCCTCGAGAACGGTGACGGTGGCGGGCTCACTGCCGCCAAGGTCGCGCCAGGCCGCACTCGCGGTCCCGGACAGAAAGGTCATGGCCACGATAACAAGAACCATTACGTGGAGATTGGTGGCGTACAATTTCCGACTTTTCATTGGAAACCCTTCAGGCTGGCTGGGTTTTTGGTGACCACGAGGGAAATAATCATATCAGATAACAATGATAAATGGTCAGAGAAAATCATTCAAGATTTTCAATACTTCAAAATCTCAGCGATAAACAGGTCAACCCCCCGTCCATTTTGCGGAATTCACTGGTATCCAGTTCGGAAATGGGCAATTCCAGGGTTTCCAGCAAGGATCGGGTCCCCGGATATCCCGCCGGCATGATCAGCCGTCCATTGATAAGCAGGGTGTTGGCGGCGTATTCCTCCCCTGCTGGCACCTGGATTCGCTGGTATTGGGACAGATCTTCATTATCGACAAAGAGTTCGGTGACCAGCAGGACATTTTCGTCCACCGGGTTAACGCTCGACTTGAAATGAAGCCCCGCGCCCACGGGAACCGTCTGCCAGGTGTAACCGAAAGAATCCAGGATTTTCCCCAGTTGACCGGCGCCTTCAGCGTTGGTGCGGTCCGAAACGCCGATCAGAAAGTGGTTGCCGATCATCAGGACATCGCCGCCGTCAAGGGTGCCGGGTGGGCGGATGAAATCCAGTTGACCCTGCTCGCCCAGAGCCTGGGCCACCGAATGCTGCTCTCCCTGCCGTGTCGGCGCACCCGGATTTGTGATGACCGCAAGATCCGGGGTGACGACCGCCATATCCTCGATAAAATGTGCGTCAGGGTGCCCCTCGAGGGCATCCAGGACGGTCACCTCCAACCCGATATCCCGCAAGGCAGCCACATAGAGGTCGAATTGTTCACAGGCCAGGGCAAAATCGGGGGAGCCAAGATTCGCGGTGGTCAGGCCGGCGCCGAGATCAGGGCCCGGCCTTCGGCAGACAGCAGTGGTAAAAAATGGAGACAAGGCAAATCCTCCTGGATGGTCCAATCAGTCCTGGTGGTTTCCGTTATCCCCGGAACCGCCCGAGGACTTTTTTTCCTGGTCATGCATCCGCTTCCGGGCCTCCTGCTGGATGTCCAGAAAAGCCTGGGGGATTTCCACTCCCCAGAACAGGGATTCACGCTCGGCCAGGGCGACCTGGTCGGGCTCGAGTTTCCATTCGCCCCGGACCAGGGCTCGTAACTGATCGCGATCGAAGCGCCACTGGCCGCCGATCTGGGTTCCGGGGACCTCGCCCTTTTTCAACATGCGCTGGATGGTTCGCTCGCTGATCTGCAACAAATCGGCCGCCTGTTGGAGGGTCAGGATTTCGGGATAGTCGCCGGACATGGCCGCCTCCCTTTGGTTGGGGTCTGTACTTAAATATACGGCATTATTGGCAATTTGTTGCGCCTTTTTTCTGTTTTTGTCGTATTTTGTCGTGTTTATTCCTGAATTTCGAGATGGCTCTTGCCCTCACATATTGGCAACAGCCGGGCTCCTTCTTTATCATGAAGGCTGCTTGACCCCGTTTCCCAAGCCATGAGGTGCCTTAATGCTAGCCAAAATCCCTTTCCGTTCTCCTGGAATCCGTATGCAGGCGATCTTTTTCCTGAGTGTCCTTTTGCTGGCTGGCCCGGCTTTGGCTCAGCGAGATTTCGACGATGTGAAAATCGAAGCCACCGACCTGGGCGGCGGCATTTACATGCTCACCGGAGCCGGAGGCAACCTGGGGGTTTGCGTGGGCCAGGACGGGGTCTTTCTGATTGACGACCAGTACGCGCCCCTGTCCGAGAAGATCATGGCGGCCATCAAGGAGCTGAGCGACCAGCCGGTCCAGTTCGTCTTCAACACCCACTGGCACGGCGATCACACCGGCGGCAACGAAAACTTCGGGGAAACGGGCAGCCTCGTTGTTTCCCACGCCAATGTCCGCCGGCGTCTGTCGACCGAACAGTTTTCCGAGTTTCTCGACCGCACCACCGAGGCCTCACCCGAGGGCGCCCTGCCGGTGGTCACCTTCACCGACTCGCTGAGCTTTTTCTACAATGACGAGGAGATCGTGGTCTTCCATGTGCCGGCCGCCCATACCGACGGCGACGGCGTGGTTCATTTCACCAAGGCCAACATCATCCATTCCGGGGACATCATTTTTTACGGGCTGTATCCCTATATCGATGTCTCAGCCGGCGGCAGCATTGACGGAGTGATTGCGGGGGTCAAGATTCTCCTGGATTTGAGTGATGACCAAACCCGGATCATCCCGGGGCACGGACCTCTTTTGCAGCGGGACAAACTCGAGGAATACCTGGCCCTGCTCGAAGACGTCCGC
Source organism: uncultured bacterium (assembly GCA_965365795.1). Classification (GTDB taxonomy): domain Bacteria; phylum Krumholzibacteriota; class Krumholzibacteriia; order LZORAL124-64-63; family LZORAL124-64-63; genus JAGLCY01. Next base: position 211 of record CBDUDB010000084.1, on the reverse strand, counting down.
GGCACAGTGGCCCAGGAAATCAAGGCTGGCAAAGATCTGGCGGCCATTCTGGCCACAAAGCCGGCCGCCGCTTACGACGAAGCCTGGGGCCAGGCTTGGTTGACCTCCGATCAGTTCGTTGAAGAAATCTTTGATTCCCTGAGCGGTCAATAGAGTCTGGATGCGCTTCGTCCCGCTAGTCCTTTCCTGCCTGATTCTCGCCGCCCACCAC
>CBDUDB010000083.1:0-11427 GCA_965365795.1 uncultured bacterium | reverse complement strand
GAGATCAAAACCCACGCGCACGGGCGCGGCAGCCGGGGGAGTGACCGAAGCCTCCCGAGGCACCAACTCACCCTGATTGGGGTTGGCCTGGCGTTTACGAGCGGCCAGTTTTTTCGCCTGCCGGATGGTCGTTTCAAGTTCGCGTCTGGATTGTTGCTGGGCGAGGGCCAGCCAATCATCTTCCGTGGCAGGGTCGGCGACCTTCACGATTTCCCGGGCTTTGGTATAACCCAGCTCGCCGGATTCCACTTTGGCGGCCACCCTGGGCAGGGCCTCCAGCTTTTCGGCCAGGCGTTTGAAATCACCGGTCCTGGTCGTCGAGAAACCCAGCTCTTCGGCCGCATACTGGTATATGGAACTATAGCCGAGCTCGGTGAACAGCCGGCGTTTCAATATTTCCGCAAACCACAGCACCGCACAATGCTGGGCTCGGTCCATGATCGCCACGCTTTGTTTGAGGGCCCGGTCGGCTTGTCCGGCGGTTCGGTCAGGGCAAAATTCGGGAATATTCATGATGATTCCATCCTTGGATTTGGAGTCCCTTGGGAGGTGAAATCAATATACGAACAAAAGACGAAAACAGCAAGGTAAAACCTTGGGAAAATTGAAGAAAACATAAATTTGAAAACTAAATTTCAATTGCCGATTAGCGCCAAATTTTTATCAAGACATTCCGTTGCCAAAACCCCGCTCGTACGTCATTCTAGCCCCGCAGGAGGAGTACCATGCAATGTCCCGTCTGCCATGTGCCCACGTATGTGGTTGAATTCGAAAAAATCGAACTGGACCTGTGCGCCGAATGTCAGGGCATCTGGTTCGATCAGGGGGAACTGGATCTACTGCTCGGCACGCCCGACGCTTCGGCCCTGGTCGACGCCGAGTCGCAGGAACCCAGCCGGCACTGCCCTTTGTGCCGGCGCCACATGAACAAGGTGAATATCGGGCCCGGCCGCCGGGTACTGATCGACAGCTGCCCCGACGGCTGCGGACTCTGGTTCGACAAGGATGAACTGGCCGACCTGGCCGGTGATCTCAAAGCGGAGGGCTGGCATGTCCAGCCGAGTATCAGGGAGTTCCTGAGCGGAATGTTTCCCACGAAAGGTGATGAATAATGCTGCCCTTTTTCGTACTTCTGGTTCTGATCGTGATTGTGGTCGCGTGGGTGGTCGGCATGTACAACGGGCTGGTCGGCATGCGCAACCAGGTCAAGGAAGCCTGGGCCCAGGTCGACGTTCAGCTCAAGCGTCGTTTTGACCTGATTCCCAACCTACTGGAAACGGTCAAGGGCTACATGACCCACGAGCGGGAAACCCTCGAGTCGGTGACCCAGGCCCGGGCCGCTGTTGCCGGCGCCGGCGGCTTGCCCGATCGAATGCAGGCCGAGTCCGGGTTGACCGCCGCTCTGGGCAAACTATTCGCCGTCGCCGAGAGTTATCCCGATCTGAAGGCCAGCACAAATTTCCTGTCCCTGCAGGAAGAACTGGCCAGCACCGAAAACAAGATCAGCTTCGCGCGGCAGTTCTACAACGAAACCGTCATGCGCATGAACAACAAGGTGCAGATGTTCCCGAGCAACATCATTGCCAACATGTTCAACTTCCAGGCCGAGACCTTCTTCGAGGTCGAGGACGAAGCCCAGCGCGAGGCCCCCAAGGTGGACTTCAGCTGACATGTGGGAACAGATTGCAGCCAACCGTCGCAAGTCCTTCTTGCTCGTGTTTGCCATGGCCCTTCTCTTGATGGCCCTCGGCTATGCCGGTGGCGAGTACTTCATGGGCAAAGGCGGGGGTCCGGTCGGTTTGGGCATCGCCCTGGTGGTGTGGTTTTTCATGACCCTGACCTCCTGGTTTCAGGGCGATAATGTCATGCTGTCGGTGTCCGGTGCGCGCAAGGTGGCCAAAGAAGACGTTCCGATCCTGTACAACGTGGTGGAGGAAATGACCCTGGCGGCGGGATTGTCCAAGGTGCCGGCTGTCTATGTCATCGACGATCCCGCCCCCAACGCCTTTGCCACCGGCCGGCGGCCCGAAACCGCCTCGGTGGCGGTGACCAGCGGGCTGCTCAAACGCCTGAGCCGCGACGAACTGCAGGGCGTGATCGCCCACGAAATGGCCCACGTCCACAACCGGGACATCCAGCTGATGCTCTTTGCCGGAGTGCTGGCCGGGGCCATCGTGATCCTGGCCGAGATTGGTTTGCGCGGCATGTGGTTCGGGGGCGGCGGGCGCAGCCGTTCGCGTCGTGACAGCGGGCAGGACGGGTCGGGCATCTTCGCCATCGTGGCCATCGTGTTGATGGTCCTGGCGCCCATCCTGGCCCGGCTGATCTACCTGGCGGTTTCGCGCAAGCGCGAGTATCTGGCCGACGCTTCCGCCGCCACGTTCACCCGTTATCCCGAGGGGTTGGCCTCGGCCCTGGAAAAAATCAGCCGCGCTCCGGAAAAGCTGGCCAAGGCCACCAGTGCGACCGCGCCCATGTTCATCATCAACCCACTCAAGCGAACCAAGAACATGGCCGCCAACGCCACCAGCACCCATCCACCCATCGACGAACGGATCCGCATCCTGCGCTCGATGAGTGGGGGGAGTTTCGCCGATTACGACCGGAGTTACAAAGAGGTCAAAGGCGCCAAGAACGGTGTGATTCCAGGATCGGCGCTTGCCGATGACGGCGCGGGAATCGAAGCGCCGCCCAGAGAAAAAGTTTCGGCCTCGCAGCGGGAAATCGCTCGCCAGGTTGATGACTTGTTCTACCGCCAGGACGGTTACCAACGCATCGAATGTCCCTGCGGCACGGTCCTCAAGATTCCGCCTGATTTCAAATCCGGCCAGGCCCGCTGCCCGCGCTGCGGGACCATGCACACTCCCTAGAAATCAGATTTCCGGAGGTCCGACCGGACCGCCGGTGAGATATCGGCCTTCCAGAAACGCCGCCACCAGGTCTTGACCGCAAGCTGTGCCGATGGATTCGGGATGGAATTGCACTCCAACCAGGGGCCATTTCCGGTGCCTCACTCCCATGACCAGACCTTCGTCGGTCCAGGCGGTGATGGTCAGGCACTCGGGCAGCGAACTCCTTTCGGCGATCAGCGAATGATAGCGCATCACTTCCAGAGGTTCGGACATTCCGGTGAAGATGCCGGTCCCGTCGTGGAGGATGAGACTGGTCTTGCCGTGGCGCGGTTGGGGCGCGCGCACAATCCGGCCGCCCAGGGCCTCGACGATTCCGATGTGCCCCAGGCACACCCCCAGAATCGGGATCCGTTCCCCGAGTTCAAGGATCACCTGCCGGCAGACCCCAAAATAGTCGGGAATTTCGGGTCGGCCCGGCCCGGGGGAGATGATGATCCGGTCGGGTTCGAGGGCGCGCAATTGGTCCAGGGTGATTGCATCGTTCCGGACCACCAGAGGTTCGGACCCGCCGGATAACTCGGCCACCATCTGGAACAGGTTGAAGGTGAAGGAGTCGTAGTTGTCCAGGATTACCACCTTCACGGCGAATCCTTTCGATCGGCCAATCTCTGCAGGGCATCGATGAGTGCGGCGGCCTTGTCGAGAGTTTCCTGGTATTCGGCCGGGGGATCACTGTCGGCCACCACCGCGCCGCCGACTCCGAAGGTCGCTCGCCCATCCCGGCAGACTATCGCCCGGATGACGATGCTCAGATCCATCACCCCTGAATGGTCCCAATAACCGATGGCGCCGGAATACACCCCGCGTTTAACGGGCTCGATGGCGTCGATGATTTTCATGGCCTCGATCTTGGGGGCGCCCGTCATCGAGCCACCGGGAAAACAGGCCCGGACCAGGTCCATCGCGTCGCGGTCGGGGCGCAGCTTGGCGCGGACGGTCGAGACCATCTGGAACACGGTGGCATATTCCTCGATGACCTGCAATTCCGGCACCTGGACGCTGCCGATTTCCGCCACCCGGCCCAGATCGTTGCGCACCAGATCGACGATCATCACGTTTTCGGCGCGGTCCTTGGTCGAGGCCGCCAGTTCGTCGCGGAGGCGGGTATCTTCGGACGGATTGGCGCCACGGGGACGCGTACCCTTGATGGGGCGGCTTTCGGCGACCCGGTCTGCGTTCAGGCGGAGGAACCGTTCGGGGGAGGCGCTGGCCACCTGGAAATCGGGGAATTGCATCCAGGCGGCGAAGGGGGCCGGGTTGATTTCTCTCAGGATTCCGTAGAGGGCCCAGGGGGCACCGCAAAGGTCCGTTTCCAGGCGGTGGGTCAGGCACACCTCGAAGACGTCGCCGGCGGTGATGTGGTCGCGGCATTGCTGGACGGCGGTGCAGTATTCTGCCTGGGTGAAGTGGGCGTGGATTGGCAGGGGGCCGGTGTTCCCGCTTTCCGGGGGCGCGGACCTCCGCCATCCATGGCTACGGTCCGCTCGGCTTCCGGGCGCTTCCGCCATCCTGGCTCCAGCGTCCTCCAGACGCCCCGGAAAAGCCGGAACACCGGCCCCCTGCCCATCCACGTCCGCTTCAAAGGCCGAAATACGGCGCCGCCATTCCGCAATGCGGTCCTCGGAATTCTCACGGTCGATAATCGTGAGCGTGGTGGCCTCGGTCTGGTGGTCGTGGCAGAGGACTTCATCGGTGACCATGAAAGCCAGGTCGGGAAGGTGGAGATCGTCCTTGCCGGTGTCGGGAAGGGATTCAATGGTGTAGCCGGTTTCGTAGCCGAAGTAGCCCACGAGGCCGCTTTGGAAAGGCCCCCCGGGGGGCCTTTCCTCGCTCAACACCGGTTGATAGGCAAGTTGCAGATCACGTAAAGCGGTGAAAGGATCGCCTGTCCATTCTCGGACCAGAGGAGAAGTCAGGACCTCACCGCTGGGTTGCCGCCAGGTGGTCAAAGTCAGGTTCATGGCAAGATCGGAAGTTCGGCGGCCGGTCAGCAGGGCGGCCGGGTCTCCGCCCAGGAAGGAATAGCGGCCCAATCGGTCCGGGTCCATGGCGCTGTCCAGGAGGAAGGCGCACTTGTCCTCAGGGAACAGCGCGCCGTAACGCCAGAAGGGCAGGGCGATTTCCATCGGTTCGGTTAGACGACGGGTCATGGCGGATCCGGTCGGTCGGGCCCGGGGCCGCGGGCGAGGATCTTGGCGACCCGCAGGCGCAAGGCGGTGACATGGGTTCCTTCCCAGAACAGCTGGTCACATTCACGGCAAAGATAGTAGGTGTCCAGCCATTTGGCCGTCCTGGGAGGAATGCGCGCGGAGACCTGGGCCTTGGGGACGGCGCCAATAAGGCCATTGCACTTGGAGCAGCGGCCAAACATCTGGAGCTGGTCGGTCAGCAGGAATCGGCCCAGGACTTCGGCTGCTTGGTCGTCGGGGTTGTCGGAGCGGATCAACATGGCGTTGTCCATGGCCGCTCGTTTGAGCAAGGAAAGGCTGCGGGAAAGAACCGTTCGGTTTTCATTGAGACCACGGCGGGCCATGCGGGCTTCGGACCAGGAATTATCCCAAGCGGTGTCGAATCCCATGACCCTCAGAAGGCGAGCAAGCTTGCCCAGGTGACCATCACACAGAAAACTGGGGTCAACCAGCTGCCGCGGCACTGCCCCGTGGATTTCCAGGACATCGCCATCAATAGATAGAAAATCCAGGGGAATTTCGCCGCCTGCCACGCGAGAAAAAACAGACCCCACTTCACAGTGCGGAACGCCGAGCGATTCGATGAGGTCCTTGACGGAGGTGGGATCGGACAGCCGACGCACGACCCGCCCGAGTTCGTTCGTAAAATCAAGGGTTACCGTCAACATGAGGCGATAGTACCATACTTCCGGATTGGTGAATTGATGGGCATTTTTCCCTGGAGCAGCGATGACCACCGCCCACCCCGCCGCGCGTCAGCCCTGGTTCTGGCTTCTGGGGCCCCCTGTGTTGGTGGTGGCGATTCTGTTGTGGGGACGGAATGTCTTCGCGGTATTCGCAGCCTATCACCTGGGGTTTTGCCTTTTCCTTCCCGCAGTCCGGAACATCTGGCGCCGCCGCCTCGCCTTTTCGCAACACATGATATTCCTTGGGGTTACGGGGCCCGGTACTATCCGTGGACTGGCCCTGGGACTGGTCCTGGGAGTGGCATTGGGCGGTGGAACCATTGTCGTTTTCCAGCTTTTCGGCGACGTCTTCCTGGCCGGCCACAACCTGCCCGAAATCTTGGCCCAGTGGGGAGTGAATCAAAAAAATCTGGCTCTATTGTTCTGGTTCATGATCTTGATCAACGGCCCGGCCGAAGAGCTCTACTGGCGGGGATTCCTGCACCGGAAGACCGCGAATCGGCTACCGCGCTGGGCGGCGATCTTGGTGATAGCCGCCTGTTATGCCAGTTATCACGGGGTAACGGTGTATCTCCTGGTAGCCGACGTGCCGGTGGCCGTTCTTTTCCTGGCCGCCATTTTCGCCGCGGGGACTGGGTGGGGTTGGTTGCGTGAAAAGACCGGCTCCGTCTGGCCGGCCTTGCTGGGCCATGCCGGGGCCACCATTGGTTACATGATCGTGGCGGGGCCCCTTTTGAGCGGGTGATCCAAGCGAAAGCTTGCCCAAACCAGCCCGCTTGAAGGATAATCATCCTTCACCGTCACCAGACAGGAGAGTGAGCCATGCTGGGAGCCATCGCCGGGGACATCATCGGGTCCGCCCATGAATTCTGTCCGTCCAAGACCATGGATTTTTCCCTGTTCACCGAGGCCAGCAAGTTCACCGACGATTCGGTCCTGACTGTGGCCACGGCTTTTTCTCTTTTGACGGACGGCGACTACGCCGAGAACTATCGCATCTTTGGCCGGCTGTATCCCCTGGCGGGCTACGGAGGCCATTTCAAGGAATGGTTGGCCGGCAAGGAAAGCCACCCCTACAACAGCTGGGGCAACGGTTCGGCCATGCGGGCCGGTCCGGTGGGGTTTGCCTTCGACACTGTCGAAGACGTTTTGCGGGAGGCCGAACGATCGGCCGAGGTGACGCACAATCATCCCGAAGGCATCAAGGGCGCCCAGGCGGTGGCGCTGGGTGTCCTGCTGGCCAGGCAAGGTGCCGAGCCCGGCCAGATCAAACAGGAAATCACAGAAAGGTTCGGCTACGACCTGGAACGGACGGTCAAGTCCATCCGCCCGGAGTATTCGTTCGACGTGTCCTGTCAGGGGTCGGTGCCCGAGGCTATTATCTGTTTCCTGGAAAGTGGCGACTGGGAAGAAGCAGTGCGCCTGGCCGTTTCCCTGGGCGGGGACGCGGACACCCAGGCCTGCATGGCCGGAGTCCTGGCGCAGGCCCGGTTCGGCGCCGTACCCAGCGAAATTGAACTGACCACGCGGAGAATGTTGCCGGAACATCTTCTGGAAATCGTCGTGGATTTCGAAAATAAGTACCTGACAGACTAGTGGGAGACGACCGCGTGAGCATCAGTGCCCTGAAAAAGAAATTCCCCAAAAAGGAATGCCCTGCGACGCCGTTTTTCGTGTCCATTGCCGGCAACATCGGCGTGGGCAAGAGCATGATCACGACCATGGTCGGCGAGGTGTTCGGCTGGAAGATGCATTTCGAGCCGGTCATCAACAATCCTTACCTTGAAGACTATTACAAGGACATGAACCGGTGGAGCTTCCACCTGCAGGTTTATTTCCTGAGCAAGCGCTTCGAGGTGCAGAAGCTCATTCTCGACCATCCGGGATCGGCGGTTCAGGACCGCACCATCTACGAGGATGTTGAAATTTTTGCTCCCACGCTCCACCGGCGCGGGTGCATGGACGATCGCGATTACGAGAACTATCGGGAAGTCTTTCGCAACATGGTGGCGTTCCTGCAGCCGCCTGACTTGATTATCTATCTCAAGTGCAAGCCGGAAACGGCCCTCAGCCGGATCAAGCAGCGCGGACGGGGTTGCGAATCGGACATCCCGCTGGATTTCCTGCAGGACCTGCATCTGGCCTACGAGGACTGGATCGAACGGGCGCCGGGGCTGTGCCCGGTGCGGACGATCGATACCGAGAAGATCAACCTCCGGGACGACCGGCAGGCCCAGCTGGATCTGCTGGAAACGATCCGGGAATTCCACCTGGAAAAACATGAACGCAACGGCGGATAATTTTTCGTGACCGCCGCCAATGAGGATTAACAAGTGAAAACCGGAGATTATCGGCCCAGCGATCTGATTCGCGGCGCGGCCATACCCGACGCCCTGCTGAAGGCCCTGCCCAAGACGGACCTTCACTGCCATCTGGACGGATCGTTGCGCCTGGAAACCTTCATGGAACTGGGCTCGGCCTGCGGCATGGATATGCCCACTGATCCGGATCTGGTGCGTGTCCGCTATTTTCCGGGCGACCGCGAATGTGTCATGCACGAGTTTCTCAAGTATTTCGACCATACCTTGGCCGTTCTGCAGACCCCCGAAAACTTGTCGCGCGTGGCGCGGGAACTGGCCGAGGATTTTGCGGCCCAGGGAGTCTGGTACCTGGAAGTCCGTTTCTGTCCCCTGATGCATACCCAGCAGGGGATGACGGCGGACCAGGCGGTCGCCGCGGTACGCCAGGGCCTGGATGAAGCGGCCGTTTCGGCAAGTTTTCGGTCGGGGATCATCATCACGGGTATTCGCACCATCGAACCGGCCAAGTCCCTCGAACTGGCCAAGCTGGCCGTGGACTGGAAAGGCCGCGGCGTGGTGGCCTTCGATCTGGCGGGGGCCGAACAGGACTACCCGGCCAAGGTCCACCTGGAAGCCTTTTACCACGTGATGAACCACAACCAGAACGTCACCATCCATGCGGGCGAGGGGTTTGGACCGGAGTCCATCCATCAGGCCCTGCATCGTTGCGGCGCCAACCGCCTCGGCCACGGCACGCGGCTGGAAGAGGATCCCGACCTGATGGCCTTCGTCGCCAACAACCGGATTCCTTTGGAGATCTGCCTGAGCAGCAACCTGCAGAGCTGTGTGGTGAATGACCTGGCCGAACATCCCTTCCGTTTCTACCTGAAGGAAGGACTCCGGGTTTGCTTGAACACGGACAACACCCTGTTCGCGAGGACCTCCCCGATGCAGGAATTGCGGCTGGCGGTCGACACCTTCGACCTCACGCTGCTTGAAACGGAGAACCTGCTCATCAATGGTTTCAAGAGCGCCTTCCTGGCCGAAAACGCCAAGGGGGAGATGGTTCTTGAAGCCCTGGAGACTTTCTCCTCGTTACGCGACAAGTTCGACCTGGACCTTTTTAAGGCGGCCAAACCATGACCGAGCGTCTGATGCTGCTGGCTGATTCGTGGCGCGGGCGCGTGGCCGAGGCGGTGGATTTCCTGACTGACCGGGGTTTCACCGGCAAGGTGGGGCTGATCCTGGGCAGCGGACTGGGCAACTTCGTCGATGCGGTCGATGACGCCGAAGCTATCGACTACGGCAAGATCCCCGGATACACTACGACCTCCGTGGCCGAACACACCGGCCGCCTGGTGCGCGGCAACGCCGCGGGCGTTCCGGTGGTGGTCATGCAGGGGCGGTTACATCCCTACGAGGGCCTGCCCTTCGACGAACTACTGTTGCCCACCGCGGTGCTGGCCTGCCTGGGCATCGACACGGCCGTGGTGACCAACGCCGCCGGTGGTTTGAACCGCTTTTACCAGCCGGGCGACCTGATGGTCATCCGCGATCAGATCGACATGCACTTTCACGACCCCTTGCGCGGGTTGATGGCCCAGCCTTTCGCGCCGGCCGCCGGGGCCGATACCAAGACAGCCGCCATTCTGGCCGAGATCGGTCGCAGCGGGGGCGTGCCGGATCTCTTCGACGCCGAGTTGGCCCGCAAGCTTGTGGCCGCCGCCGCCGAGTCGGGAGTGCCCATGCACAGCGGCACCTACGCCAGCATGTACGGCCCGGCCTACGAGGCCAAGGCCGAGATCGGCATGTTGCGCCGCATTCACTGCGACGCGGTGGGCATGTCCACCGCCCCGGAAACGGTCTTGTTGAAAAGGCTGGGCGTGTCGCCGGTGGGGCTTTCCTGCATCACCAATCCCGCCCGCGAAACCGGCCAGCCCGAGCTTTCGCACCAGGACGTGGTCGAGGTGGGGAAGATGGTGCGCGACCGCATGGCACGGCTGCTGCTGGCGTTTTTGCCGAAGGTATGACCGTCGGATCATGACGGACTAAACCAGATTTTTAAGACCGATTTTTTCGGGCCTCAGACCCCCCACCAGAATTTCTTGTGATTTTCACTCCTTGGGCGCGTCCCACCATTTGCGACCACCGATTTTTTTCCATTCCGGGATGGGTTCCGGGGGCACCCGGAGGCAACGCTTTTGTTGTTCTGGTTCTGACATCTGATTCCCGGGTCATTTGATATGCTTGAGGGGAGAATTTGTCATGTTATTCATTCCGAAGGAAAGCCCTAGATTTGACAGGCGGTTAGCTCGCCGGGCCGTATTTTTCTGTCTGGCCATGGCGGCTTTGGTCGGTCCGATTGGACCGGCTAACGCGGTCTGGGAAGTCGGGGATTGGTCCGTGGTGTTCGAGGATCCCAGCAACATCCTGGACGTCGGAGCCTGGCCAGACGGTCAGGGCGGCATGTTCGTAGCTGGGGTTCATCAGGCCGGGTTGGCCTACCACCGGATTATGCTGAACAAGATCGACCACACTGGGAATGAAGTCTGGGGGGACGGGGGAATCTGGCTTCCGTCGGATGTGACCGCCCAGTGGGACAACCATCCGATCGATCTGGTCGCCGACGGGTCGGGAGGGGCATTCATTGCTTACCGACGGGGGTACGGCTCTTACGAACTTTACGTTGTGGCCCACGTCGATGCTGATGGGAACCCACAGTGGGTTTCTCCGGTGGATCAGGTGGGCAACTACACCGGAAGCTCGCACCCCAAGTTGATGGTGGCACCGGGCGCCAGCGGCGGTGTTTACGTGTCATATCTTCAGTTCGACGGGCTCGGAAACGAAATCATCAAGTCGGTTCATATCGACGGTGCAGGGACGGTTCTCGGGTTCACCGACGTGTTCAGCGCTACCAACGCCCAAAGCGTTACCTTCGAGGTTGCCCCGGACAATACCGGCGGATTTCTGGTGGCTTGGACCCGTCTGGTGGTCGGGGTCACCGAGACCGGCGCCCAAAGAATCAATGCCTCCTCTCAGCGGCAATGGGGAAACGACGGAGCGCTTCTGGGCACTTATCTGGGAGGCGGCCACGCCCTGGTGGGAGATGGATTTGGCGGGGCCTTCATCGTGGTTTCCTCGACCGGACAGGCCATCGGCCAGCATCTCGACGCCGGCGGCAACAAGCTCTGGGGCGCCACGGGAATGTTGTTGCACGACACCCATACGCCCTATTTCACCTGGGATACGCAACCCGATATCTGCACCGATGGGTTGGGAGGTTTTTACCTGACCCACGGGCTGGAAAACCTCTTCGTCCAGAAAGTAGATCTCTTCGGCG
>CBDUDB010000082.1:0-11560 GCA_965365795.1 uncultured bacterium | reverse complement strand
GACATTGTTCCAGGCCACGGCGGCGGTGGTTGCCGTACGATTGGAGATATTATAGGCAGTGGTGACAAATATAGCGGGGTTGTCGGCATCCTCGCCCCGAATGGTGAGTGAAGTGGCCGTGGTTCCCGTTTCGTCGACGGTGAAATCGATGAAAGCGCTGTTGATGGTGGCTCCGAAGGGTATTCCCACATTCAGGAACCGCATGCCGACCAATTGATCGCCGCCGTGGTTGGCAGAATCATTGATCAATTCCAGGTCGCTGCTCGTCAAAAGCATGTTACCGTTGCTGACTGTTTCTTCGCCATCGTCATTTCCCTGCCCTACCCGGACCGAGATGGAAGCAGCCACGCCCAGCCCTGGATTGCCCAGAACAAGCAGGAATAGTCCCCAAAACAGAACAATTTTGGTCATGCGGATCACTGTGATTTTTCATCTCCTTTCCCTGGCTCTGGTTGCATACCCGTCGCGAATTGAGATCCCATAAGGTTCAGGATGTCCTGGGCAAATTTCAGGCGGAACTGAAGGAACAGTCCATGAGAGGTGAACCCGGCCGCCGAGAAGTCGCTTACCGTGTATCCGATCAGGTTGTAGCCCAGGCTGGCCCAGGCGTTCTCGAACACGTTGCAACCGATGGACAGGCCCGTGCTGTCGTCGAACTGGCCGCTGTTCCAGGAATGCAACAGACTCTGACGTACGCCGACGTCCCAGCGCGTCGTCAGGTCGTGCCGCAATTCCACTCCGACCAGGTGGGTGTACCCGCTGTAAAGGGCATGGTCGAAGTTGGAGCCGACGTACTTGCCGGCGTACTGGAAACCGACCTGGGTTTTTTCGCTGTGCTTGTAGTTCAGGTTCAGGTTGTTGACGATCCGCCAGGTTTTTTCGTTCAGCAGCGGACCGGACTGCTCCTGGAAACTCAAATCCAGGCGATCGAGGACGATCCAGCGGGTGTTGCGCGGCCGATGAGCCAGACCCAGGCGCAGTTCCCCGTGGTGGCGACCCAAACCGCCAACGGCATCGGCGGTAAAGATCCGTGCGGTGGCCGCCAGGCCGAGCCCCGCCTTCGGTTCCACCATCACATTGGGCGCCAGGACCCACCTGTCCTCTTGATCGGAAAAATGGAATTCGACTCGGTTGTTCGCCTGCCAGGAATCGCCCCGGTAATTGCAGCCCAGCGAGGTGGCCACGAAATCGGCCTGGGAACCGAAAGCCGGCGGCACGTTGGCCACCTCACCCACGTGGACTGGATCGGTCTCGGTGTGGCTGAAATCCAGACCTCCGCTCACACTCCAACGCGGGTTGATTTGCCAGGCCTGCCTCAGACCCATCTGGGCAAAGGCCCGGTTGCCGTTTTCGGTGAACTGCCGGTCCAGCGAGGTGTTGATCTCGCCCCCCGACCAGGGATTCACCCTGGCTCCCACCCGCGCGCCCTGCGTGTTCTGGGTGGCGCCATTGGAGATCTCGTAGCGTGTTTGCAGGGTTACCGCCCGGGAAACCTTGTAGTCGGCGCCGATCGATGTCCGCGTGGGAAAATCGGCACTGGCGTTGTTGTTTTTTCCCAGGGATTGATCGTGGTCCAGTTTCAGGATCATGCGACTGTTAAGCACCTGGTAGTTCGCCCCTGCGGTCAACTGCTCCGACTTCCGAACCTCTCCATCGGTTAGCCGGTCCTCGGCGTAGCGCAGTCCCGCATTGCCGCCCCACTTCTGGCCCTTGAGGGCCAGGCGAGCTTCGCCCATGTCCCGCTCGGTTCCGCTCAGCAGATTGACCTGCCGGAACCCCTTGCTGCGAATCTCTGCGGCGGAGCTGAAGTGGAAGTTCAAATCCAGTCCGGTTTTGCGCGTGCCGGCCTGCCCGGCGCTTTGCTGACCCAGTCCGAAGCCGGTTTCCTGCTCGCGGCGGTACAGACGGCCGTCCAGGTTGCCCGAGCGCTTGATGAATCCGACCAGATAGGCCTGCCGGCTACCGGCGAGTTCGTTATCGGTGGTGGCGAATTCCGCCTTCAGCTCCGTCGATGGCGTGAACAGATATTTGCCGTCGAATCCGACCAGATCGCCAACCCCGCCCTGGGCTTCCTGGTGAAGGTAAGTCGCGCCGACCTCGAGTTTCTCATCGGCCAGGCGGACCGCGCCCCGGCCCCCGTAATTCTCGTAATGGTCCTGGCTCTCCCTGGTCTCGTAGTCCACGACTATGAAGATCGGGTTGAACTCCTCGTCCTGACTGAAGACCGGTTCCCGGAAGAACAAGGTGCCGGAATCGTAGTCGATGGCGTAATCGACATGACGGGTCAGGCTGCGACTGGTCAGGATCAATTCACTGCGGAACCGATCCCGGGTTTCGATAATGATTTTTTCGGAATTGATGACCAGGTCGCCGTACTGCAGGCGATAGAGGCCGCTGGTGCCGTCGCCCCGGATTTCATCCTTGTGGAAGGTGTGCTGGGTTTGGCTGGCAAAGGCCGTCACATGCACGGATCCGGTTTTCAATTCCGCTTTCGCCCCGTTGAAGTCGCGACTGTACCGAGACAGTTCGTTGACCGTCATGCCGGTGTTGTAGTCGCCGAACAGAGCGTAGAATTGACGTCTTTCCAGCTTCACGAAAAGTTTGCGGGCACTGGCGGCATCGTAGGATTGCTGGGTGGCATCGCCGTAGAGCGCGTAGTAGGAATCCGGGTCGATGGTCTGATGCAGGCTATTGCCGACGATTCGCTCATCCTTGGCCGAGTCGTAGGCAGCGGTCAAAAGCCATTCGCCCTTGATCCTGCCCTTGGCGTAAAAAGCCACGCGGCCGTCGGCGAAGTATTTATCCTCCACTCCTGCGTCCAGGGCGTTTTCCATGTGCCCGTTGATGGCGTTGTAGCCGACCGTTCCTTCAGCCAGACCCACCAGGATCCAGTCCCGGGGCTCGGGCTCCAGCCAGACCCGCAGTTCCTGTTCGAAATCCACGAACTGGAAATGGATGACCGCCTCGCCCGTCCGGGACGTGGCCTGAAGTTCGATACGGACCAGGCCGTCCTCCCCCACCTCGAAGATGGGTTTCTGCCGGTTCAACCCTGACAGGGGATTGACCTGGAATTCCTCCAGGATCGATTGAGCGGCATAAGGGGGATCGATCGCGAAGGTGCCGATCACATTTGGCCGCGCCACATGGCCGTCCTTGTCCGTCAGGCGGAATACCGCCACTGGCGGGGTACGGCCGTCGGCGATCAGCTTCGATTGTTCCGGCACGAACTCGGCAAACACCGGTGGACTGGAGTAGTGAACGATCCGCGAAAGTCGGGTGACCTCCTGATCGTTGTCCATCAACACCATTTCCATATGGTTGTTGCCCTCGTGCAGGTCGACACCGGTCCAAAGGCTGACCCCCAGCGAACCCGCCTGGTTTCGCTTGGTGCTGTCGAAATTGAGGGGGCTGACTGGAGCTCCGTCCAGATACAGAACCGGTTTCAGGTTTGGATCGTGTTTTACCAGGATCTTGGTGCTGGGAATGGGCGGGGAGTAACCTGGCTGCGGCCACAGCCATTCCCTGCCAGGCAGCTGGCCTTCCACGAAGGCGTCGTCGAAAGAGATGACCTCGGGCCTGAATTCCGGAACGGTGGATTCCACCAGTTCTTCAGGCCACTCCTGGCCCGGCCTCAGGCCGGTCGTCTCGACGGAAATGCCGGCCTGTTCCTTGAGGGTCTGCAGGGAAGACGAGTGCAAAACCTGTTCGCTCTCGACCCGCAGCTCCACGCGGCGGTTCATGAACTTGCCATCGGCCGTGGCGTTGGTGGCCATCGGCTGGTCGGGTCCCCGACCGGCCAGGACGATCTGGTCCGGCGTCAGACCGAGAGCCGCACTCAGGTAATCAGCGACGCTACGGGCCCTGGCCAGGGAAAGCTGGTAATTGTCGGCGAAGATATGGCGGCTGCGAGGCCGAATCCTGTCGCTGTCCGTATGTCCGGACAGATGGAGGCGTAGAATCTTACGATCCCGCAACTGGGTGACTACCTTATCCAGCTCAATCAGGTCCGCGTTCTGCAGCTCGGCGCTCAAGATGGGGTAATTGGGACGCAAGACCACGTCCGGTTTGCGGACTCGCTGCCGACTCGATTCCATTAGGAGTGAATTGGCGACCGTGGGGGTGCGTTGCCCGACGGCCACAGGGGAATCGAAGGTCAACAAGGCCTGGGTCAGCATTTCGCCGGGACTTTTTTCCGAAGCGACGAGCGAGCTGAAACGCATCTCCTTGACCCAGTCGCCGCTGACGTCGCCGAGGCGATAGGTCAGGGCACCGAAATGGTTCTCTGGATCGGCAAAGGCGTCCCCATCCAGGGTGGTACTGCCCGGGTGGTATTCCACGCTGTCTGGCAGCATGATGGTCAAGCGGAGGTTACGCAGGGGTACGGCGACGCCTTCGAGCTGAAGCCGGTAGACCACGTTGAAACCCTCGAGGATGCTGCTCATTTTCAGTCCGACCTCACCCTGAATCGGAGGTGGAGGTCGGTAAGCCAGGTTAAAGTCGGCCCGCCACATGGCGCCGGCCATCAGGTCGACAAATTGCGCGTCGGCGCGACCGGCAAATCGGGTATTCTCTTCACAAGCGACCACGTGGTGCCACTCGGGCAAAGTCTCATGGTCCAGCTGCACCACGTGCGTCCCGGGCTCCAACCCTTCGAAGTGGTACATGCCCCGCTCGTCGGTGGCGGTGAAGGTCCCGTCTTCCAGGTAGATGCGCACCCCCGCAATACCATCGTTCGTCGTGTCGGGCCGGTCGCCGCAATTGTCCACCATGACACGCCCGACAATGAACGCCTTGCTGCGAAATAGATCTTCCCGCACCTGGATGGTGGACTGCGCGGTATTGGAAGAATTTCCCCCGGCGTCGACAACCACCGCAACGTTGGTGGCTTCGCCCAATGGAGCGCCGGCCGCCACTTCCAGCACGTAACGGACCACCGCGGTGGTGCCAATGGCCATTTCACCCACACTGAAGGTGAGGGTGCGCCCATCGGGTGATATCTCAGGATCGGGCGCCACCGCCCCGTCGAGGCGGGTCGAACCTGATTGGTATTGGAATCCGAGAGGTAATCTATCCTGAGCCGTGACGCCGGCCACGGCCGCCTCGCTGTGGTTCTGCACCCGCAGTTCGTAGCGCACGAAATCCCCGAGGGCCGCGAACATGTTGTTGGTGGTTTTCTCCAGGGTAAGCCGAGATTCCGCCGGATCGATGGGAAGGTCGATCTCAACCAAGGTGGTCCCATCGAGCGGGAAGTCCTCGCCCCGGGAAGCCGCTTCGTCGATGGAGAAGGGTCCGCCCGGAAGAAGCTGGAGCTGATCGGTAGGCACGACCGAGGGGGCGGTGTAACTCGGCGGCGGCGTTACCTGGAGGCGATAGTCGCCGGCCGCCACGAAGGGGAATCGATATCCACCGGGGGAAAACTCGTACAGCCTGCCCGAAGCGTCGTTGGCCTGGCCGCCCGAGGTGATGGTCGCGGGATATTCACTGACGCCGTCGTCTCCAAAGACGGTGGCCGGTCCGCCGGTGGCCGCATTGATCAAGGTGATCTCGGCCCCGTCGATGGCCAATCCCGTATAGCTGTCAAATACTCGTCCTACCGGATCAACCAGGGCCAGATCGTTCGATTGGTCCGTCGGATCGGCAACGTCCACGTAGCTGACCAGAAGTTCAGTTTCGACCGCCACGGCCAGGCTGCCGTCGAACATGGTTCCTGCGGACTCTCCACTGGACTGAATGTAGCCCACGAAACGGCCGGTGTTGGGTCCGCTTTCGGCCAACCGCAACAACTCGCGATCCGCTCGCTCCTGGCAGCTGATGACAACCAGCACCGTCTCGACCGTGAGGGAATCCAGGTTCTGGTCATGATCGGTCAGCCGCATGAACACGGCCTCGCCCTGGTGGTAGATGTCGGTCACCATCAGCGGCACCGGTTGACTCAGGTCGATGGTTTCATTGGTGCCGACGGCCTTGGGCGGAAGCAACGGCAAGAGGGGACCCGATTCGAGACCGCTGGCGAAGTAGGTAATCCCGCAAGGAATGGATTCCGCCTCGGCATGTTCGGGAAGATAGCGTAGGAACTCCACCGTCGAGGGTGTTCGCGCCACCTCGGTGATGATGATCACCGTGTTCGAATCGGTGGCCTTGCCCGCAATTGAACCCACCGTGTAGGTGGCGTGCGCGGTGTTGTCGATAGTGGCCCCGGGGGGAGTCTGGGCCCTGGCTCCGGAAGTGAAAAGAACCATCAGAAGCAGGAAAAACCACCGCATTCCGAAATCACCTGGAAAGTACTCCTTCAAGGCGTTCCGCCGCAATGATATGGGCACCCCGCCAACGGAATTTCGGCCCCGTTTTCTCTCGGAATCTCTCCCAGGATCGGATATCCCAAACCCCTGATCAATAACCAAGACACCCGGTTCCGCATGCGTGCGGGAACCGGGATGTCTCTTAGCAATGATGTTGAGGCCGTGTCCGACCACGAACCACCATCCTTGGCTTCGGGGTGGCGCATTGATGCCTGCCCCGACGCTGGTTACGGAATCAGGACCTCAAACACGGCCTGCACCGTAGCGGCACTGGCAACTGGGTCATACGTGGCTCGCACGAAAGTGACCGCATGGTCGCTGCCGTCGCCACCATCCACCGGGACATAACCCCAGGTGGGAGGTTCGTCGTTGGCGTAGTCCAGGGTCACGACGGTCCCGCCGGGCTGCGTCGTCGCCAGGGTGCCGACCACGAAATACGAATTCTCCGGGATCTCATCCACGACGGTGACCGCATTGGCGTTCGTCGTTCCTGTATTCGAGATATCGATGGTGTACTGCACTCTGGCTCCGGGAATTGCTTTGGGGAAAACGGAACCCGCGACGTAGTTGCCGTTGATCGGATCGTAGACAACCAAAGAGGACTTGGTAACCGACATGGTGGCCGAGGCGACCAGGTAGGCTCCCACGGTGGAGTGAACGCCATCATTGGCGGCATCGATCTCGCCGGCCGCGTCCGTGAAGACGATCTGCACGGTTCCTGCCGTCCAGGCGTTCGCCGAATCGTCCGTCACGATGTCGGTACCCTGGGTATCGACAACGCCGCCTACGGCGGTCTGGGCTGCCAGGTCGTACAGCGAGGCATCGCCGTCGGCGATTCCGCTCAAGGGGAAGTCGGCCAGGACATACACCCGGACGGTGGCGTCCGCAGCCAGTTCGTCGATGTAAGTGCGGGTGTCGTCGGCCGCGTTGAAGACGTTATCTCCATTGTCGACGAAGATCCGCACGTTGCTGGCATCGAAATCGTGCGTCAGGCTGAAGACGGTGCCCGCTGACGGCGTGGCTGCCAGGGAGTAGTCCTGCAACGTATTACCATCGTTGGTGACGCTGAAGGTCATCACCTGATTCGTGCTGCCGGGGACGACCGAAACAGCGGCGACGTCGATGAGTGCCACGGTCAAGTCGATCTTGTTATCAACGACAAAATCCGTTGTGTCGCTCAACTGATCCTGACCGACACCCCCGACGGTGTAGTCCAGCAGAACGGTGTTGCTGATGGTGGTACCCGAAGCGGTACCGTCGGCCAGGGCCTGCTGACTAAGGCCCATCAAGCCCACAGCCATGACCAGCACCACCAGTCCAATTTTCTTTTCCGAGAACATGTTTAACTCCTTTTAGTGGTAACTTCCGGTTACAAAAGCTGTGCGCGAAAGCCGACGCTTCCCTTGCCGCCAGGTTCAACCGGGCTATCGAAAGCCCAACGAATGTGCGTGTAATCCTGAGGCTTGGCAGGCCGCTGGCCCCCGTCCTCGCTGGTGACGGTCAGCTCTTCGGGAGCGGCGTATTGCTGTCCACCGTCCACGGACATGGTGACCTGCACCCCGGATTCGCTGCCGTCCATCAGCCTGAACAGCATGTGTTCAGGTATGGGATTGGTTATGACGACGTCGTCGACCGGTTCATCCCCGACGTTGACGTATTTGATGCTGTAGATCACTTCGTCCCCCGGCACGACCAGTGAGGCCTCCTGCCGGTGGATCTGGGTCTCCCCCTTGTCGTTTACCACCTGGACCTCGATCTCGGCGACCGCGTCCAGCTGGATCCCTGAATTGACCTGGCCCAGGACCGGGCCGGCTGCCATGGTCAGCAGTGCTACCAAAACGAATAAAAGTTTTCTCCGTGATTTCATCTTGACCTCCTAGTCAATCGTGACATCGAACGTGATCGTATATTGTGGTGAAGCCGAGGTAAGGTCCCCCAGCGCGACGGCTATCGAACGCGGCGGACCCAGGGTGTATTGACCGGCATCGGCGTCAGAGGCATCGGTCAAGGAGACCGAGTCCAGCGTTACGGTGCCTGGGTTGTAGGTTGTGTAAGTGGGAATCTCATCCGTGATGACGACGTCTTCAGCCGTTCCGGCGCCCGAAACGACCACCACCAGGGTATAGGCGATCACGGCCCCGGGTACCGGGGTGTCGCCATTCCAGGGATCGGTGACCACTGCGGACTTGGTGACCGTCACCAGTACGCCTGAAACCACGTAGGTTCCAGTGTCGTCGTCGTCGCCGCCGGCTTCTCCGATCACCGCGTCACTGCCGTTGTCGCCGGCTCCGGGCACCACCGTTCCGGGCGGACCAGTGCCCGTGTTGCTGGCGGCCGTCAGATTGCAGTGTCCCAGGTCCCCGTCAATCAGCGGTTGTCCTGGGGGATCCTCCACGGGAATATCATTGAGGACGAAGACGATGACCGAGCCATCCGGATCAAGATCGGGATCGTTTCCTCCCGGAATGTACTGTTCGTCAATGAACTGGTCGTAAATTCCGTTGCCGTTGGAATCCATATACAGATCGACCAGGGTCGGGTCGAACTGATCCCCCGGCAGCCCGTTGTTCAACGCTGAGAGTGTGAAGGTATCATTGCCGTTGCCGATGTTCGTCACCAGGAACGTCAACACCTGGTCATTGTCGCCTGGGTTAACCGCAACGTTGGCGGCATCCTGCCAAACGGTGCTGACGGACAGCAACTCCACGACCTGGATGGTCACCAGGTTGCTGGGCACGGTCAGCTCGGTGGTGCCGATGGTATACGTGGCGATGGCCTGGTTCGTGATGTCGGTTCCTGCCAGAGTCCCGATAGCCCAGGCTTGGTGCGCGCCCAGGATCAGAACCAGGATCGACATCCATGCGACATAACGGCTCATGATGCCGCATCCTTCCTTGTTGGTCTTGAAGGGGCCTTTTGTTTCATCCTTGCGGTGCATTCTTTCTCCTGCCAGCATCCCTACCCATGAATCAAACAGCCGAAAGAGGGCGTCTTATTGACGCACCCGTCCCGAATTCCATTATTTTTTCGGATTGTTATAAAAATACTTGAGGACTGATTTTCGACTGTAATCCGCTACCAAGGGACATATTGGCCTGATTGGGGCGGGAACCCGGTCAGTCCATCAAGCCTATTATCGGTAGGGGTTTGTACGGCTTCCGCACAAAATCCAGGTCCCTGTCGGTTTTAAGTGGGAAATTCGAGCCTTAACTGCCAGCAGTGCGGCAACTGCCTAAGTTAGTGCCCGGCTGAATTGGACATTCGGTCTTCTAATCTTCTTGAAGTGGGAACCGCTTGCGGATGTACTCCGAAATCACGTCCCTGGCGTACTCGAGAACCTGTTCGGGCGAGTCACCCGGTTCGCACATGTCCGGCGTTTCAACGATGTCTTCTTCCATCTCCCCCCACCAGGGAACGCCAAGTATCCGCTTAACGCCTTCGTCGTTAAGACCCGCCTTCAGCATCTCTTCTTCGGTCGGGGTTTGGAAGGTGATGACAAGGGGCTTCCCAGCCTCTTGGGGACCCAGGACCACCCTAGTGCGGAGGAAATCCATGATGGTTCGGAGATCTTCAGGAGTCATGGTTCAACTTTCGCGCAGGATAAAGAAACACTCAGCCCTGAGCCTACAATGAGCGGACCCGGATATCAAATATTCACTCCAGTCGGCTGATGGACAGCTAGGTTCTGTGCCATCGAAGAGGTCTGCCGTTCACGCGTGCGACGATTCGCTTGGCCTCAAGATCGAGTTGAACCGTCTTGACCCACCAACCCGACTTGGCGCCCCCGGGGAACTCGTCGCCTCCGCAGTGACGGCTTCAATTTCCGTGGAGTCTGGCTCATCGTCCCATTGGAGTACTAAACGATCAGTCTCAACCCGATATCCTGGTGCGCCATTTTCCTTCGAGATGGAGTCAGCAGGTAAAATCACCATCGCGAGGAGGGACAGGAAAACGAATCTCAACCTCTTCAGTATTATTGTGTCCAGCGAAAAATCCATGGCCTCCCTTTCCGCCCCCTTTGGCTTCAAAAATGCCGCTTCGCTTGGTCAGTGACCCTGACGATGAATTCGGACTTGGCCTGCGTGTACGCCACCCGGTCCAGCGGAAAGGCGGCCGCGAGCCGGCGCTTAAGATTCTCATATTCTTTGGCCACATCCGGATGTTCGATCAAGTAATCACGAAAGAAGAGCCGATCCCAGTGGCCGGTGAATTCACCTTCCACCATATGGATGTGATGTGTTCGGACACCCGATTTATGGTCTCGCTTGATGAACCACGCGTAAAATGGCGGGCCGTCGTCCCCATGGGTGGGACGCCAAAAATAATCATAGCCTTGTTGCTCCAGTACTGGAGCGATTCGCGACCTGGTTTCCGTGAGGTCGGTAACTTCCACCAGAATATCCACAATAGGTTTCGCCAAAAGTCCCGGAACAGCCGTACTTCCGAAATGCTCGATGCGACGGATCAATTCATTCGGAAGGCAACTGAGCAAATGCTCCTTTTCCTGAAGGAATGAATCCGGCCAATTCCGGTCGTACGGCGCGAGGGCAACTTCTTCACCTACGACTCGTTGGATTTTCTCTTCAGGCGTCTCCATAACCACCTTCTTGGGCTTATCGCTTGGAATCAACGGACGGCGTCTGGTGGGTGGTCAACAACACGGGTGACCGAGTTCAACCGCCGCAGGAGCAGGAATCCCAGAACTCCAACAACCGGAGACGTCGCCAGGCCCGGGAAGTATCCCTGGGTGAAAACCGACAACGCAGGATGGGCTACGCCATTCATGGCACACCCGATACCCAGGAACCAAAGCGGGAACAAGGCCGCGCGGCGCAGCGCGGTAAGGCCCCAAATACTGAGGCTCCAGATCGCCAGCCAGGCGACGTTGAACCCCACGAAGCCCCCGAGCGACATGGGCTCTAGCCCGAACAACGCTGGAAGCTGTTCGTGGAATCCGGTCAAGAGCTCTTCGGTGAAGTGTGCCGCTTGAGAAAAGACCGCGACCACTGCGAGGCGAACCGCACCTGGAATCAGCCTCAGATTCTCACCAGCCCAGCTGCGGTTGACGGTGAGAGAGAACGCAATCATTCCGGCGATGCCGAGAACTACGATGCTGGGAAGGAAGCTACCGAATCCGCCGGTCATTCCATTCAACCCCCGCAAATTGGCCTATCACATGCGGTTGCGCTTTTGGGTGGCAACATATAAGTTCTCCACTTTTGTCCTCGCCCACGGAGTCTTCCGCAGGAATTTCAGGCTCG
>CBDUDB010000081.1:0-11691 GCA_965365795.1 uncultured bacterium | reverse complement strand
GGTCAGGTCGGCGGTGAAGCGCGGCAGGTCTTCAGGGACCGGTCGGTCGATTTCCGCCAGCCGGGGTAGCGGCACAAGGTCCAGCCGATCATCAAGGAAAGGCGCGATCTGTTCAATGACCCCGGGCAGGGCGGTAGCCACGATCCGGCAACCGCAGGCGGCCGCTTCGACCAGCACCAGGGGCACGCCTTCGTAAAAAGAAGGCAGAACGCAGACCGAGCACCGACGCATCAGGTCGGCGAGTTCCGCCTGGCCGATCTGGCCGTGCAGGATGACCGTCGGCGACAGGGCCTCCATGCGGCGCCGCAACCGGTCAGCTTCTGGCCCGGCTCCGCTGCCGGCGACGTGCAGACGCAGATCGGGATGAATCGCCGACAGTGTTTCCACGGCGTCCAGCAGCCAGGGCAGTCCTTTGGCGGCGCTGTATTTCCCGATATACAAAAGTTCCCCGCTTGACGAAACGGAATGCGAAGCGGAAGGCGGCCCGGGATAAAAAAGTTCCTCCCGGTAGCCGGCGCCGGTGACGCAGATCCGGTCCAGAGGAATGTCCAGGGCGGCGCCCAGTTGCTCCCGGTGGTCCCGGCGCAGGACGCAGAAGCGGTCGATCCGACGGCAACCGGCGATGACCTCTTCTTTCAGATGGGGGCAAAGCTCCATCTGACGAAGTCCGGTGGCGTGGCAGGTGGCCACGGCCGGAATTTCGGGAGCGACGTCCTTGATCAGAGATGACAGCAGCCAGATATGGTTCGAGTGAATCAGGTCCGGTTCGAAGTCGTCCACCAACCGGGAAAGATGATCGCGCCAGGCATTCCGGTATTGTGTCAGCTGCTCGGTTTCCAGAGTGGACCAGACCGAACTGGTGTAGGGCATGACATCACTCATCCCGGGCACCGGGAAATCGAGATCCGGGGTCTGCGCCCCACTTCCGGCAAAAAAGACCGGGCGGATCATTTCGGTCTCCAGGTCCCCAAGAACCGGGTTGGTTTCACTGGTAGGCACCCCGACTGCGGCCTGCTGGACCCAACCGGACCGGCCCGCCAGGCGCACCACCGAGTCCAGGGTGATGCCGCTACCGGTGCGTGAAGGTCGCTGCGACAGAAGATGAAGAATCTTGCCCGGCATGAAATACCCGCACTTTTTGGTTAATTTCCTACGCCAGTTAACGATAACCAATTATAGAGACCTTGCAACACGTGTGTTCGGACCACCTCGGCGAGGAGGTAGTCCGTGAATTGGCCGTAACTTACGGGGTGTAATCGATCTTGGTCGCGGGCAAGCCAAAAATCCTGATCGTCGATGAATCCCTCCAGGATCTGAGGATTCACGCCACCACCCTGCGCAACCAGGGTTACGAGGTTTTCTGCGCCCGAGGTGGTGAGGATACGCTCATGATCCTCGAATCCATGATCCCCGACCTGTTCCTCATTGACACCGACATGCAATCCATGGACGGGTACGAACTTTGTCGGCGCCTCAAACAGAATTCAACCTGGCGGAACATCCCGGTCATTTTCGTAACGGACAGCCGATCGCCGGAGAACATCGACAAGGGTTATCTGGCCGGTGGGATCGATTACATCGTCAAGCCCTGCCACCTGAACGAATTCCTTTCGCGGGTGCGCACCCAGGTCCAGCTCTACCAGCTGGTGCGCCAGAACGCCGAGATGCAGGCCATTGCCATCGATGCGAATCCCTTGACCCGGCTTCCGGGAAACAACTCCATCCAGAAGGCCATTCAAGAGGCTATCGAAGAAAACCGGGACGTGGGGATCATCCACACCGACCTGGACAACTTCAAGGCCTTCAACGACGCCTATGGGTTCATCATCGGAGATGACGTGCTCATCTTCAACGCGGAAATCCTGCACACCGCCCTGCGGAAGATCTGCGATGGCCAGGGATTCCTCGGCCACATCGGCGGGGATGATTTCGTGGTGATGCTGCCCGCGGACAAGATGGACGAGTTCGGGGCGGAAGTCGTCCGGAGCTTCGACGAGGGGGCGCCATCCTTTTACGACGACACGGATCGAGAGCAGGGGCATATCGCCTCGGTCGATCGTCGGGGCAACGTTGGCCGCTTTCCCATCGTATCGATTTCCATGGGAGGCATGAATCTTCGCGACTACTGGTTCACCCGTTACGTCGAAGTGGCGGAGGTTTGCGCCGAGGTGAAACACCAGGCCAAATCAATATCCGGGAGCAACCTCTTCGTCGACCGTCGAAACGCGGAGACTGCTTCCGTTACCAACGACCGGAGGTCCCGGAAAAGGATCACCTGACAGCGACGACTAGCCCGCCTTCTTTCCCAGTTCCCCCAGAATCACCCGACAAAACTCCGTCAAAGACGGGTCGCGTGCCCCCATGACCAGCACTAGATCGCCCGGCCGGGCTTCTGCCGCGATGACGGCGGGCAGTTCATCGCGCTCCGCCAGGAACCGGGCGTTGCGCCCGCGGTGATTGATCTCTTCGACGAGATCCCGGGACGAGATATCACGGGTTACGGTTCCTCCGGCAAAGTAGATTTCCGGAAGCCACAAGACGTCGTTCGGACCCAGTTCCGCAGCGAAGGTTTCCACCAGGGCATCGCGCAGGAAACGGGTCGGGCCGAAACCGTGGGGCTGGAATACCGCC
Organism: uncultured bacterium; assembly: GCA_965365795.1. Lineage (GTDB taxonomy): Bacteria > Krumholzibacteriota > Krumholzibacteriia > LZORAL124-64-63 > LZORAL124-64-63 > JAGLCY01. The sequence goes on along the minus strand of CBDUDB010000081.1, from coordinate 9,060 downwards.
AGGACGCGGCCCTGCGCTCGGGTCACGCGATCGTGGGCGGCGGTCACCGCGGCGGCGATCTTGTCCGGGTTGTGGGCGAAATCATCGATTACCTCGACCCCGGCGGCCGAACCGACGCTGACGAACCGCCGCGCCACGCCCGCGAAACCGGCCAGGGCCGGCACCATTTGTTCTACAGCGATCCCACACGACCGGCACACAGCGATGGCGGCAACGGCGTTTTTCACGTTGTAAAGGCCAGGCACCGGTAAGTGAAACGTCACGCCTTCCACCAGGAAATCGGATCCGTCGGGCCGGAGTTCAACTTCCTGGGCCCAGGTGCCGGGCCGGTCGCCGTCACCGATCCCGAAAAGTTCGGCTCCATTGGCCAAGGTCGCGAGATTTGCCTCGGCCGCGACCACCAGGGGGCCGCCGACATTTTCCTTGAAGGTCTGGAACATGGCCATGACTTCGGCGGGCTCCTTGTGGTCCAGCCCGAGGTTGAGAATGATACCGGCCCAGGGATGATAGCGGACCAGGCTGCCGTCGCTCTCGTCCGCCTCGATGACCAGGAAAGGCCGGCCCTGATCCGGCGGCGGGCTGGGAGCCCAGGCGTTGCCGAGCCGCCCCTCGTTTACCAGGGCAGCCAATGGGCCACCCGTCAAAAGGCCGGGGTTTTGGCCGCAGGCCTCGAGGATGGTGAAAACCATGGCCGTGACGGTTGATTTTCCGCTGGTGCCCGAAACGGCGATGGTACGATGTTCGGCGACATACCTGGCCAGCAGTTCGGAGCGGTGCCAAACGGGAATCCCATTTTCCCTGGCGGCCGCGATGTCGGGCACGCGATCCTCAACGGCGGTGCTGACCACCACGGCGGTACAGGTTTTTCCGGCGCAGATCCCGCCCGGTTGGCCTGCGGTCAAAAACCGCCCGTCCTGGGGCAGGATCCCGATGCCGAGATCTTCCAGCCGCGAACGGATGTCCTGCCGCTCTTCCTGATCAAAAGCCCGGTCGCTGCCGGTGACCGTTCCGCCGGTCAGGGCGTGGAACTGGGCCAGGCCGCTCATGCCGCTGCCGCCGACACCGGCGAAATGCAGCCAGGTCTCCGGGCCGGAGCCAATATCAGGATTGTCAGAGGATGACAACGGGATCTCCCTCCTGTACCAGATCAAAAAGTTCGGTGACGTGGTCGTTGGTCATCCGCACGCAGCCCCCTGATACCGGCGAACCGATCGCCTGCTCGTGGTTGGTGCCGTGGATGTAGATGTAACGCTGTTTGCTGTCGATGCCCGGGCCCAGGTTGAGGCCCTCTTCCAGTCCGTCCAGGGCAAGGATGCGCGTCAGGATAAGATCGTCCTGCTGGGTTTCGGTGGGCGGGATCGAGTCCTTGCGCCACAGGATGCCCGTGGGCTTGCGGCTGACGAATATCATGCCCGGCTCGGCGTCCGTGCCGATCTTCCGGTGGACCAGATGCAGCCCCGGAGGGGTTCCGCCGGAATCCTGCCGGTTGTCCAGACCCGCCGCCGAGGTAGATACGGGCCAATCGGCCGCCTTCCGGGTCTCGGTCAGCAGGAACAGGCGCTGGGTGGCCACATCGACGAGAAGCCAACGCCCGCGGAAATCAGGCCGCCAGGAGCGGATTTTTCCCCGACCGGCGGCAATCAGATCGGCCAGGTTCTGGCCGGGTGAGTTTCTGCTGGATGAGCTCATACGGCTTCCTTGCCAACGGGGTTGTTTCTGACCAATTTACCCGTTAAAGAATTATCGACCGCACCAACGGTCAGCCGAGGGCGCCCATCGGCCATTCGGGACCGCCAAAGTCTGCTGGGGCCGCCTCTCGCGGCGACCGGCCCCCGGGAGAATTCCAATGTACGATATCCAAGGGTCTCTGGACAAACAGATCCTGGCGGTCATGAACAACAAGCCCGCCGTGGTCTTCACCGAACCCACCGACCCACGCATCATCGAGGCTGCCTGTTACCTGCCCCGTTTCGTCCGCCCGGTTTTCCTGGCGTCCGAAAAGGCGGTCAAGGAAGTCATCCACCGGGATCTCGGTCATATGGATTCCACCCGCATCGAATTCGCCCTTTCCGAAAGCACCTTTGTCGACCCCGCAGAGCGGACGGACCTGGCGGAAGAATTCGCGCGGGCCTGTACCGAACTACCACGCTCCATCAGGCGATGCGAAAATTTTCACGATGCCCTTAAGATGATGAGGGACCCCGCCCAGTTCGGCATCATGTCCGTCAGGCAGGGACATGCGGACATCGTCGTGGGGGGCATTACCCATGAACCCAGGGAATACTTCCGGCCCATGTGCCGGCTGCTGGCCAAGCAGGAAGTGCTTTCCGAGGCCGGCGTCATCGTGCTGCCGGACAGCCACCCGGCGGACATCTTTCCCCACAACATTCTGGTGGTGGGGGACGTGGGGTCGAACGCCACCATGAACGCCGAGGTCCTGGCCAACGTGGCCGTCGGAACCTGCGCCGTGGCCCGGGATCTGTTCCCCGAGGCGGTGCTGCCGACCATCAACGGCGCCATGGTGTCCTATTCCAACAAGGGTTCGGACGAGGGGCCGAGTCCCGATCTGGTACGACGGGCCAGTGCCCTGGTGCCCGAAATCCTGGCCGACCGCATCAAGCGCGGCCACCGGTACAGCACCATCAATATCGAGGGCGAGGTCAAGATCAGCGTGGCGATTTCCCGCCGCAGCGCCCACCTGTACCGCAAGGGCCAGGAAAAATCCTTCGTGGGCGGCACCAATGTCCTGATCGTGCCCAATCTCGATACCGGCAACCTGCTGTTCCACCTCTACGCCACACGTTATCCGGACGCCAAGAAGTTCAGCGTCATGTTCGGCATCCGTTTCCAGGGCGTGGATCTTCCCATGGACAGCACTGCCGAAGACGCGGTCCTCGGCGTCAAGGCCTGCGTCCTGCGCCTGCATCGGTTCAAGCACTGGTCCCGGACGCCGAAGGATACCTTCTTTCCCCGCCACCGGATCCTGGCCATCAACCCCGGTTCGACCTCGACCAAGATCGCGGTGTACGAGGGCGAGCTGGAACGTTTCTCCCAGGAGATCCAGCATTCGTCCGCCGAACTGGAACCCTACGAAGGTAAACGCATTGTCGAGCAGTACGGCATGCGCAAGAACGTGATCCTGTCGACCCTCGGCAACCATGGAATCACCGTGGAAGATCTGGACGCCGTTTCGGGTCGGGGCGGTCTGTTGCAGCCGATCCCCCACGGTACCTACGATGTTAACGATCGCATGCGCGAGGATCTGCTTTCCGGAACGGGCAGCGATCACGCCTCGAACCTGGGCGCCCTGATCGCCCGTGAACTGGTGAAGGATTCGGGCAAGGCGGCGTTCATCGTCGATCCGGTGGTGGTGGACGAAGCTCCGGTCAGAACCAAGATCACGGGCATGAAGGCTCTGCGTCGCCGGGTGATCTCGCACGCCTTGAACCAGATTTCCACCGCCCGCCGCTACGCCGAGGAAAACGAGACCTTCTACGAGTACCTGAATCTGATCGTCTGCCACATGGGGGGCGGTATCACGATCGGCGCCCACGCCAAGGGCCGCTACATCGACGTGAACAACGGACTGGACGGAGAAGGCCCCTTCAGTCCCCAGCGGTCCGGGTCCGAACCCACTGGGCAGCTGATCCGCCTTTGTTTCAGTGGCCAGTACACCCTCGAGGAACTGCTCAAACTGAACAAGGGCCGGGGCGGATTGATCGACCTTTTGGGCACGTCCGATTTCCGGGAAGTAGAGCAGAGGGTCTCCGACGGTGAACCCGACGCCTGCGAGGTCTACGAGGCCATGGTCTATCAGATCTGCAAGAATATCACCGCCTTGCTGCCGGCTTTCAACGGGGAGGCTGTCGACCGGATCTTGTTGACCGGCGGACTGGCCCGCAGCGAAAAACTGGTGGCCGACATCACCGCCGGGGTTCAGGCTCTGGCCTGTGGCGTGACCTCCTATCCGGGAGAAAACGAGATGCGGGCCCTGGTCAAGGGCGCCCTGCGGGTGCTCAACGGCAAGGAAGAGGCCCGCAATTACGATCCGCAGCAGGAATCATGACGTAGTTGCCAAGAAATGGGAAAGACAATGAATCCGATCCGCAGCCTCGATCAGCTCATCCGCGACCTGCAGGACCAAGCCAGCCGCCGGGTGGCCGTGGCGGCGGGCCATGATCCCAACACGATCGGCGCGGCGGCCAGGGCGGTGGCCGAGGGCATCGCCAAGGTGACCCTCGTGGGGGATGGTGAGCGCATCGGCAGGCTTTGCGATGAAGCGGGGCTGGTGGCGGGTAGCTTTGACATCGTGGAGGAACCCGATCCCGTGGCCGCGGGAAAAAAGGCCGTCGCCATGGTTCGGTCCGGCGAAGCCGACGTGCTGATGAAGGGTCTGATCGCTACCTCGGACTACATGAAGCAAATCTTGGACAAGGAAACCGGCCTGTTGCCCGAGGGCCGGATCCTGACCCACGTGACCGTCCTGGAACTACCGGCCTATCTCAAAAGGCATGGCAAGCTGCTGTTTGTCGCCGACGTGGCCATCATCCCGGCCCCGGACCTGCCGACCAAGGTTCAGATCCTGGAATACTGCATTGCCGTGGCGCACAGCTTCGGGATCGCCGAACCCCGCGCCGCACTGATCGCCGCCACCGAAAAAGTAAGTCCCAAGATGAAGGCCACCGTCCATGCGGCCGAGATCGCGGCCATGGCCGCGCGTGGGGAAATCACCGGGGCGATAGTGGCCGGTCCGTTGGCCCTGGACGTGGCCCTGTCGCCGGAGGCCTGCGCCATCAAGGGTCTGGAATCGCCCGTGGGCGGCAGCGCCGATATCCTGATTTTTCCGAACATCGAAACGGGCAACGTTTTCTACAAGAGCTCGACCCTGCTGGCGGGCGGACGCTTGGCCGCCGCGGTGGTGGGAACCAGCGCACCCTGCGTCCTGACCAGCCGCGCCGACAGCGAAGAAACCAAGTTCCTGTCCATTGCCATGGGCTGTCGTCTGGCGGCTCGTGATTCGAAATAACTTCAACCCGTGGAGGAAACGACATGCCGAACACGATTGAAAACCTGAAAGAGGCCTTCGCCGGAGAAAGCCAGGCGTTCCAGAAGTACAGCGCGTTTGCCAAGGCGGCGGAAAAGGACGGCAAGCCCAACATCGCTCGCCTGTTCCGCACCACCGCCCAGGCCGAGAAGATTCATGCCGAGGGTCACCTCAAGGCTCTTGAAGGCATCGGCGGCACGGTGGAAAACCTGCAGGGCGCCATCGACGGCGAGACCTTCGAGTTCACCGAAATGTACCCGCCCATGCTGGAAACGGCCGAGGCCGAAGGTCACAAGGCCAAGCGCATGTTCAAGTTCGCCGTGGAAGCCGAGCAGGTGCACGCCAAGCTCTACACCCTGGCCCTGGAAGCGGCCAAAAATGGTGAGGACCTGACCGAGGTGGATTTTTATCTCTGCCCGGTGTGCGGTTACATCGAATTCGGCAAGGCGCCGGACAACTGCCCGATCTGCGGTGTGCCCGCGGCCAAGTTCGTGCAGGTATAATCCTTAAAACCCAACTTCAAGGGACGAGGGCCTACCAGGGGGTGGGCCCTTTTTCTTGGTTTGGTCAGATCCCTGGTCAACGGCCCCCAGTTTGGTGTAGATTCAAGGGGCAACAGCCCCGGCCTGTTCTGTGTTGGGGGTGGTCTGAAATGGGGGACCCATCCGAATATCGAAGCCATTGATGTTCCGCTTGGTGGCGGTTCTGGCCCTGGGGCTGGGTCTGTGGGCCTACGTCCACCAGGCGCGGCTGGCGGCGTTTCCTCCGGACCTGGATCTTTCCGGCCTGACTTGGCCGGTGCGGGTCGAATGTGTCAAGGTCGGTTCCGAGGATCAGGCTCGCTTCCAGGCCGAAAGCCATGCGGTCGAACAGGAAATCCTCGTCGCTTCCGGTGCTGGGGAAACGGAATTCCCTGCCGCGAAGGTGATCCTGGTCCCGGCCTACAGCCGGCCCTATCTGCTGGTGACCTTGATCAGCGGACTATTTTTCTGGTCCGTGGCCGCGCTGGTTTTTGCTCCCCGGGTCAACCAACCGGCCGTGCATCTTTTTTTCTGGATCTCCCTTCTTTACGGCACGGGGGTTCTGGTCGGAGGTGTCTTCGGCCAGTCTTGGCCCCTTGGTTTTGCCTTTCTCCGTCCCCTGTTGCAACTGGCCAGCCTGGCGTTTTTGCCGGCGACCTTCCTGCACCTGAGTCTGGCTTTTCCTTCCCCGGCGGCTCCCCTGGTTCGACGTCCGTGGCTTCCGGTTTTTCTCTACCTGATCGCGACCGTTCTGGTCATCTGGCAGGCGATGGTTTTTCTGGGGTATTTTCGGAATCCGGGGCCGGCTGCCTGGGCTCGGTTGGCCCCGCCCCAGGTGGTGGCCGACGGGCTGATGGTTCTCCAGGTTGTCGCAGGATTCTCGGTTCTGGTCAGGAGGGCCAGCCGACTCGCCGATGCCCGACAGCGTCAGCAGGGGCGCTGGTTGATCCTGGGTTTTTTGATCGGATCGGCCCCTTATGTTTTTCTTCGCACCCTGCCCAACCTTTTCGGTGCGCCGGCCCTGTTGCCTGCCTATGTCGATCGCATTCTGGAGTTGGCCGTTCCAACCGCGTTTGTCTTCGCGGTGGTGCGGTACCGGTTCCTGGATATCGACATCATCCTGCGGCGGGGTTTGATCTACGGTTTTCTGGCGGCGGTATTGACGGCGGTGGTGGTCTTGCCGGTTTTGCTGCTGGGACCTTCCTGGTCCGATCCCTGGCCCTGGTGGTGGCGCCTGGTCGTCATGTCATGCGGTCTGCTGGCGGGCATTCTGTTTCGGCCTCTGCACATGATAATCGGTCGGGGAGTGGACCGGACCTTTTTCAAGATCGAGCGCGAAATGGCCGACGCTGTGGGCGATTACCAGGCCGCTCTGGACACCGCGACCGATCCCCAGGATCTCGTGGAAATTCTCCTGGGCGAAGTCGAGGCTACCCTTCACCTCGAACCGGGGGCGGTCCTGGTCGTTGAGGGTGCCGAGATCATGGCCGCTGGTCAGGGAGATCTGGCGGGGGTCGAAAACTGGTGGCTCCAGCAATCCACGGGCGACCGGCCGCCTGCTTCCTTCCTGTGTGCAGCCGAGGTTTGGGCCGAGGTTGGTAGCCATCGAGAACCCATGCCCCCTCTGTTGACGGAGGCTGGATTCATCGCTGTCATGCCCCTGACTACCAATAACCGGTCCCACGGTGCTGTCTTCCTGCGCCCGAAGCTGACCGGCCGCCTTTTTCTCGCCGGCGACCTGGATTTTCTGGAGCGCGCCGCCGAACTGGCCGCCCGTCGCCTGGAACAGATGCTCCTGGCCCGAACGGCCGCCGGTGAGCTGAGAAAAAGACGTCAGCTGGATGAACTGTCCCGGCTGAAAGACGATTTCCTTTCCCGCGTCGCCCATGACCTGCGGACACCGGTAACCTCGATGGGATGGTCGATCCGGAATCTCGACGACGGCCTGGCCGGAGAACTCAATCAAAAGCAGAAGGATTATCTGTCCTCCATCCGAGATGCGGTGGACCACCTGGCCGGCCTGGTGACGAATCTTCTGGAAATCAGCCGTCTGGAAGAGTCCAAGGTGGAGGTGGCCTGTGGGCCCCTGGACCCATCATTGCCCATTTTCAGGGCCATAGGCACGGTCAAACCGTTGGCTGAAGCTCGGGGGGTGACCCTTGACACGGGGTTGGCGGATTCGGATCCGGTGCTGGCCAATGATGACAAGCTGGCCGAGGTCCTGGTCAATCTCCTGGAAAACGCCGTCAGATATTCACCCCGCGGAGGAACGGTCACCGTCACCACTGAGAAGACCCTGGCGGACAGAATCCTGATCACCGTTCGCGACCAGGGACCAGGTCTAAAAAACCTTGCCGATCCCTTTGGGCGATTTGTGCAGGGAACACCAAATCCGGATGGCGAGCGCGGGGGTTACGGATTGGGCCTTACCATCGCCCGGGAGTATGTTGTGTTGATGGGCGGGACGATCGAAGGCACCGATCACCCCGAGGGGGGTGCGGTGTTCACCATCGAACTGAAAAGGCCCGAAAATCAGACAGGGGGACCACCATGACCGACCTCATTGGCAAGGTGTTGATCGTTGATGACGACCAGTCTCTGCGCCGGGCCCTCAAGGATCGTTTCGAATTCTGGGGCTGCGAGGTTTCGGTGGCAGCCGATGGACGCGAGGCCCTGGCCTCGGCGGCGCAGAACACCTTCGACCTGATCCTGCTGGATCTGTCGATGCCCGTCATGGACGGCTTCGAGGTCCTGGCCAAGCTTCGCGCCGACGGTTATCCGGCCGACGTGGTCGTCTTGTCGGCCCACGGATCGGTGGACAAGATTGTCCGGGCGCTTCAGGGTGGCGCCGACGATTTCCTGACCAAGCCGGCGGACTTCGATCTTCTCGAACAGATCGTCAAGAAGGCGGTGGAACGCAGGAAGATTCGCTTGTCCCTGGACGCTCTGGCCGAACGGTCCGGCTGCCAGGTGCTGGCCACCGCCCCGGCGATGAAAGAGGTGCTCGCGGTCGCCGACCGCGTGGCGGCTGCCGAAACCACGGTCATCATCAGCGGAGAAAGCGGTAGCGGCAAACAGGTGGTCGCCGAATACATTCATTCGCGCAGTCCCCGCCGGGACGGTCCCTTCGTCTACGTCAACTGCGTGGCCATTTCCAATGACCTGATCGAGTCCACCCTGTTCGGGCACGAAAGAGGAGCCTTCACCGGAGCCCAGACCCGCAAACCGGGCCGCCTCGAGGCCGCTGCGGCCGGGACGGCTTTCCTGGACGAGATCGGCGATATCAGTGACAACCTCCAGACCAAACTCCTGCATTTTCTCGAAGCCGGGGAATTCGAACGCGTGGGGGGCAACCAGACCATTCGTGTCGATTGCCGTATCCTGGCCGCCACCAACAAGGATCTGGCGGCCGAGGTCGCCGCGGGCCGGTTCCGGGAGGACCTCTACTACCGCTTGAACGTCATCAGTCTGCGCGTTCCGCCCCTGCGGGAACGC
>CBDUDB010000080.1:0-11719 GCA_965365795.1 uncultured bacterium | reverse complement strand
ACGACAACCTGTTCAAGGAGCCGTTCCCCGAAGAGGGCGGCAACTTCATGGACAACCTGAATCCCGAATCGCTGGAAATCCTGACCGACGCCAAGCTGGAACCCGGCCTGGCAGGTAAGGAATCCGGTTACCGCTGTCAGTTCATGCGGCAGGGGTATTTCTGCATCGACAGCAAGGACTCAAAACCCGACAAGATGGTCTTCAACCGGACCGTCACCCTGAAGGACTCCTGGGCGAAGCTGGAAAACAAGGGCAAGACGGGATGATGACAGTTCGAATTGGGCTACTCCTGATACTCCTGGTCATTATTTCAGGGACCGCCACCGCCCAGATGGGCATGGGTGGTGGCGAAGGCGCCTACGCCCTGGAAGAAGGCGAGCGCAATCTCAAGTTCGCGGGCATCCCTATTCCGGGCTACAGCGATGTGCTGGGATTCAACGTGGCCATCGTCGTCATGGCCTACTACAAGATGGACCGCAACGACGCCGACCTGCCCCCCTCCAGTACTGGTATATTCGGATTCTACAGTGAAAACAAATCCTGGATGGGCGGGCTCTTCCAGAAGTTCCACCTGGACGGGGACAAATGGCGCGTCACCGCGGCCTACATGAACGGGTCCATCAAGTACCAGTTCAACCCGGCGGCCATCGGACCGGGGTTTCCGGATGTCTTCCTGGACTACACCTCCGGCAACAACATGATTTTCGCCCAGGGTTCACGCCGTACCTGGGACAAACTCTATCTCGGTCTCGCGGCCCTATCCTGGTCCTCCCAGAACACCTTCGGCGACGATCTTATCACCGACGATGAAGAAACCTACACTGGGCCCGGAATCCTGGCCGAGTGGGACAAGCGCGACCACATCATGTATCCCACCGACGGGATGTACGTTGACGGACGCCTTCTTTTCTTTTCCGATACTTTCGGATCCGATCGCGACTTCCAGAAATTGAACCTGGAGACTGGCGGTTACGAAGCCGTCAAGGACAGCACCGGAGTTCTGGCCGGGCGCGTCCTCTACGAGGCCGGCTTCGATGACGTGCCCTTCAGTGGTCAATCCGTGCTGAACGGGAATCGCAATCTCCGCGGCTACTCCAACGGACGGTACCGGGCCGACCAACTGCTGGTCCTGGAAACCGAATACCGTTGGAAATTCCACAGGCGATGGGGCGCCGTGGCCTTCGCCGGGGTGGCCTGGTCGGCCGATGAGTTATCCCAGATGTCCCTGGGCGACACCCTCCCCGCTTCGGGGATCGGACTTCGCTGGACCATGATTCCGACCTACAAGATCAACGCCCGCATCGACTATGGCTGGGGGAAACACGACCAGGCCATCTATATAGCCATCGGCGAGGCCTATTGACGGACGGTTGACGTCCCGGCCCCTCGTGCCGAAATTGTGGCGAGTGCCATACCGAAGGGAGGTGACCATGTCGAACGACGAGAAAGTCTTCCTGACGAAGTTTGCCAAGAGCTCGGGTTGAGCGGCCAAACTGAGTCCGGGTGACTTGTCCGAAATCCTGAAACCCATTCGGGCCGCGGCCGGGCCGAATCTGCTCGTCGGTTTCGACACCTCCGACGATGCCGGCGTCTACCTCGTGGATGACGACCGCGCTATCGTTTCGACCGCCGATTTCATCACCCCCGTGGTCGACGACCCCCGCACCTTCGGCCGGGTCGCCGCCGCCAATTCGATCAGCGACGTTTACGCCATGGGCGGCACCCCGATCATGGCCCTGAATCTTCTCGGCTATCCCCCGGTCGGCCTGCCGAACCATGTCCTGGGTGAGATTCTGGTCGGCAGCGGCGAGATCTGCACCGAAGCCGGCTGCGCGGTGGCCGGTGGACACACCGTGCGCGACGAAGAGGTCAAGTTCGGCCTCAGTGTGACCGGCACCGTTCACCCCGACAAGATCCTGCGCAACAGCACCGCCAAGCCGGGCGACCAGCTGGTTCTGACCAAACCCCTGGGCACCGGCGCTCTGGTCGCGGCCATGAAAAAGAGCCGCCTGGACAACACCGGTTACGAAGCCCTGGTCACCTGCATGACCACCCTGAACAAATGCGGCGCCCGCCTACACGAATTCGGCGCCACTGCCTGTACCGACATCACGGGATTCGGCCTGACCGGCCACGGCCTGGAAATGGCCCAGGGATCACAGGTGCGTCTGGTCATCAACACCGGCGCCCTGCCCCTGTTGCCTGAGGCGGTCCAGCTGTGCGGCGAGGGGTTCACCTGCGGCGGCACCAAGAGCAACGCCAGCTTCACCGGGGGCGGCATTCGTTACGCCGATGGGCTGGGCCAGGACATGATCGGCCTGCTGAACGACCCGCAAACCAGCGGCGGGCTTCTTATCGCCGTTCCGGAAAAGCGTTTGGCCGCTCTGACCGCTTATCTGTCTGATTCGGGCACTTTGGCTGCCGCAGTCATCGGCGAAGCCACCGATTATCGACCAGACGGCCCCTGGCTGGACTTTAACGCCTGATTCTCGCCTTTTTTAAGTCAACTTCCTGCGAAACCTGCCGATATCAAAAATAGAATCATTTTTTGGCTGAACCGTGCGAAGGAGCCCTCATGTCCACGGTGCTGCAGAAATCCCTCCGCAACATCCATCCTCGAGAATTGAAGGGGATGGTGAACGACATCCCGACCTTGCCGGCGATTTACCAGAAATTGTTCGACAAGCTGCAGGATCCCGACGTTTCGGTGCCGGAAATCGCCGAGATCATCACCCAGGACCAGGCCCTGTCGGCCAAGATCCTCCACCTGGTGAATTCCGCGCTCTACGGCTCAGGCACCAAGACGATGACCATCAGCCGGGCCGTCGTGATTCTCGGTTTCCGCGCCGTGCGCGGGGCCGCCATGGCCAGCGGAGTGTTCGACTACTTCAAGGATGAAGAGAGCTCCGAAGGCATCGACATGATCAGGTTCTGGGAACACAGCATCGCCGTGGCCTGCATCAGCAAGGTGCTGGCCGAGGACCTGCGTCTGCACCACCGCGAAGAGGCGTTTGTTGCCGGCCTGCTTCACGATGTGGGCAAGCTCATCGAAAAGAGTTATTTCTCCGCTGATTTTGATGAAATCTGCGTGGTCGCCGAAGACGAAGGCCTGTCCTGGTTCGAGGCCGAGAAGAGACTGTTCCTTATCCACCACGGCACCATCGGAAAGACCGTGTTCCGTAGCTGGAAATTTTCACCCAGCGTGGTCGATGCCGTGCAGTTCCATCACAAACCCGGCGCTTCCTCCAGCGCGCCGGAACTGACCGCCCTGGTCCACGTAGCCGACTTCATGGCCTACGATCTGGGTTACGGCGCACCCGGGGCCCATGGGCCGCGCGAATGTGATACCGAAGCCCTGCAAATCCTGGGCCTGACCCTGAAAGACACCCTGGAATACCACGGACGCATCAACGATGCGATGGAGCGGTCCCTGGATATCCTGGATATGGTGGGCTGATTTCCCTTTCTTTCGTTGATGACCTGCGGCCAAAGTTGCGGTAGCCTGCAACGCATGGATATCAAGAACATTTGGGCCAAGATCCGGTCGTACACCAAGGTCATCGTGGCAGTCCTCGCCGTGGTGCTGGTGGGCCTGTCCCTGCTGTCGCTCCGGTGTAATCCGATGGTGGACCGTAAAGATGTCCAGGGACTGGTCCTGGAGATCGAGGCCGAAGGCATCCTGCCCCCGGAGGGCGGTTCGCCCCAGGCCCGCGTTTTGATGGCGGTCGTGGACACCATCAAGGTCAGAGTCCTTCTTCCGCCCCCTGTTCCGGCTCCCGGCAACTTCATTCCCCTGATCGCCGAACACTACCGCAAGGGAAACGTCGAATACCTGCTGGACCTCGAAAAATGGCAGGCCGAAGGCCCCCAGTAAGGAGCCATATGTGGCCGGTTGCCAGTAAAGAAGTCTTCAACGTACGGCAAAAGAGAATTCGCGACCTGGAATGGGGTGCCGCGGAAGAAATTTTGAAAAACTTCACGTCCGGCCGTTTCCTTGATGTCGGTTGTGGAACCGGCTACACCCTTTCCAAGGCCCAGGAACTGGGTTTTTCCGTTGTCGGCACGGAGCCGGAAATCGGAATTTACGGAGTTACCGATGCGGCCAGTTCCCAGGTTGAAATAGTCGAAGCGGTTGCCGAGGACTTGCCTTTTCCCGACTACGATTTCGACATTGTCTATTCGTCCCATGCGCTGGAACATTTCCAGGATAGAGAGCAAGGTCTGCGGGAATTCGCCCGGGTCCTTAAAAAAGACGGGACCGCCGTCATCGTGGTCCCCACCGGAACGATGGCCCTGGTGAATTTCATTTCCCGAATCCTGTTCACCACCCACATCCGCATCGGGAAGTTTCTGATCAAAGAACCTTCGCTGTTGAACTTCAAACGCATTTTCCTGCCTCCGGCACATGGCTCCAAGGCCGGGTCGTCCCTTGCCGAAACCCGGGATTTCAGCATCAAGAGTTGGCAAGAATTGATTTCAAAATATTTTTCCATTCAAGAGGTCGTTTTGCCCAGCTTGTACCCCTACCCGGACTTCCCTCAGTTTTTTCCCTTCATTAAATCCGATAGATATTCCAGCAGCGTTCTTTTCGTTTGCCGCCCTTCAACCTGAGGCGGATTGGCTGGACTTCCCCGCCCTGTCGGCCCATACTGAACGCAACCCATTATTCTTGTTTTCCGGAGCCTCATGATGCCCTCAGATTCCACCGTCAGGATCCTATTCGTAGGCGACATGCACCTGGGACGGCTGCCGTCCAGTGTTCCTGACGCCGTATCCGAACAGGGAGGATTTTCCCCGCGGGACCTCGGTCCGGCCGCGGCCTGGGAACGGATTGTTGACGCGGCCTTGACCCACCGGGTGCACGCCGTTGCCCTGGCCGGCGATCTGGTCGATCACGACAACGCCATGTTCGAAGCCTACGGTCCCCTGGCCACCGGGGTGCGCCGGTTGGTGGAACATGGTGTTCTTGTGGCCGCCGTGGCCGGCAATCACGATACCGAGGTGCTGCCCCGGCTGGCGTCCGAAATAATAGGGTTTCATTTGCTGGGCCCCGGCGGAACCTGGTCCACCCTGGACATCCCGGGAGACCAGGGCCTCGATGTTCAGCTGACCGGCTGGTCCTTCCCCGCCCGCCATCATAGCGCCAGCCCACTGCAGAGCGGACTTCCGCCCTTGAAGGGCATCACTTTCGGCCTTCTTCACGCCGACCTCGACGCCTTCGGCAGCGAATACGCCCCCGTGCGAAAAGCGGAACTGGAAAAGGCCGGATTGCAGGGCTGGTTTCTGGGACACGTTCACCGGCCTGACGAGATTCCCCCCGACGGGGAACCCTTTTATCTCGGATCGGTGACCGGATTGAATCCCAACGAGACCGGTCTTCACGGCCCGGTTCTGGTTCAGGTATCAGGAAACGGCGGGTGGGCCGCCCGGCGTCTTCCGCTGGCTCCGTTGCGCTGGGAAAAGCTGGAGGTGGATTGTTCCGGGCTGGACGACCCAGCCAATCAAATCGAGAGTCATCTTCTCGGACGGCTGGGACATTTTTTCGGGAGTCCCGGGAACCAGCTCGATGAAGTCCGCGCCCTCGGAGTGCGCCTGACTCTGACCGGTTCCGTCGATGATCCGGCCGCGATGGAAAAAGTCCTTCGGGATCTCGAACGAGACCAACTGGTCACCAGTCACGAGGGCACCGTTCTTTTCGTGCAGAAAATCACCAACCGGTTGGTTACCCGCATGGATCTGGTCCAGGTGGCCCAAAGGGGCGATCCGCCAGGCCTGCTCGCCCGCCGGATCCTGGCCCTGGAAAATCCCCGCTCGCCTGTTCCCGGGGTCCCCGATCCTGTCCAGCTGAGCTCCGACCTGGTCGATCAGGCCCGCCAATCCCTGACCCGGGTGGACAGCGTACCCGCCTTCAAGGATCTGATGCCCGACAGTTCGGCTCCGGCGTCCGACCAGATCCGTCAGATCCTGGCTCGGTCCGGCCGGCTGGCTTTGGCCGGAATGTTGAACCAGCCCGACGACGCCAAGGAGGCCGGCCATGCGGTTGGTTGAGCTCCGCCTGGTGCGCTCGCCGGGGATCAAGACCGGTTTCTCCCTGGAACCGAGCCCGGGAATCAATCTGGTGACCGGCCCCAACGGGGTGGGAAAAAGTTCCGTCTGCCGCGCCATTCTGTCCCTGCTCTGGCCCGATACCCACCGCCAAGAACCCTTCGAGGCCGCCGCCGTGTTCGAGATGGGCGGCAGGCGGCTCACGGTCTCCCGGCGTGATCTGGATTCTCCGGTGTGGAGCGGACCCCGGCCCGACCTGGGGGCAGAACATCTGGCGGTCCGGTACGATCTGGGTGTTATCGACTTGCTTGTGGACCGCCGCGGCGGCGATCGGCTGGCCCGGGAAATCCGCAAACACATTGCGGGCGGATTCGACCTGGACCTCCTGCGCCAGGATCTTTTCCCCCTCAAGACCGGCCTTCCTGAAAGCAGGGAGCTCAAGTCGGCGACCGGCCGGGCCGTCCGGATTCAGAAGGACCAGCGCTCGCTGGCTTCGGAACAGGAACAGCTGACAGGATTGAAGGAACAACGGAATCTGGCCGGCAGGGCTCGTGACCGGTTGGCGGCCCTGGAAACCCTTCGCGATCTGATCGGGCAACAGACAACCCGAGATGAAGCCGCCTCGCGCCTGGCCGACTATCCTGCGGCCGCTGGGCTGGTCCGCGCCGAGGACCCGGGGAAACTGGCCGACCTGCGCCGCCGGGAAAGGGAGCACCTGCAGGAGATCGAGATGCGAACCACCGCGTTGGCGGTCACCGAAAAGGAATTGCAGGGACTGGAAAAATCCCGGGGAAGTCGGAAAGATCCGCCCATTGACCTCTTGAAGAAAAAACTCGCCACCGTGGCCGACCTGGAACGTGACCACCGCCAGGCCGAACGGGAAGCCCATGACAACCACCTCGCCCTGGAGCTGGAAACCGCGGCCCGGAAACCGTCTTTGTTACCCGTACTCCTGCCGCTGATGGCGGGGGTGGCCTTGATAATCGCCGGGTTATGGATTTTGCCTCCGGGATTGATCCCGGTCTGGGCTCTCGCCGCCGCAGGAGGCATCCCCGCGGGTATTTCCGTGCTGGGGCTGGTCTACTATTTCAAGGGGCGCAACCTGGCCTCCATCGCCCGGGAAAATCAAAGGGTGATGGCCCGGAAACAGGATCATCTGGAAATCTGCCGCCTGCAGTGGGAAGAAGCCCTGACCGGGTTCAATCGCGAGCTGGCCCAAGCGGGGGGCGAACCGGTGGCCGACGCCCAGGAAGCGGATCACCGTGTCGATGCTCTATTCCTGAACCAGGAACGATCCCGATCTCTGGAAACCACCCGAGCCGACGGTGAAAATTTCTTGAAGCGGGAACGCGCTCATCTGGATCGTGTCCGCCAGGAAGTCCAAGAACTATTTGACCGCCTGGAATTGCAACCCGGGCCCAAAACCGATGCTGAAGTTTCGCGTCTCCTGGAACTCAAGCCCCCTCATGACCGGACCCTTGGGGACCGCGACAATGCCGCGCGGGAAACATCACGACTGGAAAAGAACCTGGCTGCCCGCGCGAGCCACCTCCTGGAAGGTGAAACCACCAGCACCCCCGCGGAGATTCTCCAGGATTTGATCGTCAGGGAAAAAACCCTGGCCGAGAAGCTCCAATCCCTGCAGGAAGAAATCGCCGGAATCCAGGCCGATATCGAAAAGACCCGGCGCGGATTTGATCTTCAGGAAGCCGTGGCCTCGGCCGGTGCCGCCCGGAACGATTTGCTGGCCGTCCGTGGGGCCAACCGCGAAGCCGCTCTGGGCCGGATGTTGCTGGACGAGGTGGAGCGTCAACACGAGAGGGAATCGCGCCCGCCGGTCCTGCGCAAGGCCGCCGAATACTTCGGACTGTTCACCGGGCACCGCTATGAGCTGGAGATGGCACCCCAAGGAGAAGGCCCGGACCGGTTCTGCGCGATGGCAGATGATTCGGTCACCCCATTGGAATTGGCCCAACTTTCCGACGGTACCCGCGCTCAATTGTTGCTGGCCGTTAAGCTGGCCTTCATCACCGGGGGTGAAGAAGGCGCCAAGCCGCCTATCTTCCTGGATGACTCCTTGTCTTCGGCCGATCCGGAACGATTCGCCGCTGCCGCGGCCAGCCTGGGCCGGCTGACACAAGTGGAGGACCGCCAGATCTTCTATCTAACCTGCAACCCCACCGACGCGGCCGCTTTCCAGCGCGCCCTGGCCGCGGCCGGTATGCCCGCCGCCCGACATTGCGACCTGGCCGAAATCCGCGCTCTGGCGGGCGCGGCCGACCCCTCACTTCTGGACCCGGGAAACCTGCCGGTGAACATCATGGCCCCCGACCCCGAAGGCATGACCCCGGCCGCCTTCGCCGAGGCGTTGCGAGTCCCCCGACCCGAACCGTGGGGTCCGGTGGGGAACATTCACGTCTGGTATCTGGCGGACGATGACCTGGATCTGGTTCGCCGCCTGGTCGACGCCGAAGCGGCCACCCTTCATCGATTCGGCAAGGTGAAGGAAACCCTGCTGGCCGCCGGTGAAATCACCGCCCCTGAAGCCGCTCGCCTGACCGCACGGGGACATCTGTGGCAAGCCTGGTTGGAAGGATGGCGCATTGGCCGGGCCCGGCCGGTGACACGCCAGTTCCTGACCGATTCGGAAGCCGTCTCCAAAACCTATCTGGAACCCGTGATCAAAGTACTGGCTGAATGCGCCTGGGATGCCGCCTGCCTGCTCAAGGCCATCGAAGAAAAAAGGGTGAAGGGTTTTCGTGCTCAAAAACTTGATTTGCTACGCCAGGAACTCGCCGATGCCGACTTCCTGGATCCCCGCGAGCCACTGACCGGCGAGGAACTCATCACCCACACCCTGGACCGGGTGGCGCCGCTGCTGGCTGACGGCGTCCTGGACATGCAAAAGGTCAGGACACTGGCCCTGACCTTCGGCAATCTTGTGGGAGAATTAAAAAGCTCCCGCTAATCCTCATTCTTCTTGATCAGGTCCGAAAGACTGACTTGATCCTGCAGACGTTCCAGCAGTATCTGGCGCGTCAACGAACAGGCTTCGGAAATCTTGGCCGATTTCAGGCTGTAGTAGACGTTGATGCCGTCCTTGCGCGTGTGGACCACGCCGGCCTGCCGCAAAACCGCCAGGTGCTGGGAAGTGTTGGCCTTGGGAATTTCCAGCATCTCGGCCAGGCTGTTCACCGAAATTTCTTCGCGTTCCTTGAGGATATCCAGGATTTCCAGCCGTTTGGGGTTGGATAGCGTCTTGCAGAGTTCGGCCTGCATCTCGTACAGTTTTTTTTCCATTCCGATTACCTCGAATTCCATGATGTCCCCCATTTCGCCTCCAGGACCTTGTTTCAGGGGCCCTCCTCCAGACGAGAATAAGAAAACGTTCCTTCATTTGATGGTAATAACGATATCATTAATTGTCAAAGTCTATTTGATGCAAATCTTAATAGATATATATTAATCAGGTTTGTTACCAGTCAATTCGGGTGGTAGGCTGAACTTCACATCTTCTTTCATGGCAATCAGTTCTTCCGATTCCCAGCCTTCGGCCGCCAGGCGCTCCACCACCGCCTGAACCAGGTGTTCCGGGGCCGAAGCACCCGCTGTCAGGCCGATGTTCGCAGTGGATGCCAATCCAGCCAGATCAAGGTCTTCGGGCCCGTCGATCAGGGTCGCGGTCACGCCCATGTTCTCGGCCACCTCACAAAGACGCCGGCTATTGCTACTGCTGGTCGATCCCACCACAAGCAGATGCTCGATGCCCTCAGCGACCAGTTTTTTCACCGCGTCTTGCCGATTCTGAGTGGCGTAACAGATGTCGCTTTTGCGTGGTTCAATCAAGTTGGGAAAACGCTCTTTCAAAGCGCCGACGATTTCACGGGTCTCGTCCACGCTCAAAGTGGTCTGGGTGGACAAGGCCAGCTCCGCCTCCGCAGGAAAATCCAGTTCAGCGACATCCTTTACCCCGGTCACCAGGGTAATCCTCCCGGGGGCTTCCCCCATGGTGCCCAGGACCTCGTCGTGACCGGCATGACCGATCAGAATCATGTGTCGGTTTTCCTGGACATGCCGGACCACTTCGTGATGAACCTTGGTGACCAGAGGGCAGGTGGCATCGATGGCCTGGAGATTCCGGTTCGCAGCTTCCAGCCTGACCGCCGGCGAAATACCGTGCGCACTGAACACCACCGTTTCCCCGTTCGGCACCTCGTTCAACTCGTCGACAAAGATGACTCCCCGACTGCGAAAATTCTCCACCACCGCCTTGTTGTGGACGATTTCCTTGCGCACAAAAAGAGGCGCCCCATGGGACTCCAACAGCCTGTCCACCACTTCGATAGCCCGTTCCACCCCCGCGCAAAAGCCGCGTGGGTTGACGATCAGCAGTTTTTTGGTCCCAGAGGCGGCCATTTCAACCTCGGATAGCTCGTTTGCAGGGAATTTCATAAATCCGATGAAGGAAACAATATAAGTCAAATTTGTGTCCCGCCCAAGTCCTACTCCTACAACAGGGAATAGCAGAATTTCCCCAATTTTGAAGGAAAATAGTTGCTTCTCAACCCAAAAATGGTTTATCATCTTCAAAATGGTGACAAAAGGACTTGAAGGTGGCTGGGAAAGTGTGCCCCGCCATTTCCGGGTATCCAGGGAGTTTTCACCATTGTATTTCGTCTCAGGCGCACTTAAGCAATCATCCACCATCGGGGAGGCTCTCATGAAATTTGCTCATGCTATTCTTATCCTGGTTCTGGCCTTCGGGCTGACCGCCGCAGCAAATGCCACGACCTACATCGACTATGGTTGGGAAGACAACGGCACCCTGGTGGGCATGTATCCTGATCCTCTTCTGCCGAGCGTCATCGCCACCAACGTACCCAGCTGGACCGGCAATCCCGTGCACGGTGGCAATTTCAGCCTGAAGTTGGAAGACAACGCCGAGAGCGGTACTCCCCAGGCTTTCCTGTGCTATCTGTGGAATCTCCAGGACGGGGACGAAATCACCGTCGGATTCTGGCGCTTTGACGACACTCCTGACGCCGCCCCTTCATGTCGCCTCTGGGGACACTGGAACGACGAACTGCCGGAAAACATTGACGGCTACAGCGGCAGCGCCAGTGGGGAATCGGATTACGGCCCGGGTGAAGGTTGGGATTACACCTCCTTCATCTATGAAGTCGTGGACGGCCATACCGGCCTGATCATCGAAGCGCGGACCTATAGCGCAGCCGGCGATGTCGTCTGGCTGGACGATCTGCACGTCGAATTCCCGGACCATGTCATGATTCAGATTCCCGGCTGCAGCCCGGTGGCCACGGAATCCGAAACTTTTGGCGGCGTGAAGGCGCTGTTCCGGTAGAACACACACCTTCTTGATTTTTTGAGCCTCCAGTGAGGCCCGGGGTTTCCCGGGCCTCCTTTTATGCTCGTGAATAATTTCGAAAGTGCGTTATCTTTAGGCCGCAAAACCTCCTTTTTGATTTGGGCCCAAGGGCCTTGACATTTCCGGCGGAGCAGTTATTATATGTCAAATCTATAAGTTTAGTATATGCGCAACTAATCTCAGGCCTTCAAGGAGTAGCCACCCAATGACTGTCGAAAAAATGGTCCACATCATCGCCGGCGCCTTCATTCTGGGCAGCCTGGCCCTGGCCCACTACGTCAATCCCAA
>CBDUDB010000079.1:0-11762 GCA_965365795.1 uncultured bacterium | reverse complement strand
CGGCCGCAATGGGCGAGGAATCCACCCAGCCTTTCCTGAGACCGGTCGGAACCCGAAATATCGGTGATGTGGAAGCTCCCGAATGGCCGGCCCAGCAGCCTGCGGTGAATCGATCGGCGGCTTCGGGCATCGGTCCGAACAATTCCCAGGACGATCTGATGGCCCCGGCCTACACCCGGAAGTATATGGACTGATATGTCTTTGTGGGGGAGATTCCTCGGCCACCGGCGCAACCGCGCGTACGCCGAAGGGGTGGCCCTTCTTGAAAAGGGGCAGTACTCCGAGGCTACCGATCTGTTGCGCGAAGCTTCGCGGGGATCTGCCGATCATCCCTCCGGTTCCCTGGTATCTTTCCATTTCCGGCAGGCGTTGGTGGCCCTGGGTCGCACCCAGTTGCGCACCCAGGAATACGCCGAGGCCATCGCCTGCTTCGCCGAAGCCGTCGGGCTGTGGGACCTCTATCCCGATCTTCATTGCCTGCACGGCGCCTCCCTGGGTTTGAACGGCGATTGGGAAAATTCGCTGACCGGAGCGAAGGCCGCTCTCAGACGTAATGCCGACTATGCTGAAGCCCGGCTCCTGGAAGCGGTGGCCCTTCAAAAATTGGATCGGTTGGTCGAGGCCGCCGACAGCCTCAACGCCTTGGTGGAATCCGGTCGCCGGGTTGACCATTGGCTCATCAGTGGTCTGAATAAAGGGGCCCTCTTTACCGAGACGAACCTGCCGTCCGATCTGGAAGCTATGTTGGTCCGTTCGGTGAGTGGGCAATCCGAAAAGGAAGAAGTGGCCGCGGCCGTGGCTCAGTGCCGGGCCGGAAATTGGCAGGAAGGGCTGGAACGATTTGCTGAACTGGTCCAGAAACGGCCCCGTTACCCGGACTACCGTACGCGGCACGCGGCGGCCTTATTCCATCTCGGCCGCAACACCGAAGCTCTGGCCGAGGCGGAGGCCGCTCTCGCCTTGAACGAGACTTACCGGACCGCTATCAATCTGAAAGGGTTGATCCTGGCCGACGCCGGACGGTTGCATGAGGCCCGGGAATTTCTGGCCTCCGGTGACCTGACCGCGGCCGAGGGCAAATCGGCCGGGGCCCACGAGGAACTCTTCGGGGCCTACCTGCGCGGAGTTCTGGCGCTGTTGGGTGGCCAGCCCAAACGGGTGTCCGAACTTCTGGAAGGCTGGGGTAAACTTGACAAGACCTTTGCGCGGGCGGAATTGCTGCTGGCCGCGGCAGGGGATCTTCTGGGCCGGAACGAGGATTGCGGCCGGCGCTTATCCCTTCTGGTCGAGGAATGGACTGCCGAACCCATCTATTTTTTTCTGCTCGTGTCCCACCACCTCAGATCAGGTGACTACCAGGCTGCCGCCGATATTCTCGGCCGCTGGCCCGCCGGATCTGCGGATCCGGACCGCCGCCCCCTGTTCCTGGAAGCGATTCTTGCTCTCGACCAGGGCCGAGTTCCCGATCTGCCGGAAACAATTCTGAACGAAGAGAGCACGGGCGACACACCTTTGGACAGGAACCTGGAGTTGCAGGCCTGGGTTTTCCTGAACGCCCGGGCGGAATTTTCAAGGGGAAACTGGTCGGCTGCCTGGCACATTTGCGAGGAACTTGCCGCTGCAGGTTTCCAGACCGAAAAAGTTCTCCGGTTGCAGGTGGAAGCCGCCGCCATGGCGCCCAAGACGGTCCCGGCCGGCTGGACACCGCCCACTGTCATTCCGGATTCGTGTCTGCCTGGAATCGTGTTCTGCGAGGTGGGTGGCCAGGGGGGCGAACAGGCGGGTGCCTTGCTGGAAAAATACCTGGCGATTCATCCGGAACAGGTCAGAGCCCGGTGGCTTAGCCCCGCCTTCTGGTTGGAACCGGTGAGAAACTGGATCGCGTGACGGAACTCGGACAAATCAAACCGATTGGACGGCCGGGACACTGGCCAGAAGCCTTTCCACTTGCCACATCAGTTTTTCCAGGTCATAGGGTTTGACCATGTAGGCGTCAGCCTGATACTGGTGGCCCCGCATGCGGAATTTTTCATCTTCGCTGGCGGTGAGGATCAGGATGGGAACCTCCTTGGTATCCATGAGGCTGCGAGCCCGTTTCAAGAACCCGAACCCGTCCATGACGGGCATCATCAGGTCCAGAATAACAAGGTCGGGTATCTCAGCCTGAATGGCCTGGAAACCCTCGGCGCCGTTTTCGGCCTCCCTGATTTCATAGCCCTGGCTTTGCAACTGGAGCTTGAGAATGGTGCGCAGGTCAAAGTCGTCCTCGACGACCAGGATTCGAGGTTTCGCGTCTTGGGTCATGGCAGTATCTTTACCCTTCCCGGATTGAATCGGCCCATTTGTGCTTCGGCCCCACGGTGCGGGGGACTTGCCGGCCGCCGGCCCTTGCGGCAAATGGTGGCCGGACCGGGAACTCCCGGTCGTTTTTCCTGTTTTGGAACAGCCTGTTTAAATTTTCGTCCACTGGTGGAGCAACTTGAACTCATTCAGGGATCTGGCATACATGGATTCACCTTCCTGCTTCAAATCGTCGGTCACCGTGCGGCATTCCGCTGGTCGAACCGGCCTGAATATCGGGATTATTCTGGCCCTGGTGGCGATGGCCACCCTGCCGGCGGGCGGCGTCTGGGCCCAGACGGAAAACGACCCCTGCCAAAACGGCCTCGACCTTTTCCGGGCGGCCAAGTTCGCCGAAGCCCGGACGGCCCTTCTGGCTTGCCTGGATCAGGGCAGCCAGAGTCTCGATATTTTGATGCCTCTGGTGGTCATGGCCGTCAGGGAACAAAGGTACAGCGAGGGGGTCCTGTACGGGGAGAAGGCGGTGGCCGTCGCTTCCGAGGATCCGGATGCCCGCTATTGGTACGGCCGGGCCCTGTTGCGCAGTGAGCGTGTCGCCGACGCCAAAGAGCAGTGGGAAAAGGGCCTCGAGTTGTCAGTGAATCATTTGGGTATCCTCGAAGGCATGGCTCGCATGGCCCTGGCCGACAATGAACCCACCAAGGCCTACCAACTGTTCAGCCAGCTGCAGCGCCAGGGAGTGGACGATCCCTGGTTGAATCGGCTGATGGCGGATATCGCGGCCGGCAAGGGTTTGTGGAAGCAGTCCCTGGATCACCTTCAGGTGGCCATGTCCCAGGAGGTCCCCAGCCTCCAGGACTATTTGACGGCTTCGGAGTTGAGCATCCTGACCGGGGACAACCAGGGAGCGGTGGAGTATTGCCGCACGGCGGTGACCCTGGAGCCCGGACCGGTGTCCTACGGGGGGCTGGGAGAAGCCTACTTTGCGGTGGAGGAAATAGATTCGGCCCTGGTCTATCTGCGCCTGGCCGTGGAGCAGGCGCCCGACGGGCCCATCTACCGGTTCAACCTGGCCAACGCCATGGAAGTGTCCGGCATGGTCGAAGAGGCCGACGTTCATTTCCGGGCCTTTTTGGCCATGGTCCCCGATGATCCGGTGGGGCACTTCAACTACGGGATCCACCTGGACAAATTGGGTCGGTCCGAGGAGGCTTTGGTGTCCGTCTCCCGGGCCATCGAGTTGAATCCCGACATGTTGACCGCGCGGGTGGTCAAGGCCCAGATCCTGGAGGACATGGGTCGCTGGGACGAGGCCCTGGAGGTGGTGACCGGTCTGAATGAAATTGATGAAGCCAACACCGCCGAACTGAATGCCTGGCAAGACCGAATCATCCAACAACGGAACGCTTCGGTGAGCGCCAGCAGTGAAGGCAAGGTCCACCTCTTGCACATGGCCCTGGGCAACGCGCAGATCCTGGAGATCGTCACGGCCGAGCTGGCCTCCGGGACCCCTTTCACCACGCTGGCGGTGCGGTACTCCTCGGGGGGTTCGGCGGCCAAGGGCGGGGATATCGGCTGGATCAATCCCTCCGAAATGGTGGACCCGATGAAGGGGGTCATCCTGGAGCTGGCGATCAACGAAACAAGCCCTCCGGTCGAGACCGAAGGGCTGTATCATATTTTCAAGAGGATTCCGTAGAATCCCTGTCCGATAACACCTTGCCGGGAATAGTCCCGTGGGCCGGTCGTCGTCAACGGATTTTAGACGACCTTCTTGACGTTACCGGTGCGGATGCAACGTGTGCACACGTAACCGCGGCGCACCTTGCCGTCCTGCTCGAACCTGATTTTCTGCAGGTTGGGCAGCCAACGGTGACGGGTCAGGTTGTGAGCGTGGCTCACCCGGTTGCCGTACTGGGGCCCTTTGTCGCAGACAGAGCACTTCCTGCTCATGGGATTCCTCCTAGGAGTTGAATTCACAGGCCCGGCAATTTAACATCCAAATGGCCCCTCAGCAAGGAAATATCTTTCAAACAGGCCCGGGCCGCCGGGCGGAGCCCATGAAACCGAAATTCAATCAGGACACACCGGTCCAATTTCTCAAGTCGGTCGGACCGGCCCGGGCGCGCGCGCTGTCCCGGTTGGGGATCGAATCGGTGGGCGACCTCTTGTGCCATTATCCCCGCCGCTATTTCGACCGTAGCAGCGCCGTGCCCATCCGGGGACTTCAGCCGGGACAGGATGTGACCGTCCAGGGGGAAATCCTGACGGCCAGCGAAAGGCGGACCCGGACCGGCGGCAGCCTGTTAACCGTGACCCTGGGCGATGACACCGGTGTCCTGTTCTGCGTCTGGTTCAACCAGAAATTCCTGCTGAAACAGTTCAAATCAGGTCGCAAGATGATGGTCAGTGGCGTGGTCCAAGTGCACGGGGGCCGGCCGCAGGTGGCTCACCCGGATTTTGAGGTCACCGAGCCCGGCAAATCCGACGAAGGTGCGGCCCCGGGCCTGCATACCGGCCGCATGGTGCCGGTTTACGGTCTGACCTCGGGTATCGGCCAGTACTGGCTGCGGGGACTTGTCCACCAGGCTCTGACCAGGATGCAGGATCTCCACCTTGAATCGCTGCCGGAATCCATTCGCACCGCCCATGGTTTTCCGGACCGCCGCCGTGCCCTGGAGAATATTCATTTTCCGGCTGATGAAAAGGGATTGGCCGCGGCCCGGGACAGGCTGGTCTATGAGGAACTATTCACCATCCAGATCCTGATGGCCCTGCGCCGCACGTCGCACTTCAGCCAGCAGGGGCTCAGGTTGGACAAACCGGCCGACCTGACCACACGTCTGGTGGAAGGCCTTCCTTTCCAGCTGACCGGAGCCCAGCGCCGGGTGCTGAGGGAGATCCTGGCCGACATGCGTTCCGGCAAGGCGATGCACCGCCTGCTTCAGGGGGATGTGGGCTCGGGCAAAACCCTGGTCGCACTTATCGCGGCGCTGTTCGTCATCGAGCAAGGTTTTCAAGCGCTGATCATGGCGCCCACGGAGGTGCTGGCCAGACAGCACGGCCAGACCCTGTCACGGCTCTGCGAACCCTTGAATGTGGGCGTGGAAACGCTGACCGGCTCGACGGGCTCGGCGGACCGGCGAAGCATCCTGGCCGGGGTCAGCGCAGGTGAAATCGATCTTCTGGTGGGCACCCACGCCGTGATTCAACAGGACGTCAGAATCCCCCGCCTGGCTCTGGCGGTCGTGGACGAGCAGCACCGGTTCGGCGTTCGCCAGCGGGGACGTCCGGCCACGGTGACCGAAGCCGGGGCCCCGGCTCACGTGCTGGTCATGAGCGCAACTCCGATTCCGCGAAGTCTGGCCTTGACACTTTACGGAGATCTCGATCTTTCCCTCATCGATGAACTGCCGGCCGGAAGGCAGCCGATCACCACCAAGATTGTTCGCGAAAAGGAAGAAGATGCGGTCTGGGAAGCCTGCCGCGCCGAACTGAAAGCAGGGCGGCAGGTCTATGTCATCTACCCCGTGATCGAGGAAACCGAAGGCCAGGACCTCAAGGCCGCCACCGTGGAGTTCGAGCGCCTGCGCGCGGAGATATTTCTCGGCCACAAGGTGGCTTTGCTGCACGGTCGTTTGAAACCCAAGGAGAAGGGCCAGGTCATGGGGTCCTTTTCCAGGGGTGAGGTTCAGGTTCTGGTGGCCACGACGGTGGTGGAGGTGGGGGTGGATGTTCCCAATGCCACGGCCATGGTCATCCATAATCCCGAGCGTTTCGGTCTGGCCCAGCTGCACCAGTTGCGGGGACGGATCGGCCGGGGTGAACACGCCTCGGTTTGCTGGCTGCTGTGCGACAGGTATCTGGCCGAAGCGTCGTTCCAGCGCATCCGTTTTTTTGCCGGCCATACCGATGGTTTTGCCCTGGCCGAGGAGGACCTTCGCCTGAGGGGACCGGGGGACGCCTGGGGCGTTCGTCAGCACGGGGCACCCGGCTTCCGGTTGGCCAATCCCCTGCGGGATGTTAAGTTGGTCCGCTCTTGCCGCGATGACGCCCGGGAACTCCTGGAACGGGACCCCCATCTGAAAGGCCCTGAGGGTCAAACAGTCCGGCGTGGTCTGGACGGCTCCTTCGGGAAATACCTGCCCCAGCGGTCAGGATAATTGCCCAATCGGGAGTATCATGAATCGCAGTGTCGTTAAAAACCTGGCCTGGGATGTCGGTGCGGCAACCTCGGTGGCCTTGTTGCCCCTGGCCATCTACCTCAAGCACAACGATTACCCCCTGTCCAACCCGGAAACGATTCTGCTGCTGGCGGTGGTGGTGCTGGCCGGTCTGTTCTGGGGTGGGGTGATGAGCCTCGGCCGGATGCCGGGTCGTTTTCTGGTGTTGCTGTTCCTGGCCATTCTCACCGTGGATATCCAGACCCACTGGATCACCACCTGGGGATTGCGGCTCTTGCTGAACGTCCTGTTTTTTTCCGTCTTGTTTTGGTTTCTGCGGAAGCGATTGTCCCAGGTCATTTTGGTGCTGGCCGGCGCCATGTTGCTGGGGACGCTGGTCACACCTGGTACAGATCAGATGAGGACCGCCGGCACACCCCAATCCGAACCTGTGAAAGGATCTGACCTGCCGTTCATCCTGCACCTGGTCCTGGACGAGCACATCGGGATCGAAGGATTTCCACGCCAGTTCGATCCGGACAGAGCCGTGGCCAACCAGGTCAGAGATTCCTATGTGGACAAGGGATTCCTGGTATTTGGTCGGGCGTACAGCAACTATTATTACACCATCATGTCCCTGGCCAACCTGTTGAATTTTACCCACAGCGATGATCCCCAGACCTATCTGCCCTATCCTTTCGATTACACCCAGGTATTGGCGGACAACGCCTGGTTCGAACTTCTCAGCGACAAGGGATATCGGATTCATGTTTTTCAAACAGAATACTTTTCCTACGTGGACGACCTGGCTTTTGGCGGAGATCGGCAGGTAGCCAGCAGTGTCACCCTGCCTGGGAATTCGATTTTTCCCCTGGCTCCGGTGGCCATGCCCGTGGCGGATAAAGCTCGATTCATCATGAGCAATTACATGCGCCTGTCCTGGATCCTGTCCTCGATGCGGGGGGCGTACCGCGGCCTGAGAGTTTCGTCCCTGGGACAAATCATTGGGCTTCCGATCTGGGATCTATCCGGTGAGCGGCTCAGTACTCTGACCTCCATGAATGCCGTCGAGTTGCTGGAAAGTGACCTGGAATTCGCGGGACCGGGGCAGGCTTTTTTCGTACATCTTCTGCTTCCCCATTTCCCCTACGCCTATGATCGGGATTGCGAAATCCTGGATATGGAGGAGACCTGGCTCGACTGGGAGGACCCGGCCAAGGCCCCGGACAAGAACGACGCCGAATCCCGGGCGCTGCGGTATCGGGCCTACCGGGAACAGTATATTTGCTCGAACCACAAGATCCAGATGGTCCTGGAAGAACTTTCCCGACGGCCCTGGTGGGATGAGGCCATAGTGGTGGTCCACGGTGATCATGGGTCCCGGATCGATCTCATGAAACCGCAGGCTGCGGCGAGGGCTAATTTTACCGGTCAGGGTTTGATGGATGGGTTTTCGACACTGTTCGCCATCAAAATGCCGGGACTGACTCCAGGTTACGACCGCCGCCAGCTTCCCATCGGACACCTCTTCAAGCGGTTGTTGAGGGATGGAGTCGATCCGGGGGATCCGGATTGGGAGTCGCGCCCACGGGTCCTGGTCACCGATGGAACCAATCCCCTCCTGGGGGTGGACTTGCCATTTTTCGACCACGGGCTTCCTCGGGAAAAAGATGCCACCGGATCAGAGCGGGAATCCGGACCGGCGAGTGATTCCAGCTCCGGAATCCGCTGATGCCTGTGTAGGCTTCATCGGGTGGGTTCATATCCCTTCTTTGCCTCCTGTTTCGCCCGCGGGCTCAAATCGTTTTTCAGCTTGCAACAAACCCCCTAAACGGGTATATTCCCCCGGTCTCGAAGTCCCCCCTCTGGGTGGACCTGTTGAGGTGGGCGCAAGTCCATCTCTTTTTGTACCGGGAGGAATGAGGTTGGCCGAAGGCAACCATCCGGATTTAAAGCAGATGGCGGCCCGAATCATCGACCTCTTGGAGTCCGAACTGGCTGCAGACGGCTTTGATCTGCTGGATATTCGCGTTTTTCGGGGTGGTGGCCGCCTGCAGCTCCGGATCTTCGTGGATCTTCATGAGGGGGGAATCTCCCTCGACCAGGTGGCCTCGGCATCCCGGACCGTCGGCATGCTTCTGGAAGAAGCCGACCCGTTTCCCGGCCAGTACGTCATCGAAGTCTCCTCACCTGGCATTCGCCGGCCCCTGCGCAAGCTCGAACACTACCAGGCCGTCGTGGGACAAAAGGTGGATCTGAAAGTCCCGGGCCGCAGCGCACGTCGTGTCCGAGGGATTTTGCTGGCGGCCGCAGACAACCAGCTGGTGGTGCAGGTCGCCAAGGAGGGCTCAGCCGATTCCGAGCCCGTGGAGTTGGAAGAGATCAAGGTCAACCTGGGCCAGGTCCAGGAAGGAAACCTGGATCCCGATTTCGATGTGCAGGCCCTGATCAATGCCGACCGTCGGCAGCGCAAGGAAGAAAAACGCACGCGGCGCCAGGCCAAGAGCCAGAGCAAGAAGGGCGCCCGGAAAAGTCGGCCCCGCAAGCCGAAAAAACCGGAGGAAGATTCCTCCACCGGAAAAAAAGAATGAAGGTCCCCGGCTGTGGCCGGAAAGCCGATCGACAGCAGGAACGGCAGGAGCTGAATCCGCATGGATCACAATATTCTCAATGCCCTGAGTGAGATCACCAGGGAAAAAAGTATCGAAAAAGCCGTGATCATCGAGTCACTCGAGGCCGGCCTGCAGTCCGCCGCCCGCAAGAAGCTGGGCGCCGAGGCGAACATAGATGCGCGGGTCGACCCCGACACCGGCACCATGGTGGTCGAGCAGGTCAAGACCGTGGTCGTGGAAATCGACGATCCGGATACCGACATCGCACTGGAGGAAGCGCAGATTGAATTCGGCGACGAGGTGGAAGTCGGCGACGAGGTTCGCTGGGAGCTTCCCCTGGCCGATTTCGGGCGCAATGCCATCCTGGTGGCCAAGCAGATCCTGGTGCAGAAGGTGCGCGAGGCCGAAAGGGCCCAGATATTCGAGGAATACAAGGACCGGGTCAACGAGATCATCGTGGGCACCGTGCAGCAGGTGGATCGGGGAAACGTACTGGTCAACCTGGGGCGCACCGAGGCACTGATGCCCTACCGGGAGCAGATCCGCGGGGAAAAACTGCACCAGAGCAAAACCGTTCGTGCCTTCATTACCGAGGTTCTGGACAGCGCCAAGGGCCCGCAGGTGATCCTGTCGCGTAGCCATCCGGGATTCCTGAAATCGTTGTTTTATCAGGAAGTGCCGGAGATCCAGGAAGGGATCGTGGAGATCAAGGCCGTGGCCCGGGAGCCGGGCACGCGCTCGAAGATCGCCGTGACCAGCAACGACGACCGGGTCGATCCCGTGGGATCGTGCGTGGGCATGAAAGGCAGCCGGGTGCAGGCTGTCACCCGCGAACTGGCCGGCGAGCGGGTGGACATCGTTCCCTGGAGTGCCGAGGCGAGCCTGTTGATTTCCCGGGCCCTGAGTCCGGCCATCGTCAGCAACATCATCCTGCACCGGGACCGGAACGAGGCCACCGTGGTCGTCGCCGAAGACCAGTTGAGCAAGGCCATCGGCAAGGAGGGCAAAAACGTCCGCCTGGCCGCCAAACTCACCGAGTGGAAAATCGATCTGGTCAGTTCCCGCGAGTACGCTGTACGCCAGCGGATCACCGATGAAATGAGCATGAAGCTGGGCGAGATGGAAGGTGTCGGTGAGGACATGCTGATTCTGCTGGAGGAAGTCGGGATTGTCACCATCGAACAGATGGCCGACGCCTCGGTGGAAAAACTGCAGGAAATCCCCGGTCTTGATGAAGAGGCTGCGGAAAGCATGCTGGCGACCGCCCAGGTTACGCGCAACGAGCTGCGCAAGATGATCGAAAAGACCATTGTCGAGGAAATGGAGAAGGAGGCTGCGGAGGCGCGCCCCCTCTTCGATGAAGAAGCCCTCGTGGATCAGGACTCGGACGCCGAGCCCATCGATGAGGCCGTCACCGAGCCGGCCATGCCCAAGGGTGATATCTTCAAGGATTTCCTCACCGGAAGTGAGGACGAGGACTCCGGTTCCGAGGCCACTGCCGGCGAAGGTGAAGACGAAGACAAGAAACTGGACCCGTTCGCCAACACCGAACACGATGATTGATCTGTGGACATGACTGAAGAAAGTCCGTCAGGAAATTCGGCGGGAAAAGCGGACAAGTTACTTGGGTTGTTGGGTTTGGCTCGCCGGGCAGGCCGGCTGGGGATGGGGTTCAGTGCCGTAGAGAAAATGGTCAACCGGGGGGAAAATCCCCTGGTGATCACCGCCTCGGGCCTGGGTGAAAGCCTGAAGGGGAAAGTTTCCCGGTGGCAGCCGGTGCGAGGTGTGGTGGCCGATGTCCTCACGGGTGAGGAATTGGCCCGGGCCCTGGGCCGCGAAAAACTCGCGGTGGTCGGGGTAAGTGATTCCGGTTTCGTCAAAGGGATCCGGAAATTGGGATTCTGATGCCTAGCCGTCATACGGACGGCCCGGGCTGCAGATTCAACAGGGTTGTTGGTGGAGGTTACCGATCTTGGTGAGGAAGCTGAGAGTTTACGAACTCGGTCGTCATTACGGTGTCGACAGCAAACAGATCATGACGCTCCTGAAAAAGATGAAGGTTCAGGTCAAGAGTCATATGAGCGTGGTCGAGGATAACGAGGTCATCCGCGTCCATTCCGTATTCCAGCGCAAACGTCAGCTGGCACGGGAAAACTACGCCAAGGCCCACAACCTCAATCCTGATCAGCTGAAAAACGTGGCCGCTCTGAAGCCGCTGGAAAAACCGGTGGCGCCCGAAGAGCCGGAGACCAAGAAAAAATCCAAGAAAAAGGGCGCCAAAAAGAAGAAGGCTTCCGCCAAGCCCAAAGTGGTGGTCATTAAAAAGGCCGGCCAGATGACCAAGGTGGCCAAAAAGGCCCAGGCGGCCCGGGAAGCCGAAGACAAGGCCAAGGCCGAGGAAAAGGCGCGCGCCCTGGCGGAAAAAGAGGCCCGCGAGGCCGAACTCGCTGCCAAGCGCGAGGATCACGCCAAGACCCGCATCGTCAAGAGCACGGCCGCCAAACTGGTCAAGAAGGTCGATGTCGAAGCCCGTGAAGCCGACGAGGCCAAGGCCGCCGAGGCTCTGGTGGAAGCTACCGACGAAGCGGCCGTCACCACCGAAGAAACTCCCGTGGTCGATGCCGCCGCGCCTGCCGAAACGGAAACCCCCGAACCTGCCGTTGCCGAGGAACAGGATTCCGCGGTC
>CBDUDB010000078.1:0-11975 GCA_965365795.1 uncultured bacterium | reverse complement strand
AGCCCGGCAAAGCCCGACCCGAAGAAACAAACGATGGCAAGAGTGTTTTTCATGGCGCTCATGATAGTACCGTCGCTCGAATTTCGATACGATCATCTACAGAAAGGGGCGCT
Organism: uncultured bacterium; assembly: GCA_965365795.1. Taxonomy (GTDB): domain Bacteria; phylum Krumholzibacteriota; class Krumholzibacteriia; order LZORAL124-64-63; family LZORAL124-64-63; genus JAGLCY01. The sequence continues at coordinate 11,862 of CBDUDB010000078.1, read as the reverse complement.
CCATAGGAGCGCCCCAGCCTTGAATCCTCAATATATGTCGGCTATTTACCGGCGTCCTTTCGCATGTGGCCGGCCAGTTCGCGAATTTCGGTCAGATCCTTTTTGAGCTTGGCGTAACCGTACCAGGTGGCGTAGTCGGGGTTCATGTGGAAAGTCCCCTGGAAGGCTTTCATTCGGTGGTCCATGAACATCTCGTAGAGAATCTGTTCGATTTTCGTATCCACATCGTAGAAGGCCAAAAGGTCCGGATATTGCGCACCCGGGCGGCTATCATATTTGATGATTTCGTCCCGGTACAAATCGGCCACGATTTCGATGGCCTCGGCAAAGATCTTGTCGATCTCCTTGACCATGGCGTCGGCGTTCTTGAAATTCTCGGCCACGAAATTTGGAGTGTGGCACTGCCGGCAAACCTCGACAAAACGGGCTCGTTCGGCATCGAAGCTTTCGGTGGTCAAGCGGGCCACCTTGCCGGCCTTGACCACATCCAGGCGGCCGGTGGGTTGACCTTCAGCATCGAGCACCCCCAGGGCCTTGAGGATCGAAACGCGCCAACCCATCCATTCGGCGTCCTCTTCGGGCAGCCGCACCGCCAGGAAACCCCAGGCAGAAAAAACCCTGTGATTCCCGCCGGCCATGTGGCAATCCTGGCAGGTCGGCGCCCGGGCCGTGTCGCCGTTTTCATTCAGGGCTCGGTTCATCAACCAGGTTACCCCGTGTTTCGAACCGGACCACATTTCCCACTGGGCATGGTCAAAACCCATGTGGCAGGTTTGACAGGCCTCCGGTTGCTGGGCTTCGGCTTTGCTGAAAGCGTGACGCGTGTGGCAGTTCTGGCAGTCCATTCCGTACCGATAGTACTGGCGTTCATCCCTGGCCGCCTGATCGGTGACGCCCTGGCTGTGACACCCACCGCAACCCTTCTGCCCGGCGATGAAGGGGTCGGGTTGCCCATGAGTATTGGGCATGGCCTCCATGGCCACACGACCGAGAGCATGTTTTCCGTCGAGGTACTGCGTGGCCTGATCTTCGTGGCACTCGGCGCAGGTCTCGATGGTGGGAAGCACCGCCTTGTCCACGTCATCGTTTCCCTGGTGACTTTCACCGTGGCAACCGGTGCAGTCCATTTCCTGGGACATCACACCTCGATTGAAATCGGCGACCAGATTGGGAGTGATCTTGGCATGGCACTCTTCACAATCCGAAGGTAAGGCCATGGCCGAACCCGTGAAAAAGGCCACGAGAATTGCTGGGACTACCAATAATCTGAACATCAGTCATCCTCCCGATTTTCGGCTTGGCGGGCCTGCCTTGACTCGAGGTAACCGACCCGTGCGACTCAACCGACATACCCTGTTATCCATTGGAATTATGGACCGGAATCGGTCGAAAACAAGATGTTTTTGTCCTATTATGGTTTTATCTCTAAGAGAAAGAAAAATTGTGAGTTATGCCAAACATGACTTATGCTGATCTGGACCTGTTTGCCTTGGGTATGTTAGCATTCCCGGGATGAATTTGATTTCCTTAGCGAGACCCATATTGCTCCGGCCGAAAGTCAAAGGGCTTGAACAGATCGACGAACAATCCAGGTAGTGACCCGGCCAACGCCCCCTCCCGGCCTTCGGTTCGAATCGCGGTGATTCTGGCCGTGGCCGCGGCGATCCTTCGCCTGTCGGTCATATGGTGGCGCCGGGGACACGACCCCCTGTTTCACCAGCCCATCAACGATGCCGCCATCTACGATCAGTGGGCGCGGGCACTCATCGCCGGCCAGGGTTTCGGATTGGAAGGCGCCCCGTATTTTTTACCTCCCCTGTATCCATACCTGACAGCCCTGCTCTACCGTTTGGACGGGGGTACCATCTGGGCGGTCACAATCTTCCAGGCTCTTCTGGGCGTGGGCACTGTGCTGGGCATACATCGTCTGGGGGTGAAACTGCACGGGGCCAGGGCTGGATTGCTGGCCGGCGTGCTGACTGTGTTGTTCGCCCCGGTGCTCTGGTACGAGGGCTGGCAACTGCCGACCACCTTGAATCTGTTTCTGCTGGTCGTGATCCTGAACCTGCTGGTCGCCTGCCTGGACCCGGGTCGGCCCGCCGGTCGAAAATCCCACCTGCTATTCCTTGGTCTGGGTCTGGCGTTGGGCCTGGCGGCGGTCAATCGACCGCAGAATTTGTTACTGGCGGTTTTTATCCTGGCCTGGCTCGGGTGGCGGAATAAAGTAGCGGGTACCGTACCCTACCGCTCCCTCGGTTTCCTTCTGGGAGCGTTGATCATCACCATCCTTCCGGTCACGGTCCACAACCTGAGAGTCAGCGGCGAACCCATCCCCATTTCAGCCAACGGAGGGGTCAACTTCTACGTGGGTAACCATGAGGGGGCCGACGGCCGGTTCTCTTTTCCTCCGGGATTTCCTTCGTATATCGGTCAAATGCAAGCGGCCTCCCTTGATATGGCCCGCAGCCAAACGGGCCAATCGATGTCCTGGCGCCAGACCTCGGATTTCTGGTTCAAAAAAGGGTGGCATGATTTGATCGGTGATCCGGGCCGCTCCTTCGGGTTGGCGTTGCACAAGGCCCGCTTGCTGGTGTCCTGGCGGGAGATGGAAAACAACTTCGTGGTCCGCTGGGTGCGCGAAAAATCGGGGCCAGGCAGGTGGCTGATCCCTTCGATGGGCCTTCTCTGGCTGCTGGCCCTTCCGGCCCTGGTCGAGGCGGTCCGGCGCCGCGGCTCCCAGGATATGGCACTGCTGATTCCCACGGTCACCGTCATCCTGGTTTGCCTGATTTTCTGGGTCAGCACCCGCAACCGGCTGCCTTTGCTGATCCCCCTGGCCGTGTGGGCCGGCGTTTCGGTGAGCAATCTTCGCCTCTGGAAATCGCCCCTGAACCTGGGGTTGGTAGTACTGGTGGGCCTCGCCGTTTTTTGGCCCACAACCGACCGTGAAGGCGCCGGCTTCCTGTGCGACGTGGGCCGCATCCACGCCCAGCAGGGACAAATCACCGCGGCGAGGCAAAATTTCACCCAAGCCCTGGAGACCGAGCCCGACTATCCCATGGCCCTCAACGGCATGGCCCTGACCTACATGGACGAAGGAAAGCCCGAGCGGGCGGTCGCCCTGCTCAGGGAACTCATCCGGAAACATCCGGATTTTGAACTGGCCCAACAGAACCTGCAGGCCATCCTGAATTATCAACAACAGAAAAGGTGACCCACAAGGGTTCTCAGGAAGGGATCAACGCCTTTTTGAGGTGAGTGGCGTAGACCATGTCTTCATGCAAAATGTGCGAGCGCACCCAGTAGCGCAATAGATGGCGGACATCGGAAGTGACCCGACGCCCTTCGGTCTCGAATTCGAACTGGAACCGCTCGACCTTCTGCAGCAACTGGCGGTGGCGGGCCATGTGTTTTTTCAATCCGGGAAATTCACACTTCGCCATGATCTGTTCTTCGTGGGAGAAGTGTTCCTGGGTGTAACCAACCAGGTCCTTGAGGATCTCGGACATGACCCGGGACCCTTTGCCCCGGCGGCTGGCTTCCTCGAATTTGTTGACCAGGTCCACCAGATGGCGATGCTGTTCGTCGATGCTCTCGATCCCGGTGGCAAATTCTTCGGTCCAGTTGATGAATGCCATGATGTGCGCCTTGTTATGGGGCCAACGGTGTCCCGGCCGGGCGGCCGAGTTCCGTAACTCATTGAATTAAGTTCTATTGTTGTTTTCGGCCAGAATATCCGGCGGTTTATCCATTTTGCGGATCTGGGCATAAAAAACCGAATAAATCGGAACCCTGGGCCCTGTTTTTCGGTATCAGGGCTACCGATCCGTATCCCCCCTGCGCGGTTCGCCTCCCGAAAGGACTCAACCATGTTCGCGTTTCCGGCTGCCAAACGCACACTTGTGCTGATGATGAGCGTCGCCCTGTTGGTCTCGGTTTCCGTGGCCCAGGCCGGCGATGATGAAGACAAAGGTTATCTCGGCGTCATGCTGCAGAAAATTACCCCCAGCATGTCCAAGGCCCTGCAGATGGGTGACCAATCCGGGGTCATGATCAACGAGGTCGTCGACGACAGTCCCGCCGCCAAGGCCGGACTCGAGGACGGCGACGTCATTCTCGAATTCAACGGCAAGACCATTTCCGATGACAACGACCTGGTCAAGGCCGTCCGCGCCACCAGCCCGGGTGACAACGTGAAGGTCGTGGTTCTGCGGGGCGGCAAGAACAAAAATCTCGATGTCGAGATCGGAAAACACGAATCCAAGAACGTGTTTTTCATGTCCGAGGACGGCGACGTTCACGCCCCCCATTTCAAGCATTTCGAAAAAGACGGCAACAAGGTGATCGTCATGTCCGACGACGACGATGATGTCTACGCCTGGACCATGGGTGAAGACATGCCCTTCGGCCTGAACCGCGGTTACATGGGCGTCCACCTGGACGACCTGAACGAACAGATGGGCGAGTACTTCGGCGTCGAAGGTGGCAAGGGCGCTCTGGTGACCGAGGTCGTCGCCGACAGCCCCGCGGCCAAGGCGGGCCTGAAGGCCGGCGACGTCATCGTCAAGGTCGGAGAAAAGGACATCGCATCCTCCGGAGCCCTGCACAAGGCCATGACCGACACCGAGCCCGAGCAGCAGATGGCCGTCAAGGTCGTGCGCAAGGGGAATAGCAAGGACCTGAGCATCACTCTGGGTGAAATGCCCGAGGACGCCTTTACCAAGCACATCGAGATCCTCGGCGAAGACGACAATCACTGGTCCATCCACACCGCCCCGCGCATGATGAAACACTTCGGCGACCATGACGATGTGGATGTGCGCGTGATCCGGCGCGGCGCCCCCGATGACGACTTCGAATGGCACGAAATGGGCAAGACCGATGAAGAGCTAGTGGAAATGCGCGAAGAACTAGACAAGATGCGCCAGGAGTTGAAGGAGATGAAGAAGGAGCTCAAGAAATAAGGCTACCGTTTTTCTTCGGCCGGAACCGCAGGAGGCGGATCGGCCCTGGACCGGGAATCCAGGCCCTTCGGGGAGCGGGGTTCCCGGTCTTTTTTGAATTTAGAATAACCGCGGCCAGAAGATGATGGCTCCCACCACCCCGGCCGCCAGCGAGGCCACCAGCACTCCACCGGCCAGGATGTCCTTGACCAACCCGTAACGCAGATCGTGGTCGGGACTGAGAATATCGACCAGCTTTTCCCCGGCGGTATTGACCAGTTCCAGGCCCAGGACCAGACCCATGGCCAGGGTCATCAGCGCCCATTCTTCAGACGATATATCGTTCATGAATCCCAAAAATATTACCGCCACCGCGATGACCAGCATGACCCGGAAATTGCGGCCCTTGGCCCCCGCGGCGATGCCGCGCCAGGCGTAGACGAATCCCTTGAAGAATCTGGTCATGGGACTACCTCCACGAGTTTGTCCGGCCCCGGGAAATCGGGATCGGTGAACAGCAGCCAGGTGCCGATTTCGCGGTCCGGGTAAAGGGCGGCGATGACCTCACGGTAGGCCGCCAGCTGAGGTCGGTAATGTTCGACCAGGGCTTTTTGGAAAGCGAAATCATGGAACAGCCGGTTCGATTTGTAATCGATGATATCGGCCCGTCCGGGTCGCAAAACCAGCCGGTCGATGCTGCCGGTGATTCGCTCCTCGACGGTGACGGCGGGCACCGAGGACCGGCGGTGTATGACCGACACTTCGCTCAGGCCCCGACCAGGGTCCGGCTTGAATATCCAGGCCAGGGCGGGGTCTTCGAAAACGGCCGCCGCCTCGACGTGGATGTCCCCGCTTCCCGGCGGCATGGCGCCCCGGTCGGCGGCCAGCTGGAGCAGCTGGTGAATCCGGTTGCCGCGTTCGGTTCCCGAAAGGCGCGTACCCTGCTCCGAGGGCGACTCGGAGGGGCTTGGGGGTTGAACCGAAGGAGTCGGCATCTCTCCGTCCGCAGTCGAGGGGGTGATGATCCTCACCCTTTCCCGTAGAACGGGTGGATGCCAGATACGGTACAGCCCGGACTCGGCGGCTTCAAGGCCGCTTCCGGTCATCATTTCTTCAACGGGCGCCGGTGGCCGGCCCAGCCACGGAGGATCTTCCCGGTCGATGATCCGGCACTGTCCCGCCTCGGCCGATTTCCGGATGCGCCGCAGAGGGCTGTCGTGGTTTTCGCTGCGCCACTTGTCTCCTCCCAGAACATACAGGCGGTCACGGGCTCGGGTCATCGCCACGTAAAGCAGGTTGGCCTCTTCGGTACGATCCTTGGCCACGGCCGTGGCGCTGGCTTTATTCAGCACATCGCCGGGCCAGGACATGCCCTCGGGAAGGATGTATCCCTGGCGGTATTTCCTATTGACCTTGAACAGCAGGGGCGTATCGCTGGCGGCGGCATCGGTCCGCACCCGGGGGCTCTCCTTGCCCGTGGGCCGGTCCGCGTCGACCAGCAAAACCACCGGCGCCTCCAGCCCCTTGGCCCCGTGAATGGTCATGAACCGCACCCGACCCTCGGCCCCGCCATGGGGCAGGGTACCTTCTTCCTGCCCGCCCTGGGTGGCAGCGCGGGCAATGAAATCGGCCAGCCGGCGCACCGTGGGAGTGCCCGCGGTCTCCGGACTGAGAGCCAGATCAAACAGGCGCATCAGGTTGTAGCGGGCCTGATCGCCCAGGGCCAGCTGGTACCTTTCCAGGACCTGTCCTTCGCGGAAAATGCGGCGCAGAAGATCGTGGCTGGTCTCGAAACCCAGGTGCTTGCGCCAGTTGTTTAGCAGGACCACCGCCGGACCGGTGACCGGATCGTCTTCGCTTCTCCGCAAAGCATTCCACAGTCCCTTGGGCGGAAGAGATTTTCCGTCCTCTGTCACCTTGAACAAACCGCGGCGGGCAAGCGTCGCCTGGAAATCCTTTTGTTCGATCCGGAAGATGGGCGAACGCAGAACCGCGGCCAGGGCCACATCGTCTTCCGGCCACACCAGCCAGCGAAGCAGCGCCAGGATGTCCTGCACCTCCCGGCTGGCCGTGAGCATGCCCCGGCCCGGCGGCACGATGGGAATGCCCGCGGTGCGGAACGATTTTTCATAGAGACTGATCTCGGTCCGTGAGCGGGTCAACACCAGGAAGTCATCCCAGCGAAGCGGCCTTTCGATGAGATCGGCCCCGAAACCATCCCAGGTGGTGGCCCCGGATTCCTTCAGGTGCAGAACCAGCCGGGCGGCGGCGTCGGCGGCGATCTGGTCACCGCTTCTTCCATCCGGGTTGTGCTCTTCCTGAGCCCCTTCATAGGGGTCAAGGACCTGCACCACACCCGGCCCTTCCCGGCGTGCCCATTCCTGCCGGACGGATTCGCGTTCCTCGGTGGGGAAGGAATCGGCCAACGGGGAGGCGTTGAAAAGGCAGCCGACCCCATCGACCACCGCGCCCAAGCTGCGGAAGTTGGTGGGCAGATCCAGCACCGGCTGGTCGCGGTCCCGCAGCAACTGACGCGCGAAGGTGAAGATCACCGGCTCGGCCCCCCGAAACCCGTAGATCGACTGCTTCATGTCCCCCACGAAAAACAAGGTGCGCAGACGGTCACCCGACCCGCCGCCCAGGAATTCCCGCACGAAGGGATCGAGCATATCCCACTGGTTGAAATTCGTGTCCTGGAATTCATCCAGCAGGATGTGATTGATGGCATCGTCAAGGCGGTAGAGCAGGGAAAGAGCGCGGGCCTGGTCGCCCATCAGCCGGCGGGCCATGTCTTCGAGATCCTGAAAATCCACCACGCGATCGCGGCGCTTGAGGGCGCTGAAAATATCCAGGACCCGTAGCCCCAGGTGCAGAAGGTCGCGGTTCAGGACATACAATTTCACATGATCGGCGGTATGCAGCAGGTTCAGGACCGGCATGGCGTTTTCCACAACCAGGGTGTTGAACCGGATCTTGATTTCCTCGTCCCTGATCCTGGTGAACACGCGAGTCTTGTCGGCGGTGGTCAACAAGACCTTGTGGACGGCGTCCAGCTGTTCTGCAGAGGGTAACTCGAGCGCCGCCAGGCAATCGGTCCGCAACTTGGTGATGTTTTTTTCGGTGCGACCTGTGTCCGCCCCCATGCCCGCGCTGACTCGGTCCAGACCAGGGCCCGCAAATTCGGTCACCACTTCATTCAACAAGGGGGCGAAGACTTCCGGATCCGGTTCCAAAACCAGATCGAGGTCGGGGAACAGGAATTCCCTCAGGTCGGTCAGCATGGCCGGCAACAGGTCCAGCCGGACTCGGTCGCCGGCGGCAGCGGGCTCGTGCCGGTTCAACCAGCGTTCGATCCTCATCTGTTCGTAGAATATCTCTTTGACCGCGACCCTCACCGCGCCCGGGTTCGCTCCGACGGTGCGGCCGGCTGCAGCCAGCAGTTCATTTTTCGCCATCTCCTCTTCCAGGAGGTCGAGGGCTTCGTCCATCAGGTCGTCCCGGTTTTCGATGACGGCGAAGTGGGGATCCAGGCCGGCTTCGGCCGCGAACCGTCCCAGGATGAGCTGGCAGAAAGAATGGATGGTGCCCACGTGCAGGCCAGAGAGATCTTCAAGCACCATTTCGTAAAGGCCGGCCGCGTATTTCATTTCCCGGTCGGAAGGTCCACTGTCTGGGCGATCACCGAACAGGTCGCGTAACTCGAGGCGCAGTTCCTCCGGTTCGGCCAGGGCCATGGCGGCGGCCTTGGCCAGCAGACGTTCCTGGATTTCAACCGCGGCTTTCCGCGTAAAGGTGACCGCGAGAATGGAACGAGGGTGGGTTTGAGCCGGGGTATCCTCGACACACAGGCGGATGAAACGGTCTACCAGAACCTTGGTTTTTCCCGAACCCGCCGATGCCCTCAGCGCCACCGAAAGGTCGGGTCTGGCGGCCTGGCGCTGGATGGCGGTGGCTTTGGCGACCGGGTCGATCACTTCAGAACCTATCCTTGAGGTTGACGAGCTTGTCCAGTTTTCGGTCGGTGGCCGCCGGGAGATCTCTTTCCTCCAGCCGACATACTCCCCGGAACTCGCAGTATTCGCAGGGCAACCGGGTCTCTCCCTCGCCGGCAATTTCCCTGGGAATCAAGGGGTACCGGCCGGCCGGATCACCCGCCCTAACGGCCAGTTTGACCAGGCTCGCCGCCCCCTGGAGCAGGAGTAAGCGGCCGTCATCATTCCGGCAATCCAGGTGGGCCTTGCCCGGGCGACCGGGTTTTTCCTCGGCCACCGCGTAGTAAAATCCTTCGTCCACCGACCCGGTGATCGGCATCTTTCCGGCCTCCACCGCGGCGGCGTACAAGAGGATCTGCATCTCATCCAGGGCCTGGACTTTTCTGGTCGAAGGCGGTTTGCCTGTCTTGTAGTCGATGACGCACAGGGCGCCGGTATCATCCTGGCGCCGGTCGATTCGGTCGACCGTTCCACGCAGCACGACATCCTCGGCATGCCCGGACAATTCCGGAAGTTCGGGATCCCAGACGATCGCTTCGGCTTCCTTGACGATCCAGGCGGCCAGATGGGTCAGTGGCATTTCGAATTGAGCCTCCACCGCCACGGGCCGCCATTCGGAAAATCGGCTCACTTCATGGGCTACCAGGGGCTCGGCGGCGCGGAGAAAACTGTCCAGCCACAGACGTCGCAAGGGCAGGTCATCCGAACCCGGGGCGAATTTTTCCTGGGCCGAAGCCGTTAGTTGAGCCACGGCCCGGGCCTTGTCCCCGTCCGCCAACGCCGCGTAGCCTGGACCAGCGGGCTGCAGAAAATCAGCCAGGGCCTCGTGGACCAGGCTGCCGTATTCCAGGCGGCCGAACTCTTCCTGGACCTCCTCCTCCTTGCGAAGGGCAAAACCCCGTTCGAGCAGGAAACGGAAGGGGCACTCGCGCCACTGACGCAGGGCGGTCCAGCTCAACCGAGTCAGGGGACGAACCTTGGCCAGGGCCGGCGGATCGGATTCCTCCGCCTTGAAGGCCGACGATGAGGACGCCATATCCTGCCACGGAACTTCTTCCCGCCGCCACAGAAACGCTTCAGGCTCACCTTTCACCGCCTGCGGGAAACCAAGTTGCAGACGGGAAACAAAGGGGGACGGCAAGACCGGTTGGCCCTCCTCTTCGGTGGACCAGGTGAGCAGGACTTCGGGCGCGTTGTGCAACAGGCGCAAAAAGAGTTCGGCGTCTCGGCCCAAGGGATCGCGCCAGCCGGCCAGTCCGAGCCGGTCGCGAAGCCTGGCCCCCAGAAGCAAGGGACGTTGGGGACGGCCGGGAAAGACACCGTTTCTCAGCCCCGCGATAATCAGGTTGTCGTAGAACTCGAGACGGGCCTCGACGAGACCGGTGACCAGAACGGGCAAGTTGCGCGCCCTATGAGGGGGCACATTTTCACCGGCTAGCAGTTGACCCAGATCGGCGGTGAAATCGGCCAGATCGACAGGCGGCAATCCGGAGGCATCCGTGTTCAGGATGTCCAAAAGACGGGTTGCCGCCGTCAGATCCGGCCGGTCCATTTTTTCCCTCAGCGGGTAATCAGGCGCCAAGGAACTCCAGACTTCCTTCACCGCGGCCGTCAGATCGGTCCAGTTCCACCTTCGGCCCCCACGTACCGCCAGCAGGGGATCGAAGGCGTCGGCCACCGAGCGAACGAATTCCACCATACCCGGACCCTGTTTGGCGTAGAGATTATTTGCGGATTGGTCCCGGTCAGCGGCCTGGCGACGCAAACCGGCAAGCCCACCCGCCGGGCCCTGGTTGCGGCGGAACATCCTTTCCAGTCGCAGAGTCCAGGTTCCGTGGCTGCCCTCGGCCACCGGCAACTGAACGTAAGGGTGAGTCAACACCTCCAGCAGAGGTTCGGGCCGCAGGTCGGTCAATGCGGCCCGCAGGATGAATCGCAGGAGCAGCCCGGCCGGCAGCGAGGACAAAGGCTGACCGTGAGTGTTATCCGAATCGATGCCCGCGTCCCGGAGCTGGGCCGTGATGCGGGCGCCAAGTTTGGGATCGGCCACCGCGATGGCGATGCTGCGCCTGCCACCTTCGGGCCGGGACAGTATCTCAACCACGCGGTGGGCCACGTACCGGCTTTCGGCTTCCGGATCTCCACAGGGGATCATCTCGACGGGTCCGTCCGGAGCCAGCAGGGCCGCGGGATCAAACTGTTTCTTTAGGATATCCAGTCGCTGCTTAACTGAGGTAATGTCTTGTTCCGGCGCGACTTCTCGCATTTGGCAGGTCATCAGGTTTTCCACCTGCCGGGCCGGAGCCAGCGGATCGGTGCCCAGGGAGTCGGGACTCCAGGTGGCCAGAAACAAACGTGACAACGGGCTGGCCGATTCGGGTAGATAGAGCCGGCTGCCGGTACCCTTGTCCATGGCCGCCCGCAGCAGTTCGGCGCGCACGGGGTCGATCCGGCCGAAACCCGCCACACACACCAGCTCGGGCGCCGGCCCCCGCACGCCCTCCGAATCCAGGACCCGTGCCAGTTCCCTGACCCGATCGACCGAATCACGCGGCACCAGATGGCGATAAATCCCCCAGACCTCGTGGATGCGGCCCAGGTCCGCGGTGACGACTTCCGCCTCGGCCGGCGCCGCCTTTTCCAGGACCCGATCGATGGCCCCTGGTTCGAGCAGGAGTTTTTCCTGCCGATGGAGGCGGACTTCGTCGAAAAAGGTGATGAACTCGGTCGCCAATCCCGGCGCGCTTTCACGGCGATCGGCGAGCCAGGGCAGGGTCATCAGGCTGCGGGCCAGGATCAAGGGACGGATCCGATCATCGGGAATGTTCCCGGCGGTCAACCCCAGACCCAAGGCCATCTCGTCGGCCCACTGTGTAACTGTGACAATTCGGGGCAATAACAACGTGCTTTGCCGTGATTCGTCCAGC
>CBDUDB010000077.1:0-12090 GCA_965365795.1 uncultured bacterium | reverse complement strand
ATTGAAGCTGCCGCCAAAGAACTGGAAGTAAAAACCCCGGAACCGGAGCCTTTTTACGTGGACCAGATCGATTCTGCCTGGCCGCTGGTTCTGCGGATTGTCTGCGACTCACCCCGGGAAATCCTGGTCAAGCGGGATGGAGAAGGCACCTTCCAGCAGGCGCAGTGGCCCGCGGATCAAGTGACGGGTCCGGCCGTTCCGGAGGCCGGATTCGAAGCCGGCCGGGCTTACCGGCAAAACGGACAGCTGCTGGTTTTCTGGGGGGCGGAAGATCATTTCAGCCTGAAGCTTGCCCGGGTGCGCGGGGTCGAGGTTTCCATCAATGGCCGCGTTCGGGATATCAGCCGCTTACGACCGGGCCAGGAAATCATCCTGGACGCCCACGCGGCCGACTCATCCGAGCGCCGGTAGGTTCGTCATGGGCCGCTTCCGTCTCGTTTCGCCCTTTGAACCCACCGGAGACCAGCCGTCCGCCATCGCCGAACTCGTGAGCGAAGCGAAAAAGGGCACCCGTTTCCAGACGCTGCTGGGGGTGACCGGTTCGGGCAAGACCTTCACCATGGCCAACGCCATCGCGCAGCTCGAAAAACCGACCCTCGTCTTCAGTCACAACAAGACCCTGGCGGCTCAGCTTTACGGAGAGCTCAAGGGATTTTTCCCCGACAACGCCGTGGAATTTTTCATTTCCTATTACGACTACTATCAGCCGGAAGCTTTCATCCCCGCCACCAATACCTACATCGAAAAAGACACCAGTATCAATGACGAGATTGAACGATTGCGGCTGCGTGCCACCAGCAGTCTGTTGGCCCGGTCCGACGTCATCGTGGTGGCCAGTGTCTCGGCCATTTACGGAGTCGGCAATCCCAAGACCTTCAAGGCATGCATGATTGCCCTTCACTCCGGCATGCAGCTGGACAGGGACGACCTGCTGGCGCGTCTGGTGGAGATCCAGTACAAGCGCAACGATTTGGAATATGGCTACGGTACTTTCAGGGCCAGGGGGGACACGGTTGAGATTCGCTCAGCTTTCGAGGAGCGAGTTCTGAGGGTGGAATTTTTCGGTGACGAGATCGAATCGCTGACCTGGGTCGAGCCCCTGACCGGACGTTCCCTCGGCGGAACCAAAAACTCCGTGATCTACCCGGCCACCCAGTTCGTCACCGACAAGGGCGGCACCGGACGGGTGGTCGATGCCATCGGCCGGGACCTGGAAATTCGACTGGGCGAGCTGGACGAGGTGGGCAAACCGCTGGAAGCCCAGCGCCTGGCTTCGCGGACCCGCTACGACATGGAAATGATCCAGCAGATAGGACACTGCGCCGGGGTGGAAAACTATTCCCGGTATTTCGACAATCGCGAACCAGGCGAACGGCCCGCCTGCCTGCTCGACTATTTTCCCGAGGACTATTTTCTGATCATCGACGAGTCCCATGCTTCCATACCCCAGATCGGCGCCATGTATTACGGTGACAGGTCGCGCAAAAAAAGCCTGGTGGAACACGGATTCCGGCTGCCGAGCGCTCTGGACAATAGGCCCTTGCTGTTCGAGGAATTCGAACATCTCATGCCGACCACCGTTTTTGTTTCCGCCACCCCGGCTGACTACGAACTGGAAAAATGCGGCGGGGTGGTGGTGGAGCAGGTGATCCGTCCTACGGGTCTAGTGGATCCGCCCATCACGGTCCTGCCGGCCAAACACCAGGTCGATGATCTGCTGGAAAAAATCCGGGTGGTCACCGCCCGCCAAGAGCGCGTGCTGGTGACCACTTTGACGAAAAAAATGTCCGAGGATTTGACGGACTACCTGGCCCAGGCCGGGGTCAAGGTGACCTACCTGCATTCGGATATTGCAGCCCTGGACCGGATCGAGATCCTGCGCAAGCTCCGCCTGGGGGAAAGCGACGTGCTGGTCGGAGTGAATCTCTTGCGGGAGGGCCTTGATCTGCCGGAGGTTTCATTGGTGGCCATCCTGGATGCCGACCGGGAAGGGTTCCTGCGGTCCCAGCGCAGTCTGATCCAGACGGCCGGACGGGCGGCCCGCAACGTAAATGGCGAAGTTATCATGTACGCCGACCGGATCACCAGGTCGATGGATCTGGCTATTGGTGAGACCAACCGTCGGCGTGAGCGGCAGCTCGCCTGGAACCAGGAGCACGGACTGATACCGCGAACCATCACCAAGAGTCGGGCGGAGATTCTCCAGTCCACCGTCGCTGCTGGGGACCGGGGTCGCGAGACCGAACCGGAGGATCCGCGCCCCTGGGAGAGAATCCTGGATCACGACATGTCTCCGCGCGAAATGGTGACCATGCTGTCGGCGGCCATGACGGCCGCGGCCAAGGACCTGGATTTCGAGAAAGCGGCGGCGCTGCGGGATCGGATCGAAGACTTGAAGGCCCAATGGGGTATTGGAGAAAACCCGTGAGGCGCTGCACCAGCCTGGAGAGGATATGAACAACGATCACGATATGGTTATTCCCCCTGAAGGGTGGGTTAACACCCTGGTGGCCCAGGCCTTGAAAGAGGATGTGGGGTCCGGGGATGTTTCCACCAACATTTCGGTGGACCCCACGACAATCGGTCGGGGTCTGGTGGTGTCTCGCCAGGCGGGGGTGGTCGCCGGTCTCCCTCTGCTGGAAATGGTTTATGGCCAGGTTGATCCTGCCGTGAAGGTGGACCTGGTGCTTGCCGACGGGGCACCCGTGGACACCGGGACGGTGGTGGCTCGCCTCGCCGGTCCGGTCAGCTCCATCCTCACCGGGGAACGGGCGGCCCTGAATTTTCTCCAGCATCTGGGAGGCATCGCTTCCCTGACCGCCCGGTATGTGAAAGAAGCGGCCGGCACCGGGTGCCGGGTTCTGGACACGCGGAAAACCCTCCCGGGATACCGCAGTTTGGCCAAGTATGCCGTGCGGTGTGGCGGAGGCCACAACCATCGTCTGGGGCTCTATGATCGCATCATGCTGAAGGACAACCACTGGGCGGGCGCCGCCGGTAGTATGGAATCGATGGTGGCCCAGGCCCGACGAAATTATCCCGACCTGGCGGTCGAGATCGAAGTGGACACCCTGGACCAGCTGGAACAGATCCTTCCCTTGCAGGTGGATTGGATCCTGCTGGATAATTTCACGGTTTCGGACACCGCCGAGGCCGTGGTCCGCCGGGATGCCGCCGGCGTGAAGACCCTGCTCGAATCCTCGGGGAACATCACCCTCGAGACCATTGCCCAGTATGCCAGGGCCGGGGTCGATGGTGCCTCCGTGGGACGACTCACTCATTCGGCGGGGGCCTTGGATCTGGGACTGGATGTGGAGTCCTCATGAAACGGTTGTTCCGCCAAAGTAGCGTGGCCCGGGACTGGTTCGGACTGGATGTTTTCCAGGTGGGCCCCCGGCTGCTCCGTGACAGCGGCCACCTGTATCTGCTGGATGAAGTCGGCAGCACCAATGAATTTCTGCGAGGTTGCGGCGAAGCAGCTCTGGGGCGGTTCTGCCGCTGGGACGGCTGGGGCTGGAAGGCCCGGCAGCAGGAAAAGCTGCTCCCGGTAAAGGATCCAGCTCCCGGCACCATGGTGGTCGCCTGCCGGCAAACCGCCGGCAAGGGGCGTCAGGGTCGAAGCTGGGAAGACTGTGGCGGCCTTCACCTGTCGGTGGTGGTGCCGCCTCACCGGGCTTCTTTCGCCCAGGGATTTTCCGTGTGGCTGGGGCTGGTGACCGTTTTGGTCATGCGCGAGGAATTCCAGGTGGACGCCCGGCTCAAATGGCCCAACGACATAGTGGTCGGGAAGCGGAAACTGGGGGGTCTTCTTCTGGAAAACACCTGGAACCGGGACCAGAAATTGGTGGTAGCAGGCCTGGGCATGAATCTGAACGTGGCCCTGGGTGATTTTCCTCCGCATCTGCAGGTCACCGCCACCAGCACGTTGATCGAAACCGGTCGGCATCTTCGCGGCGGCGAAGTGGGCGGCCGCATCATGGCCCGAGTGGAACAGGAATTGGATCAGTTCCAGGATCAGGGCTGGGGTCCGTATCGATCCACCCTGTCGTACCTGGATTGTTTGCTGGGGCAAGAGATCCACTTGAAATCGGGGGGTGGAAATATCCGGGGGCGCGCCATGGGCATTGATGACAACGGCCTTCTTCAGGTCGCCGATAACCAGGGCCGGGTCATGCTGTTCAGCGCCGGTGATGTCCACCTGACACCGTTGCAAAACCCGGAAATACCTCCCGCCGGGTCACCATCGGTAAGTGATTTACAGGAGGGCCGATGAAAGCTCTGATCGTGGATGCGGGAAATACTCGCGTCACCTGCGCGGCCTGGGACGGAGACGGCCAGCAACCGGCCCTGGTGGAAGGGTCGCGAACCCGGCTGGCTCCCGGGGTGCCGTTGCGTGAGCTGGGGATCCTGGATCACCCAACCACCCCGAGTGAGGAAAATGCCTTCCGTGATTCCTTCCGGCAAATCCACGCTGCCGCCGGCTGTCCTCCCGTGGTGCTGACGTCGGTGGTTCCCAGGGTGGCCGGTTTGTTGCCCGGTGGCCTGAATCTGGAGATTGTGGATCATACCAGCAACCTTCCCTTCACCCTAGGGGTGACCGAACCGGCCCGGGTGGGCCCTGACCGCCTGTGCAACGTGGCGGCCGCGGCCGCGGCCGGATTACCCACCGCCCTGGTCGTCGATGCCGGGACCGCCACCACCTTCGATCTATTGCTGGACGGTGTTTTTGTCGGCGGCATGATTGCCCCAGGGATGGCCCTGGCGGCCCAGAAGCTCGGCGAAATGGCGTCCAGGTTGAGGCCTGTACCCTTCGGTCCGGTTTCCTGGGAGGTGGGCTGCGATACCGAAGCGGCCATGGCAGCGGGTGCCTGGCACGCTGGAACAGGTGGGGTCCGCACCATCGTGGAGGGCATTCTGACCCGCTACGGACAGATGCCCGTGGTCGTGACCGGTGGCCTGGGAGTCCATATTGAAGAACAGGATTGGTTTCTCGACCCCCATTGGACACTGCGTGGGGCCGCCATGCTGTCAAATCGATAACCTCTGACTGTCAAAATGGCAGTTCTGCCGACCTAACTCCTTTTCCGTCGATTTTCCGGGAAATTCCCTTGCGGGCTTTGGTGGATCACCTATATTCCGCATCGATTAGCACTCAACGGTCGAGACTGCTAAAACGGTTGCGACCATAAGATGGACGCTGGTTTCACCAGCTCGAACGGAGGATGCAGAATGGCTCTCAATATCAAGCCTTTGGCCGATCGCGTCATCGTTGCTCCCATGGAGCAGGAGACCATGAAGGGCGGAATCATCATTCCCGATACCGCCAAGGAAAAACCCCAACAGGGCAAGATCGTGGCCGTGGGCCCCGGTTCCATCAGTGACAACGGCGATCGTGTCGCCTGTGAAGTCAAGAAGGGTGACATCGTCCTGTACGGAAAGTACGCCGGCACCGAAGTGAACGTCGGCGGCGACGATTTTCTTATCCTGCGCGAGAGCGATGTGCTGGCCATCCTGGGCTAGCTGAAAAGGCGCAACTGAACCCATTCCATGACGGCGGGCCTGATAAATGATGCCCGCGGAACTTCAAGGAGATAGAATCATGGCTAAGATGATCCATTTCAGCGAGGAAGCTCGCGACGGCCTGAAGAAGGGTGTCGACGCCCTGGCCAACACGGTGAAGATCACGCTCGGGCCCCGCGGTCGGAACGTTATTCTGGACAAAAAATTCGGCGCGCCGACCGTGACCAACGATGGCGTGACCATCGCTCGCGAGATCGACCTGAGCGAGCCCTTCCAGAACATGGGCGCGCAGATGGTCAAGGAAGTCGCCAGCAAGACCAACGACGTGGCCGGCGACGGCACCACCACGGCGACCATCCTGGCCCAGTCCATGATCCACGAGGGTCTGCGGAACCTGGCCGCCGGCGCCAACCCCATGTTTGTCAAGAAGGGTATCGAGGCCGCCACCGTGGCCGCCGTGGCCAGCATCAAGAGCCAGGCCAAGCAGGTCAAAGACAGCGAGACCATCGCCAGCGTCGCGGCCATCAGCGCCAACAACGACATGGAAATCGGCACGATAATCGCCAGCGCCATGGACAAGGTCGGCAAGGACGGTGTCATCACCGTCGAGGAGGCCAAGGGCACCGAGATGGAAATGGATGTCGTCGAGGGCATGCAGTTCGACCGCGGTTACCTGAGCCCCTACTTCGTGACCAATGCCGAGCAGATGCGCGTGGAACTGGATGACCCCTACCTCCTGATCTACGACAAGAAGATCAGCAGCATGAAGGACCTCCTGCCCATCCTCGAGAAGATCGCGCAGATGGGCCGGCCCCTGCTGATCGTCGCCGAGGACATCGAGGGCGAAGCCCTGGCCACTCTCGTTGTGAACAAGCTGCGCGGCACCCTGAACATCGCCGCGGTGAAGGCTCCCGGATTCGGTGATCGCCGCAAGCAGATGCTCGAGGACCTCGCCATCCTGACCGGTGGTCGGGTCATGAGCGAGGACGCCGGCCTGAAGCTGGAGAACACGACGACGGCCGACCTGGGCCAGTGCTCCAAGGTTTCCATCGACAAGGACAACACCACCATCGTCGGTGGCAAAGGCAAGGGCGCGGACGTCAAGGCCCGCATCGGCCAGATCCGGACCCAGATCGAGGATACCACCAGCGACTACGACCGGGAGAAGCTCCAGGAACGGCTGGCCAAGCTGGCCGGCGGTGTGGCCGTCATCCGTGTCGGGGCCACCACCGAGATGGAGATGAAAGAGAAGAAGCACCGCGTGGAGGACGCCCTGAGCGCCACCCGCGCCGCGGTGGAAGAGGGCATCGTCGTCGGTGGCGGCGTGGCACTGCTTAGGACCGCCAAGGCCATCAAAGCGCTGGATCTCACCGGTGAAGAGGCCGTCGGTCGCGACATCGTGATGCGAGCCGTCGAGGAGCCGCTGCGCATGATCGCCCAGAATGCCGGCATCGAGGGTTCCCTGGTCGTGGCCCGCTTGAAGGGCGAGAAGAAGGGCAACATCGGCTTCAACGCCGCCACGATGGAGTACGAAGACTTGATGGCGGCCGGGATCATCGATCCGGCCAAGGTGGCCCGCAGTGCGTTGCAGAACGCGGCCTCGATCGCGGCCATGCTGCTGACCACCGAAGCCTGCGTGACCGATGAGCCCGAGAAGGACGCTCCGGCCATGCCCGACATGGGCGGCATGGGCGGTATGGGTGGCATGGGTGGCATGGGCGGCATGATGTAGCCCAGGTCCTCAGCGATCGTGGCCAGGTCCTTCGGACGGCCGCAAACACAAACCCCTTTCCATCTTCGGATGGAGAGGGGTTTTTTATTGGTGCGCCGAAGGATTACACCTGGCTGGGAAGGCGGGCGCGGCCACCGATCTGGGTGTCGATCAAAGCCAGGGTGACCATCTCCAGCATGCCTTCGGGTTTTATTCGGTCGGAGTTGACCACAAGGTCGAAATGCTCGGGCGCGTTCGGATTCACCTTGAACACCTTGCGGATGAATTCTTCGCGATTGCGGTCGGTCTCCTGCAGAAGGGCACGCGCTTCGGCCCGGCTCAGCCCGGTGCGATTGGTGATCCTGGCCAACCGGGTCGGACGGGAGGCCACTACTCGGATGCGCAGGGTGGCGTTGTGACCCAGGATCAAGTTGGCGCCCCGTCCCAGAAAGATCACGTTTCCAGCCGCGGCCAATTTGGTCACGATGCTGACCAGGGAGGTGTGGTATTCGTCCTTCAGGAATATTCTCTGGTTCAGCACCCCCCGGACCCACAACTCGGCCTGGCTGATGGCGCTTTCGTCAAGTTGAGCCACCACTGATTTGGCCAGGTTCCGATCGCGGGCGATTTTGTCCACCAGGGATTGGTCCTGAAGGGTGATGCCCAGCCTGTCGGCCAGGTTGGTCGCCAGGGTGCGACCGCCGCTGCCGGACATCCTGGATATGGTGATGAC
This sequence comes from uncultured bacterium, assembly GCA_965365795.1. Lineage (GTDB taxonomy): Bacteria > Krumholzibacteriota > Krumholzibacteriia > LZORAL124-64-63 > LZORAL124-64-63 > JAGLCY01. The sequence continues at coordinate 4,126 of CBDUDB010000077.1, read as the reverse complement.
CGGACCGGTACGTGCCGGGCGCTGTTCGTCTTCGTCCTTGAGAAATTCTTTAAATCGATTCCAGTGGTTGATCTGGCGCAGAATGAGTTTTTCAGTAATGCCCAAAGACATGTGGGCCCCCTTTCGCATCCCCCCATGGGACCGGATCGGCGCAGGGAGGCAAACGTTCCGGCCACACCCTCACGTTAAATATAAAACGGGTTTTCAACAAGGCCCCGGTATAGGGTCTTTGACCGACCCGAACCCATGGCCTAATATCCGGCCATGCGAATCATGCACATCGGCAAATATTATGCTCCTTTTCTAGGGGGGATGGAAACCGTTCTGCGCAACCTTACCGAGGGGTTGTTGGACCGCTCCTGTGAGGTGACCGTCCTGACCGCCGGCGATGGTCCGCTGGACAAGGTGGAATCGGTGACCGGCCCCAATTCCGGCCGACCTGGCCGACTGGTCCGCGGTGCAGTATACGGTCAATTCAATTCCCAGCCTTTGACCCTTTCCCTGATGAGTTTGATGCGCAAAGAGATGGCCCGTTTTGATCCGGAACTGGTCCACCTTCATTTGCCCAACCCCCTGGCGGCCGCGGCCTGGTTGGGTTTGAAAGCTACCGGGTCCCGGGATCTTCCTCCCTTGGCGGTCTGGTATCACGCGGACATTACCCGTCAGCGTTTGGGAAGGTGGTTGGTTCGGCCCCTGGTGGATGCCTGCCTGGAACAGGCGGTCGGGATCAGCGTCTCTTCGGCGACATTGGCCTCCGGGTCACCGGTTTTGGCCCCCTGGCGGGAAAAAGTGAAAGTGATTCCCTTCGGGATCGACCCGGCCCCCTGGGCGACCATCCAGTCGAAACTCGATGGGCCCTTTCTTTTCGTCGGCCGCCTGGTGCCGTACAAGGGACTCGAAATCCTGCTCCAAGCCCTGGCGCTGGTTCCCGGCGCCCAGGCCGTGATAGTCGGCGAAGGTCCCTTGGAATCCCAGCTTCAGACCTGGGCCGCAGAGCTTGGCCTGGAGGATCGGGTGGTCTTCGCCGGTCCCATGGACCAGGACGGGGTTGCGGCTCATCTGGCCCAAGCTCGCGCTCTGGTCCTGCCGAGCGTGAACCCAAGCGAAACTTTCGGGCTGGTTCAGCTGGAAGCCATGGCGGCGGGAGTTCCGGTCATTGCCAGTGATCTTCCCACGGGGATCAGGGAAGTTGGAGAGCCGGGCCGGACAGGCCTGCTGGTTCCTCCCGGAGATGCGGCAGCTCTGGCGTCAGCCATGCAAGGTTTCCTTGATGACCCCGCGGCCATCCGAAAAATGGGAGCAGCGGGACGTCGGCGATACCAGGACCGCTTCACCCGGGATATCATGATCGACAGGTTGATCGCCTGGTATCTGCAGCTCGTTTCCCCCAATCCGGGAGATGTCCAGTGAACTTCGAGTTTGTCGATCCCTGGCACCTGTTTCTTCCCCGCGAACCCGGACATGTGATCAGCCTGATGGGATCAGGCGGAAAGACAACGCTCATGCGGTCCTTCGCCGCGGTCTACCAGGAATTGGGCGTGCCGGTAATCCTGACCACCACGACGCGGAGTGAACCTCTTTCCGGGATCCCCGTAATGGAATTGAGCCAACTCCCCGATCACCGAGCCGAGTCCCTCCCGCCGGCTTTTTATCTTCATGGCGGGCTTGATGCGGACGGGAAGTGGATCGGTCTTCTCCCCCTGGAGGTGGACGATCTCGGCGGGTTTTTCCCTGACCGCACCGTGCTGGCCGAGGTGGATGGGGCAGCCAAAATGCCCGTCAAACTGTACAGGTCAGGCGAACCGGTCTGGCCAGAACGGACGTCCCTGGCGATCGCGGTGATGGGAACGGGGTCGGTCGGATCGGCGACCGCGGATATCCTACATCGTTTTGGCCGCGTGGATTGGCCTCCCCTTAGAGATCTGGAAGCCACAACGGCCTGGGAGTGGGACCACGCCTTGACCTTGCTACTGGAGGACGGGGGATATATCTCCCAGGTGCCCGAGGGGTTGCCCTGCGTCCTGGCTTTGACCGGCATGGGCGAACAGCAGGACAGCATCGGTTTGTTCGAGTTCGTGGGGCGGGCCATGGCCCATGAACGTTTGCCCCTGGCGATGTTCTGTGATCTGGCTGGGAATCCGGCGGCCATCCGCACCGTCTGCCAGAAGAAAAGCGAAGAGGCATGACCGGACCTCGCCAAGATCGGGCCGTGATCATGGCCCGGGGATTGGGTACCAGAATGGGGGAGCCCAAGGGTTTGTTGCGCCTGTCACCTTCGGGTCCGGTCTTCGTGCGCATGATTGCCAATTTATATATCGAGGCGGGATTCGGCGTCGATGTTGTGACCCGGCAGATGACGGCCCAGGCCTACATTAGTGAGTTGCCCAAAACGGATGACCTTCGTGTCCTGACCGCAAAAGATGGCGGCGACACGGCCTTGACTCTTCTGACCGCCTGGAGATCCTGGCGGGCCGCAGCGATGGAATGTACCCATGTCTGGGCACACCCTGTGGATCTGCCCCTGGTGGCGCCCACTTCCCTCGACTTGCTTCAGGGGTATTCTCGTCGGGACCCCGGGCGGGTCATCCGACCGGTGAGGCAGGGGGTCCCTGGCCACCCCGTTGTTCTACCGGTGAAGGTGCTCGAGTTGTTGGATCAACATGACAATTGGCAGGACCGGCCCTTGCGGGATTTTCTGGGGCATGCCGTTGAAGAAGGGTTGTTTTCCGCCCCGGCCCAGGTGGAGATTTCCGATCCGGGCATTGTCCGTGACTTCGATCGGCCCGCTGACCTTGATCCGAATCGGCCTGCAAAAGATGGAAGAGGTACACCGTGAACCGGAATCACAATTTGACCGTCGATGAGGGAGACATCTACCGCCGCTTGACCGAAATGGTTGCCCAGGGCACCAGCGGTGTGCTGGCCACGGTGATCCGGACCCGACTGTCCACACCCCGCCAGGCCGGAAGCAAGATGATCATCATGCCCGACGGATCGATATTCGGCAGCGTGGGAGGGGGCGGCGCGGAGGCCCGGGTCCTGGAAGAGGCCCGACTGGTATTTCAAGACGGTCGGCCCCGCTGTCTGCCTCTGGATCTGGCTGGTGAATTCGGAGTTTGTGGGGGTCACATGGAGGTTTTCCTGGAACCGGTGACCAAGGCCGATCCCTTTTACGTCATCGGAGCCGGACATGTGGGCCGGGCCCTGGTCGCCATGGGTCGGGCCCTCCCTTTTCGTTTTACCCTGGTCGATGACCGGCCGGGTCTTCTGGAGGACCTGAAAGATCTGTCCGGAGTCCATCTCCTGGAGGCCTCGGCCAACCAACTCGCATCCACCCTGGAGGTGCCCCCGCAAGGGGCCATGCTCATCGCCAGCCGCAATCATGATTTGGACGGGGACTATCTCGAAGCGGTGATGGCGGCCGAACGGAAAACCGGCCGGGAATTTGCCTTCCTGGGAGCCCTGGCCAGCCGCACGAAAGCGGCGATCCTGCGTCAACGATTCGCCCAAGACGACTGGTGCCGGGAACGGGTGGCCCGGATGCAGTATCCGGTTGGCTTGGACATCGGCGCCGAAACACCCGCGGAAATTGCCCTGAGCATTTTGGCCGAAGCGCTGAATGTCATGCGTAAGGTCCCGCCGTTTCTGGATGAGGCGGGACGCCTGCAGGGCGTGCGGCTTTACCGGAGGCGCCGGTGACCGCGCCACCGATCATCTGGATCCAAGGTGCTGGCGAACTGGCCTCCGGTGTGGCGGTTCGCCTGGTCCGCAGTGGGTACCGTGTGGTCCTGGCGGAGACTGATAAGCCGCTGGCCGTCCGCCGCCTGGTATCCTTCAGCGAAGCGGTCTACGCCGGCCGGGCTGATGTCGAGGACATTCCCGGCGAGTTGGTGGATCCGGCAGCCCTTTGTTATCCCGCCGGGCGGGTCGAGGTCGTTGTTGATCCGGCGGGTTTTCACCTGGCCGGTCATCGGGTGGAAGCCGTGGTGGATGCCCGCATGACCAAAAATGAGCCTGAAGCGCTCCCCAGGGGCCAAACTCCCCTGATCGGCCTGGGACCTGGTTTCACCTGCGGTCGGGATGCGAACCTCATCGTCGAGACCCACCGGGAAGCACGTCTGGGGTC
>CBDUDB010000076.1:0-12103 GCA_965365795.1 uncultured bacterium | reverse complement strand
ACTGGGTTCTTCCAGCTTGGTGACCCCGGCCGTGAGTTCGGTCAACGCTTCCCCAAAACTCCGGCACACGGAGTGGGGGAGCCAGATCCGCCACAAAACATCCTGCCCGTATTGCTGGTCCACCAAACGGCCTTCCCTTGATTCCAACAGCCTGCGGATGGATTTCTCCCGGGCGTAGGGGAACCTCAAAAGGAACTCGCGGCCCTGGTCCACTTGGCGGATACCAGCCTGCTCCAGGACCTGGGAGGCGGCCTGTCCGTAGGCCCGGGCCAATCCTCCGGTACCCAGCTTGATCCCCCCGAAATAGCGGACCACGATCACCTGGACATTGGTCAATTCGAGTTTGAGGATAGCCGCCAGAATGGGTTCACCGGCGGTACCGGAGGGTTCGCCCGCATCACTCCTGCGGGTCAGGGCCTGCGAACCGACACCCAACTTGTATCCGAAACAGACATGACGCGCATCGTGGTAGCGTCGCCCGGTGTCTTCCAAACGGGCCCGGGATTCCCCTTCGTTTTCGACGGGAAAAGCCAGGGCGATAAAGCGGGATCGTTGCACCTTCAGTTCAGTTTCTGCGGTGCGGGCGATGGTCAGGAAACTATCGGGAGGATCGGTGCCGGTCGGCTCTGCGCAAGGGTTCTCCACTATTCATCCGTTCCAAAAGCAGGTGTTCGGTTTTCAACCATGAGTACCGGAAAAAGGGGAATTTCCACGCCCCGGAATTCCGGATTTCATCATTCTAATTTGTATTTGATTTGATGGCAACCATTTGCCAAAGCTCAGGATCACACTCCCTGGCACCGGCCTTGCATGGGAAAATCCGACAGGATATCCCTTGGTATATGTGCATCCGAAAGCGGGACCTGGAGCTTGCAGGCACATCGAAGACGAACCTCGAAATTGCCAAGAGGCGGGGCGGGATTGCTTGCCCGCGCCTTGGTGGGGATATGTGTCCTGACCCTGGGTTATGCGGATTTGGCTTACGCCCAACTGGCCGAAGGAAATGACCGGTTGGAGTTGCCCCCATCACAGATGGGAAAACCCTTCGAGAACCCCGTCTTTTTAACCGGGCACTGGGCTTTTGGCGGCGGATTTCTGGATCAATCCGGCGACCAGGGATATGGCGGCTCCTTGGTTTTCCGGCCAGGATCGCCGGTCAACATTTTTGGGGGGATCCTGAACTGGCGGGCCGGGATGGTGGTTCAGGTGGACTATCTCCAGATTCCCGATGGGGGCGACATTACTTCCGTTGACCTCATTCTACGCCGCTACTTCAACAATCGTGGGGACCGCAAGGTCGAGGTCAACCCCTTTCTCGGAGTGGGGACCGGGGCGGCCGATATCACCCGCCCTGAACCCCACGATATCGCGTCCGGGGACCACTGGTCCCTTCTGGTCGAAGCAGGCCAGGAATGGTACTTCAAACCCACCCACATGTTCATCCTGAAGGCCCAGTACCGCTGGCTCATCAACGCCGGCCGTACCTACCAGGTTTGGTCCGTACTGGTCGGCGCCGGTCTTTCCTGGCCCTAATCCGGATCAAAAATCTACCGGCGGGGTTATTCCCATCGGCGCCAAAGGTGACTTCGAAAAGCATGACCCTGCCGCTGGCATGGGTTATATTAGTCGGGTCACCCCCTGAACAACCCGCCGTGACTGCCCTGCTACGCGCTGGACCACGGCTTTCCGCTCCGAGGTGTTTAATGAAGATTGCACGCGAATCGATACCGGCGACCGGGCTGGCCCCGATCAGACCCGCGCTTTTTCTGGCTCTTTTCGGTCTGGCCTTCATCCTGGGGTTCGTGCCGGGTTTGGCTTCGGCCCAGGGGGAATTGACCTACTCGGAATACCGGGATCTGGCTTGGGCCGCGGACCGGATATCTCATGTCACCATGTTCGAACCCATCCATGGGGAAGAGGGGATGTTCCTGGCCATCGCCGAGCGGTTCGGGACCGTCCAGGTTTCCAAGCTGGATGGAAAAGGCATGAGCCGGGTCTGGAAAAGCAATCAGCTGAGCGGTGTCCCGGACGAGGTTCTCACGGCCGATCTGGATGGAGACGGCCTCGATGACAGCCTCCTGTGCCGAACCAGCACCGGAAAAGTCTATGTGTGGGGCCTGGACGGTTACCCGTTGCTCTGGGAATCCCTGCCCAGCGAATATCAGATGGTTACGTGCTTCACCACGGCCAACATTGACGATGACCGGGCGAACGAGATCGTCATGATTGCCGACAACCGCATCGTCTACGTGGACGGTGCCAACTTCACCAAGAATTTCACCAGCATCAACGAGTACCCCGCCACGCAGGTCAGATGCGGAGACGTGGACGGCGATGGCAGGGTGGAGGTTGTTCTCAATACCGGTCAGGTAGTGGATTCCGTGTCCGGGGATATCGAATGGGAGGACGAGCCCTTTTTCGGCAAGATCGAACTGCTGGATATCAACGGGGATGGTTTCCCCGAAATCCTGACCGAGAACCCCGGCAACGGGCCCCTCAAGGTGTTCGACGGGGGCCATCGGTTCGAGGTGCGTTTCCAGTAGGACGGGTCAGCGAATGCTCTTCATGATTTCGAGCATGTCCTCGGCTTTTTGCCACCCCGTGGACCGACCGTGAAGCACCTCGCCACGGCTGTCGATAAAAATGACCCGGGGCAGGCCGGGAACTTTGAACTCTTCCTTGATGGCGGTCATCTCGGCGTCGTCGGCCGCCGTGGCGTCGACCTTGATGGTCTCGAACCGCTGGGACTCGGCCACCACGGCCGGAACATTCCAGACCAGTTTATCGAGCTTCTTGCAATAGACACACCACTGGGCCCAGAAATCGATCATCACCGGCTTGCCGGCTGCTTTGGCCTCGGCCCGTTTGCCGTCGATGAAGGCCTGCACGGATTCACCTGTGTGGATGAGGTTCCACTGGACCTTTGCGGGCAGGGGCGCGGCGGTCGTTGTCGCGCCGGCATTTGTCTCGGTCGCGCGGGAAGTGGAGGCCGCCTTCGGGCCTGTGGTTGGTCCGGATACGGTGGCCATTTTGGCAAATGGCGAGGGCATCATGAATCCGTTTTGCACGAAGGACCCGCCCAGGAAATACAGTCCCGCCACGAATACGACCAGGCCGAGACCCTTGAGGGTGCGGGGCCACCAGCCGTCTTCAGGCGCCAGCGAATCAAAGGCTCCCATGAACACCGCGGTCAGGATGGTGGTCACCCCGACCAGGGGGTAAAAGATGTGCGCGGGCAAAACACTGCCGGGGCGGACGAAATAAAAGGCCATGGCCACCAGCAACAGTCCCATGCCCTTTTTGACGGTGTCCATCCAGCCGCCACTCTGGGGCATGGATCCCAACATGGCGGGGAAGGTACCGACCCCGATCAGCAACAGGCCCATGCCGATGCCGAAGGTGAACAGGGAAAAGAAACCCAGCACCCAGTCGCCCGTGGTGGCCACCCAGACCAGCAGAGCGGCCAGGAAAGGCCCCACGCAGGGCGAAGCCACCAGCCCGGCCACCAGTCCCATGGCGAACACGCCGATCAAGCCCGTGCGGTTGCTCGAGCCGGGGCCTTGCAGACGGTCCCGCAGGAAGGCCGGGGCCTGCAGTTCGAAGGCGCCGAACATGCTGAAGGAAAGAATAAAAAGGAGCAGGGCGATGGGCACCAGAACCGCCGGGCTCTGCATGAAAGCAGTGATGCCGCTGAATACGGTGGCGCTCAAGGCGCCCATGATGGCGTAGACCAGCGCCATGCCCACCACATAGGTAACGGACATGATCAGCCCGTGCATGGCTCCCTTTTCCTGACTTTGGGCGCCGATCACCGCCAGGGTGATAGGGATCATGGGGTAGATGCAGGGGGACAGGCTCATCAGCAAACCGAAGCCGAATACCAGAACCAGGAAAAAACCAATGCCCCGGCGCTCGATGAAATCACTGATCTTGTCGGCGGACCATTCCTCGCCGAAGTCCACCTTGATCGTCCCGTTCCACTTGGCGGTTTCGGTATTCCCGGCGGTGGTTTTGGCCGTCACCGTGACGATCAGATTTGCGGTAACAGGTTCCGCTTCCGGACCCACCGGGGCGGCCCACTCGAATTTTGCGGTTCCCTGGTAGGCAGCCGGATCCGTTCCCGGGGTCGCAAGGGCTTTTACCGGGTAGGGAGCTCCAAAAAAAACCGGACCATCGCTGACGGAGACCTGGATCTCCAGTCCCTCGGCCAGGACGGTCCCGGGGGCGTTCGGGTTGACCGTGATTTCGAGAACCAGATCCTGACCGATGACCGCGATTTCGCTCCGGGGAACGACATCGATTTCCACGGCGCCGGCAGAGGAGGCGGCCGCGGCCAGGGCCAGAAGCAGACCCAGGACAATGACAGATCGATTTCGGGGGGCAAATTCCATTTTCCGCCGGACCTCGTTGGGGGATGGCCCATTATGTTTTCACCGCGTGAGCGAAAACCGACTTCATGGGTGGTACTATACGAAGAATAATGCCTTAGACAAGCCTTGGTTCCGATCGGACATCTCTTTGATGGGAGAAAGTTGCATATCGGGGATCTTTTTGCCAAATTATTTGTATCCTTTTAGGGCGGGGCCGCGAAAGTGGCCCCGCCTGGCGCTAACCACCTGAACCGGGGACCTACTGCCTCAACTTGATTACGCAACTGGATTCCCGAACCGAAAATTACTGGAAGGATCTTTTGTGAAAAGAAAGACCGTTCTCTTTGCGACCATGATGGTGCTGGCCCTGAGCCTTTGGGCCATGACCGGATGCGGTGATGATTCTGAAAGCAGTGGCGCCGACGGTACGAATACCGCCGAACAGGCGCAAGCATCGGATCCCGCTAGCTTTGGCAAGGGTAGCCCGGCCCCTGATTTTACCCTCAAGAAGATCCACGGTGGAGAACTGCAGCTTTCCAGTTTGCGGGGCAAGGCCGTGATTCTGGACTTCTGGGACACCTGGTGTCCTCCCTGCCGCAAGGCCCTGCCGCATCTGCAGGAACTGAGCGAGACCTACAGCGGCGACCTGGTGGTCGTGGGTGTGGCCATGGGACGTGAGGGAGAGGCCAAGGTCCGCTCCTACACCAAGGCCCACGGTCTTACCTTCGAGATGGTGCTTTTTAACAACGACATGAACCTGATCAAGAACTACGGCGGGATCCAGAGTATTCCCACCACCTTCCTGATCGACGAAAAAGGCGTTGTCCGGGAGAAGTGGGTGGGCGCCTTCGGCAAGGCCGAATACGAAAGGGCCGTCAAGGCGGTCCTCGGAAGTTGACCCGTATTTGAATCAATGACGGTGGCCGGGCCCCGTTCCCGGCCGCCTTTTTTTATGCCGGAGGATCGAGTATGCAAACATTTTTTCTGGTGGGGATCGCCGGTGCCGCCGGAGCGGTGTCGCGCTATGGCGTCGGGCTTCTCGCCGAGCGAAATCTGGGGGGGCATTTCGCCTTCGGAACTCTCCTGGTCAACGTCCTGGGCTGTCTGGCCCTTGGCTTTCTGTTGGAGTTGGATCGCGGCTCGACCCTGGTCACGCATCCAGTGCGTATGCTCCTGGCCGTGGGCTTCCTGGGTGCCTTCACGACCTTTTCCACCTTCGGCTACGAGACCCTGCGGTACCTGCAGGAGGGAGCTTCCAACCTGGCCCTGCTCAACGTCTCGGCGAATCTGATTCTCGGTCTGGGAGCGGTTTGGTTGGGGTTTATGTCCGCCCGGCTGGTCTTGCCGACTGCCTGATATTCCTGAGTTTTTATGGATGGAAGAGAGTCGAGGGCATGAAAAAACCCCTGGCTGTGGCGAATACCGTCAGCCAGGGGCTAAAGGGCGGTGATCATTTTCTCAACCACCAAAAGAGATCGATCAAAGCCAGGCCCATCACGAAATAGTACTCGGGCGTCATGCCAATCCCCCCTTTCCGGTTCCGGGGTGATAACGATGCGAACTCATAAGGAATCGGCCGGAAGCCCGGGGGACTTGAGGGAATTTTCACACCGGTGAAACCCTTGATGATCGGCCGGCTCCACCCAGGCTTGAGCAAGAAGAGGACCGGAGGTGAAGAATTAATTTAAGTTCTTTATTTCCAACATGATTGCAGTTTTGTCATCCGATCTTTCCTCACCGCCAAATGCATTGACGGCGGCAAATACTCGTTCAATCAAGGCCAAGGGAGATTGTTCCTGGTTGGCAGCGACGAGATCCAGCAAACGGCCCAGATCGAAAAAATCCCCGAAGGGATTCTGTTCCTCCGTCAACCCGTCGGTGAACAGGAACAGTCGATCGCCGGGTTCAAGGGCCAGGGCCCCTTCCCGGTAGGTGCGTTCGGGCTCGACTCCCAGAACGGGACCGCCCTTTTTAAGCTTCTGCCGGTAGAGGACCCGCTTCCGAAACAGGACCGGGGGATCCATGCCGGCGTTGCAATAGTGGATGATGCCGGTATCCGGATTCCAGATGGCAAAAAACAGGCAGATGAAATTGCCGGAAGACACCAGGGAAGCCACGATGGGATTGAGTCGGTCCATGACCGAACGGGGTCCGGAACCGGCCTTGGCCTCGCGACGAAAGGCCACCACCAGCGAAGTCATCATCAGGGCAGCGGGAATGCCTTTTCCCGAAACGTCGGCGATGGCAAACCCCAGGGTTCCATCCTCGAGCTGGAAATAATCAAAATAGTCGCCCCCCACCATGCGGCAGGGTTCATTGCGGCCGCAAATGCTGAACAGGTCGGTGTCCAAGGGACCGGTCGGGAGTAGCCGGGCCTGGATATCCCGGGCCACTTCGAGTTCGGTCTCCAATCGTTTGCGGCGCAGGCTTTCCCGGTAGAGTTGCCGACTTTCGATGAGTGAAGCCGCCTGGACGGCCAGCGCGCGCAGGTTGGCGAGGTCTTCCTGGCTGTAGAGGGCCCCGCTGCTCTTGGGCCCGAACGCCAGGAAACCGAGCAGACGGTTGCCCGAAATCATGGGCACCAGTAGGGCCGCCTGCAGACGAGTCAGGACCTCGAGTGATTCCGTGTCGGTTTCACCGGCGAAGAAATAATCCTCCAGCTCCTCGGCAAACACCGGCCGGCGGATACGGTCCAGCAGGATGGCCAGTCCGCAGTCGTGATCCAGGGTGAAATCGTTTTGGAACTGTTCGATCCCGTCGGGACTGAAGCTGCCTTCCACTGGCGGTGACAGCCGGGCCAATCGCGGCACGAGCGGGGCCTTGTCCTCGCCGGAGGCCAGAAACAAAGCTATGCCCGTGGGACGAAACAGGTCCGACATGCTATGCAAAAGGGTCTGGACCACTTCTTCGGTATCGATCAGGCGAGTCAGCCGGTCGGCCAGTTTGGTCATGGCCCGGCGGTTGGCGCGCCGGGCGGGATAAAATGCGTTGTCGATCATGCCCTGGATCCAGCGCCGCAACGGCAAGATGGCCAGACTGCTGCCCGCCATCACCACCAGCAACACGCGATAGGTTTCGACCTGGAAGATCTTGGCCAGGAAATCACCCACCCCCAGGACAACCACGAAATAGATGAGCAAGACCAGTAGGGTCAAAAGGCCGTAGATCAGGCTGGCGCGAACGACAAACGCCGTGTCCAGGGCACCGTAGCGCAGAATGGCCAACCCGAAGCTGAGCGGAACCAGAAGAAGGAAAAAGGCCAGGTATTGCCAGTGGGGCAGGGAGGATCCCGGCAAAAGATTTTCCAGCAGGGTGCCGGCGATAAAGGGAGCCAACCCGCAGACCAGACCCAGCAGGATGACCTTGAGTTTGGTCTGCTGGATGGGGCGGTCGCGTCGCATGACCCTCCTGGCGAAGATCACCAACCCCGCCAGAAAATATCCCATCAGGTAAATCAGGGATACGATCTGCAGGATGTTTTCCAGATACCCGCCGGGCGCGGGATTCAGATAGAACAGCCACACGAAAAAACCGAAGAGCACCCAGCTGGGAACCAGCAGCATGCGCATCCCTCTTTTTTCCCGCGCCAGTTTGTTCCGTGGGCTGGGGAACTGAAGAAAAAACCGCAGGAAATACGCGGGCAACAGGAATTGAAAAAGGAAGCGGATCAACTCCTTGGCGGTCATGTAGGCCACGCTGATGTGGTCAGGAACGTCCAGCAGGAAAAAGGCGAAGATGAAACACAGCCCGAAAAAATTCCGTGCCACCGGGTCGCGTCGATGCAGCAGGACCCAGAAGCCGATCATCAGGAAGGCCAGACCGGAAACCCACAGGCCGTAACTGCGGATCATGACGGCCTGGCGCGGTTTGTCCGGGACGATGGTCAGGTGCCGAGAGATCGATCCATTCCATATTTCCAGGGAAAGTGGGGTGGGGTCCCTGTGCCCGGCCAAGGCGGCATAGAAGGCCGCCATGTTCTCGGCTTCTCGGCCATCCGCGGCCAGGATCAGATCCCCCTTGCGCATCCCGGCCTGCTCGGCCGGGCCCTGGGGAACAACTTCGGCGACTTCGAGGCGACGGACGGAAAAGCCGTAGTCGGGTTTGTTGGCGATTTGAAGAGTGACCGGAAGGGTCAGAGTCATCAACAGCGGGGCAAGCAGATAGAGGCCCAGCAGGCGCGTGACCCGCTCGAAGGTCGTTTCACGATAAACGGCCAGGTACCGCATGTTGAAGCCCCAAGGTTGCAGGATCACCTGATGTGGTAGGATATTACCACATTGCTACGGTCCGGAACAGATGTTAGATTCCGCCTTCCCAGGAGTTTCAACGGACCGGTTCGAGTATTTCGACGGGAGAGGTCTTGACAGAAATCAGGAACATGTCGCAATACACCCCCAGCGGCCTCGAGCAGAAGTGGTACGAGGCCTGGGAGCAGGCCGGGCTTTTCGCGCCCGATCCTGCCCGCAACGGCGATCCCTTTGTGATCACGCTGCCCCCGCCCAACGTGACCGGCATCCTGCACATGGGGCATTGCCTGAGCAACAGCATCCAGGACACCCTGATTCGCTGGGCCCGCATGAAGGGCCGGCCCACGCTGTGGATTCCCGGGACTGACCACGCGAGCATCGCCACCGAACAGGTGGTTACCCGCAAGATGGCGGAACAGGGCATCGACAAGAGGGAAGTGGGACGCGAGGCTTTTCTGGAGCAGGCCTGGGCCTGGAAGGATCAGACCCACGGCCGAATCGTCCAGCAGATCCAGCGCTTGGGATGTTCTCTGGACTGGAACCGTGAAGCCTTCACCATGGACGAGCAGCGGAATAAAGCGGTGACCGAGGCTTTTGTCCGGCTCAAGGAAAAAGGCCTGATCTACCGGGATGTCTACCTGGTCAACTGGTGTCCTCACGACCTGACGGCCATCAGCGACGACGAGGTTGAGTACAGGGAGATCGAGGGTCACCTGTGGCACCTGAAATACCCCCTGACTGACGGCACTGGCCACGTCACCGTGGCCACCACCAGACCGGAAACCATGTTTGGTGATACGGCGGTGGCGGTCCATCCCCAGGACCCTGAGCGCCAACACCTGATCGGGTCCACCGTTCATCTGCCGTTGACCGATCGGGAGATCCCCATCATCGGTGACCATCATGCCGATCCGGAAAAGGGCACTGGTTTCGTGAAGATCACGCCGGCCCACGACCCCAACGACTTCGAAGTGGGGCGCCGCCAGGATCTGGAGCAGGTTATCTGCATGACCCCCGCCGGGATCATGAACGAGCAGGCGGGAGCCTTCGCCGGTCTGGACCGGAACGAATGCCGCAAGCAAGTGGTCGCGGCCCTGGAAAAAAAGGGCCTGCTGGACAAGATCGAAAAACACGTGCACCAGGTGGGACACCACGACCGGTGCGGCCACGTCATCGAACCCTACTTGTCGCGGCAATGGTTCTTGAAGATGGATAAACTTGCCGAGCCGGCCGTGCGGGCGGTCGCCGAGGGAGAGATCAAGCTTTTCCCAGAACGCTGGGTGGGGGTCTACGACAACTGGATGAACAACATCCGGGACTGGTGCATCAGCCGACAGCTCTGGTGGGGGCACAGGATCCCTGTCTGGTACTGCGACGACTGCGATGAAGAAATCGCCGCGCGGACCACGCCGGAAAAATGTCCGGCCTGCGGCGGCGGCCAGCTGTCCCAGGAGGATGATGTCCTGGATACCTGGTTCAGCAGCTGGCTGTGGACTTTCTCCCCGCTGGGCTGGCCCGATAAAACGGCCGATCTGGAAAAATTCCACCCGACATCGGTTCTGGTTACCGGGCCCGATATTATCTTTTTCTGGGTGGCCAGGATGATCATGGCCGGCTACGAATTTTTGGGTGAAAAACCCTTTGGGGAAGTTCTCTTCCACGGGATCGTCCGTGACGAAGAGGGCCGGAAGATGAGCAAGTCCCTGGGCAATAGTCCCGATCCGATCCATTTGATCGACGAGTACGGTGCGGATGCCCTGAGGTGCAGTCTGGTCATGCTGACGCCGACGGGTCAGGACATCTTTTTCTCCGAGGCGACCCTCGAAGTGGGCCGGAATTTCTGCAACAAGATTTTCCAGGCCACCAAGCTGGTTCTCGGCGCCTGGGACGAGGCTGAGCTGGGCGATCACGCCGCTGAAGGCCCGGCCCCTTTGACCCTTGATATCGGCCAGCTTGGTTCGGCGAACCAATGGTCGGAGCATCCGGCGAAACTATTCGGCGAATTATGGTCGGGCGTATTCGGTGGAAAACCTCCCGTGGACCTTGCCGATGAGGACCTCAAACTCGAGGATCGCTGGATTCTGGGCCGTCTGCTGGAGACGGTCGCCGGCAGTGACGCCAACATGGAAAAGCGACGGCTCAACGACGCGGCCTATGGGGTGTTCAATTTCTTCCGGCACGAGTACTGTGACTGGTATCTTGAGGCCATCAAGCCGCGCCTGCGCCATGACCGGGATAAAGGACCCGCCCTGGCGGTGGCCGTTCTCGGGTTGGCTGTCAGTTACAAGCTCCTGCACCCGATGATGCCCTTTATCACCGAGGAGTTGTGGAGTTGGCTGCCTCCGTCCAGGGGGTTCCTTATAAATTCTTCGTACCCGGGATTCCAGGGGGATACCCCCTTTGCCCGGGAGGGAGTGCAGTTTGCCCAGGTGATGGAAATTGTCGGGGTGATCCGGAATCTCAGACAGGAACTGGGTGTTCAGCCGGGCAAGAGGGGACGCGCTCTGTTGCGCACACCTTCAGCGTCCGAAGCCGAGGATTTGACCGCGGGGCTGCCTTTGATCACCCTGCTGGCCAAGATGGAGTCGGTGGAGCTGACGGACGTGGGCGAGGACCCCTCACCCGCGGGAATCGGTGTTGCCGGAACCGTGGAAGTGTTCCTGCCCATGGCAGGCCTGGTCGATCTCGAGAAGGAACGCGCCCGGCTGACCAAGGAACTGGCGGGAATCGAGGGCTGGATGAAAGGGTGCCGCGCCAAACTCGGCAACGAGAAGTTCACCGCCAACGCACCCGACCACGTGGTCCAGAAACAACGGGATATGCTGGCTGAAAACGAGGCGAAAGCCGGCAAACTGGAAGAGCTGTTGGACTCTCTCCGTTGAGGCGGATGGACCACCGGTCACAAGGAGACTGTGATGAGCGATAATCCCCTGCTGAGGACCCCCGGGGAGCTGATCAATGAGGCCCGCGAGGCCCAGGATCTGACCATCGCCCAGCTATCGGAAAGGACCAAGATTCCCCCTCCGGTCCTGAATGCCCTGGAGCTCGACGAATACCACAAGATTTCCGGCCCTCTTTACATCAAGAGTTTCCTGCGGACCTGCGCTGTGGACCTCGGCCTGGATCCCGAAACGGTGCTGAGTCTATATAGCAGGATTTCCGGCGAAAAAAAATCCGGGCCCAGGGGCAAGGAGATGATCTGGGAGGAAGACAAGGTCCAGATCAGCCATGTCGGACTGCCCTGGGTCAAGATCATCCTGGTCGCCGGGATCCTTGTCGCCCTCGTGGGGGTGGTGCTATTTGTCATGCGCGGTTGCGGGAATGAGGAAGAGACACCGGTTGCGGCCATGACCTCGACCGAGGACTCGACAACAACCGTGGAGAAGGTTGCCACGAACGTCCCAGCTGATTCGACCGAGGTTGAGGTTTCCCGCCGTGAAACCATGATGGACTCAAGCACCGAAGAGGACCTCAGGCAACGGTCGG
>CBDUDB010000075.1:0-12172 GCA_965365795.1 uncultured bacterium | reverse complement strand
GTGCCCCTGGTCAGCTGGTGGCCCAAGAAGTTGCACGACCGCTGGGCGCGGGCCCGCATTTATCGCCGACGGGAAATCGAGAAGCTTCTCGTCCAGTCAGGTTTTTCCATCGATGTCAGTTTCCGCATGACAGCCCCCATGGACATGATTCCGTGGGGACCCGTGCGCCGAATGGTCCGGTCCACTATATTCCGGCCCGACCGTGCCCTTTTCCCTTTCCAGGCCACCGAGATAGTGGTGGCCGCCACGAGGTGATCCCATGCAGACGAATTCGAAGGTGGTTCTGGCCATGATCCTATCGCTCACGGCCCTGGCCGGATGCGGTGGGGGCGACAAGGCTCCCGAAGCCGAGATCCGACCCCAGGAAATGACGCTCCACGGCCATACCCGCATCGACAACTACTACTGGCTCAACGACCGGGACAACCCCGAGGTCATCGCCTACCTCGAGGCCGAAAACGCCTATCTGGAAAAAACCCTGGCCCATACCCGGGAACTGCGGGACGAGCTGTTCGAGGAGATGAAGGGACGCATCAAGAAGGACGATTCGTCGGCCCCCTACGAAAAGAACGGCTACTGGTACTACACCCGCTATGTGACCGGTGGAGAATACGCTCTGCACTGCCGTCGCCCCGGCAGCATGACCGGTAACGAAGAGATCATGTTCGACGGCAACGCCATGGGCGAGGGTCCCGGGTATTTTTCTCTCCGTGGAGTGGGGGTCAGCCCGGACAACAAGCTGGCGGTCTTTGGTACCGATACCGTGGGCCGTCGCTTTTACAACCTGCGCGTGAAAAACCTGGCCACCGGTGAAATCATGTCCGATGAAATCAAGGACGTGACCAGCAACGCCACCTGGGCCAACGACAACCGGACCCTGTTCTACACCAGGCAGGATCCCGAAACCCTGCGGTCATATCAGATCTGGCGTCACGAACTGGGAACGCCCACTTCGAACGACGTCCTGGTCTTCCAGGAAGACGATGACACCTTCAGCTGCTACGTCCGCCGGTCCAAGTCGGACAAGTACCTGTTCATCAACTCAAGGCACACCCTCAGTTCCGAAGTCCGGCTGCTCGAAGCCGACAACCCTATCGGCACATTCCGTATCTTCCAGCCCCGGCAGCGGGATATGGAATACGGGGTCAGCCACCAGGGCGATCGGTTCCTGGTCCGGACCAATCTTCACGCCACCAATTTTCGGCTCATGGAATGCGGTCTGGATGCCACCTGGCTGGCCAACTGGCGGGAGGTCATTCCCCACCGCGAGGACGTGTTGCTGGAAGACGTGGAAGTGTTCGACGACTTCCTGGTGCTGGGTGAGCGTTTCGACGGTCTGACCCATTTGAAGGTCATGCCCACCGATGGCAGCCAGCCCCATCATCTGGATTTCGGGGAGCCCACCTGGTCGGCCTGGACCGCGTACAATCCCCAGATGGATGCCCAGGTCCTGCGGTACGGCTATTCCTCCCTGACGACACCGCGCTCGACCTTCGCCTATGACATGCGGACCCGGAAAAAGGAACTGATCAAGCAGCTGGAAGTTCTCGGCGGATTCGATGCGGCCAATTACCAGGCTGAATACCTGCATGTACCGGCCCGAGACGGGGTGATGGTTCCGGTCTCGTTGGTCTACCGCAAGGGATTCGAGCCCGACGGCTCCAGCCCGCTGCTGCTGTACGCCTACGGCTCCTACGGGTACAGCCAGGACGCCGGGTTCAACTCCAATCGTCTGAGCCTGCTGGACCGTGGTTTTGTCTTCGCCATCGCCCACGTTCGCGGTGGGCAGGAGATGGGACGCCGTTGGTACGAGGACGGCAAACTGCTCAAGAAAAAGAACACCTTCACCGATTTCATCGATTGCGGCCGTTTTCTGGTGGAGAACAAGTACACCTCCCAGGACCGTCTTTTCGCCGAAGGCGGTTCGGCCGGCGGATTGCTCATGGGGGCGATTGTCAACATGGAACCGGATCTGTGGCGGGGGGTGCTGGCCGCGGTTCCCTTCGTGGATGTGGTGACCACCATGCTGGATGAATCCATCCCCCTGACCACGGGCGAATTTGACGAGTGGGGCAATCCCAAGGAAAAGGAATACTACGACTACATGCTCAGCTATTCCCCCTACGACCAGGTGACGGCCCAGGATTACCCGGCCATGCTGGTCACCACCGGGCTGCACGACAGCCAGGTTCAGTATTTCGAGCCGGCCAAGTGGGTGGCGAAACTGCGCGCGATCGGGACCGGCAAGAATCCCCTGGTTTTCAAGATCAACATGGAGGCCGGGCACGGTGGCAAATCGGGTAGATTCCGCCGACTGGAGGAGGAGGCCCTGGCTTTCGCCTTTTTCATGGACCTGGCGGGGATCAAGGAATAAGGACAGCCTTGCGCGTCAGTCGTCCGGATTGGGTGGGGCCCTGGAAATCCAGGACAAAAACATACACCCCGCCGGACTGGGCGCGGCCGGTGTCGTCGCGTCCGTCCCAAGTCGCTGCGAAATCGCCGTCCTGCCTGTGGCCCTGCAGAAGGTTGCGAATCCGGTGCCCACGGGTATCGAAGACGGTGAGGGTCACGTGACCGTTTTCGGGCAGGTGGAATGAAAGACGGGTGGATGGGTTGAAGGGATTCGGGGCCGGGGCGTCCAGACCGAAACCGACCGGTGCTCCGGGAACCTCGGAAGTCGACGGATAGATGGTAATGTCATTGGAGAACCCGGAGGTCAAGTTCCCGAACGCGTCCTTGGCCTGGACCTCCACATGGGTTTCGGAACTGTAGACAGCGGGGACGATCCACACCCAGGTGAAATCATCCGTATCGGGATGGTAGATGATGGTCGAATCGACCTGGCCGGCTACCCACACCATGGCGGTGAAATCTCCCGGAACCTGGCTTGGATGGTCGTCTCCGGTCTGCCAATGGAATACTACCTGGTCGCCACTGAAATAGATCGGGTTGCCGGCGAACTGGTCCACGACAACCGAGGGTGGTGCGGTGTCGATGGTGTTGATTCCGCTAACGTCCTGGCCCACTCCCGCGAGTGCCGGACCCAAGCCCAATAACGAACAGGCCATGACCAAAGCAAGCATGGTCCCGTGCAAGGGATTTTTCGGTGTGGTGGTGATTGCTGGCAAAAATATCCTCGATATGAATGGTGGTCCATCCCCCGTGCCTTCATCTTAATCGTTGATTAATTATAACATAAATTGCAATTGGTAAACAGGGGGCCTCAGGGCGAACCCATGACCGAACCATATGGAAAATTTAATATCTTATTTTATGTCAATAAGTTGCAGCATTTTGGCCACATCGTACCCGGCTTTTTCGGCGGCTTCCAAAAGGAGCGCGCGTCCGTCCAGCAGGGATGCCGGAGGGGATGGGGTCCGGCTGGTCAATCCGCAAACCACCATGGCGGTCAGGAGGGTTTCCAGCGCTTCCCGATGCAACCAGGTGGCGCCCTCATGCTCATTGAAGCGAAGGAAGCGGCAAACCCGTTCATCGGTGGTGAAGCGGACGAACCACTGGGCCCTTCCTCGGCCCAACAAGGCGATTTCCTTGCGCGAATCGGCCAGGATTTCGGCCAGCAGGGCGGTGGAGCGGCCGGCGAATTCGTGTCCTGTCCATTCGACCAGCAGACCGCCCATGTCTTCGAGCACCAGGGGTAGGTCTTCGGGAGTCAGGTCGAATTCGGGTTCCATTTCCGGCACCGGGCCAAGCGTCCACGGTACTGAAACGCGGACCAGGACTGACCGCAGGTAAACAGCCTGTTGAATCCGGCTGCCCGGCACCGAATCGATCATCGTCTGCAGGTCCTCGCGCGAACGGCGCCCCAGACCCTGAGGAATTTCAAGCTTGTCCAGGTTCCGCAAACAGTGGGCCAGGCGAATGAGTTCTTCAGGCAGATCAACCGGAGGGGTGTCGGGCTCAAGGGGGGCGGCCGGTTCGACAGCGGCGGGCGGTGGCTCGGCTGCCGAGGTCAATGATTGAGGCACGGACGTTTCCAACCAGGCCAACAAGACCGGATCCATCAACTGGCGAATCTGGGCCAGGTCCGCCCCGACCACCAGACGGCGCTGGGCCAAAAATAGGTCAGGCGCCCCGCGACCGGCCAGATGTTCAGCCAATCGGGACCACAGACCGTCGTGGTCGGTGACGACGCGGAGGTCGACCATCGCCCGGTACTGGTAACCGTTCAGCTGGGTGTGGAAACCCCGGTTGGCCAGCTCCTCGCCCGACCGCAGGTATTCAAGCCCGTCGATGTGATCCCGCATGAGGTACCACAGGCCCGGTGCAGGGTCGATTCCCAGGCTTTCGGTCAGAGACTTCTGGACCAGCCGGGGATCTTGGGCAGAACCCACGTTGATGGCGGTGGACATCTTCACGGAGCCGGTGGTGGCGTCGAATGCGTTGTTGAAGATGATCAGGGCTTTTTCGTCGCCGTGCCGGTTGGTGAAGGCAAAGACGTTTTCGTCGACCCAACCGCCGTCACTGAAAAAATCGAACAGGGCGAAGTTCTCCGAACCGCTGAAAAGATGGCGACGCCGCATCAGTGGGAATATCTGCTCTTCGTGTCGGCGGACCATGTCGAGGTCGATCTGTTCGTCCCAGTAGGCCTTGCGATATTCCATCCCGTATTTTTCGCTGAAGCCCTCGATCTGGCCGTGACCGAGCATGGGCAGCCCGGGCATGGTGACCAGCAGAAGCATACAACCGAAATACTTGTCGCCCCGGCCGAACTGCTCGACGGCCGTTTTCTCGTCGGGATTGTTCATGAAGTTGACAAAACGCTTCAGGACCTCGGGGCTGAATTCGAGCACGTTCTTGATGGTCTGCCGGTACTTGCCGTTGTCTTCCATCTTGAGCATGTTCATGAACGCGCTGTTGTAGACCCGGTGCATGCCCAGGGTTCGTACGAAATATCCCTCCATCAACCAGAAGGCCTCGGCCAGCAGCAGAGTGTCAGGAGCTTCGGATGCGACGCGGTCCACGACTTCGCGCCAGAATTCCACGGGGAAGACGGCGTCGAAATCGGGTTTGCTCAGGCCGTGTTCGGCACGGGAAGGAATGGCTCCTGCGTCGCCAGGCTGGGGAAACCACAACCGGTGGTAGTGTTTTTTGGCCAGGGTCATGGCGGCGTCGAAACGGATGATGGGAAAGCGCCGGGCCACGTCCAGTATGACCTGGATGACCGCTTCGCGCACTTCAGGCAGCAGGAAATTCAGCTGGGCCGTGTCGTTCCAGGGCATGCTGGTTCCGTCGTTGCCGTGGTAGATGTAACCGACGTGCCCGGAGCTCTCGTCCACCCGCTGGAAAACTACCGCCGCGTCGCTGTGATCCCAGTAGCCGTCCTCGATCCGGATGGATACTCCGGGGCGGTCGCACAGGTCACCGCCGGTGAAGCTGTAGGCCGGGTACGGGGGATGGTCCAGCTGCAGGAAAAACTCGGGGTGTTCGAGCACCCAGTTGCTGTCGATGCCCATGTGGTTGGGGACCATGTCGCTGGCCAGGCGGATGCCGCGCTGCCCGGCCCGCTCGCTCAGGTTGCGCCAGGCGTCTTCGCCGCCCAGGTCGGCGGCGATCCGGTACTCGCGCAGGGCGTAGGCGCTGGCGGCGGCCTCGGGGTTGCCCATGTACTGCTTGATCAGGCGGGAGGCCTCGGATCTTTCCCACAATCCGATCAACCACAATCCGGTCACGCCCCAGCCCGCCAGCCGGTCCAGTTCCTGGTCCGGAATCTGATCCAGGGTCCGCACTTCCCGGCCGTACCAGCGGCTGACCTGGTCCAGCCACACGTAGACCGACTTGGCCATCAGCACCACGTTACTCATCCAGTCGGCATCGATGCTGAAGGCTTCCGGTTCGGGGATGTCGTTGCCCCAGGCGGTCGATCCCGGACCAAATTCGAGAACCGGCGCCGGACCCGGTTCGCCGCCGCGGGCCAGGTCGATTTCCATCAGCACATCGAGAGCGAACTGAAGCCGGAGCATGAACTCGTCCGGAAGGAGGTGTCCCCAGTGGTCCCGGATGTATCGGATCTGTCCGGCCAGGGAGTTCGGGCTGGCCAGCATGGGCGCGCGCAGAAGCTGGAACAAGGGCGTTCCTTCGCTGCCGGGCGGCTCGAAGTTATCCAGGAATTCTTCCATGCTGGTGACGAAGGGCACAAACGACGCTCGCAGCCGCAATTCTTCATCGTTGAACAACTCGACCGTATCGAAGGTGGCGGGGTTGTTGACGTTGAAAAACAGCAACATCATTTCCAGGGTGGCCTGATCAAGGCCGCTGATCGGTCCGCTGGTGTCGGCCAGGAAGCGGGCTGGATCGGTCGCGGCGGTACGTACGGCCAGGGGTGGAAAAAGCTCCACGAAAACCAGATGCAGCCGGGCCAGGCTGTCCTCGCCCAGATGCTGATAGCCCCACTGCCGACACCGTTCAAGGCAGCCGGGGTTGTCCTGCTGGAAATACTGGGTGGCCACGTGGCGCAGGGCTTCGTTCACCGTGCGCAGGGCCAGCAGGATTTCCGCAGGAACAGCGGGGCTTCCATCAGCCTGCCGGGCGGGGTTGCGATTGATCCGGTCGGCCAGTTTCCGGATTTCATAGGAGGGATCACCCAGATCGGCGGTCAGGTTCTCCGGCAGGACGGTCTCGACGTCAAAGCGCCGCCAGGCCGCCTCCGAAAGGGGGAAGCCAAAGACGAAATATTGCAGGAGTTCCCTGATATCCTGTGCCATGTTCCGGTGCGGGTCCTTTCCTTACTTGTTCGCCACGGGGCCAGAAACCATTATCGTGTCTGAACGCGAAATGACAAGGAACAGTGGAAATCATTTTTCCGGAGGCAGGCAGTTTGAAGAAGAAAATCCGTATCGGAAACGCCGGAGGATACTGGGGAGACGATCTGGACGCCCTCAAACGGCAGTTAACCGGCGGCCCCCTTGATTACATCACCATGGATTTCCTGGCGGAAATCACCATGTCCATTCTGCGGAAGCAGCAGCTGAAGAACCCCCATATGGGCTACGCGGGAGATTTCCTGACCCAGCTCGAGACCTGTCTGCCCCTGATCGTGGAAAATGACGTCAAGGTCATCAACAACGCCGGGGGCATCAATCCGGTGGGGCTGGGCCGCGAGATCCTGAAATTGGCGCGGCGTAAGGGGTTCGATTTGAAGGTGGGTGTGGTCTACGGCGACGACATTTCCGGCCGCCTGTACGAATTGACGGCCGCGGGTGAAAAATTCACCAACATGGAAACGGGCGAGGATTTCACCGACGTGCGGCGCAAGGTCACCTCGGCCAATGTCTACCTGGGGGCCGAACCGGTGGTCGCCGCCCTGGACGCCGGCTGCCAGATCATTGTCACCGGCCGGGTGACCGACACCGGGCTGACCCTGGCGCCGATGATCCACGAGTTCGGCTGGGCCATGGACGACTGGGACAAGATGGCAGCGGGCATCGTGGCCGGGCATGTCATCGAGTGCGGAGCGCAGGCCTCCGGCGGGAATATCACGGACTGGGAGCAGGTGCCCCACTTTCACAACATGGGCTATCCCATCATCGAGATGCACAACACCGGCGAATTCTACGTGACCAAACACAAGCGCACCGGCGGGCAGGTCAGTGAAAAATCGGTCAAGGAGCAACTGGTTTACGAGATGGGGGATCCGGCCCAGTACATATCGCCCGATGGTGTGGCCTTTTTCGACACCATTCAAGTGACAGAAGCCGGCAAAGACCGGGTCCAGATTTCCGGCGTCCGGGGCGGACCCGCGCCCGAGATGTTCAAGGTGTCCATGGCCTTCGACGACGGCTGGAAGGCCGAAGGGGAGATCCTGGTCAGCGGACCGGATATCCGGAAAAAGGCGGCAGCGGTGGAGGAGATATTCTGGGAAAAGGTGGGCCACGAATTCGAGCAGACCTCGACGGCCCTGGTCGGCGCGGCTTCGAGCTGGCCCGACTCGGTTTCCGGATGCGATCCCAACGAAATCTATCTGCGTTTCGGGGTCCGGGATCACGACCACATGAAAATCATGGACTTCAGCAAGGCCCTACCCGCCCTGATTCTAGCCGGCCCCTCGGGCATGGCCGTCAGCACCCAGGGACGGCCTCGGCCCCGGCAGGTGGTGGCCTACTGGCCGGCGCTGATGCGGCGGGACGGCGTGAGCGCCAAGATCCTGACCTTCGACACGGACCATAATGAGCATTTCCAGGAAATCCATTTCCCGGTTCGTGGCGAGGTGGGTATTCCGGTTTCCAGCGACCAGAAGCGGGTCAAGAGGAAACCCAGAAAATTCACCGGACAGCCCAAGGAAGTGAAACTGCGCCGCCTTTGTTACGCGCGCAGCGGTGACAAGGGGGATACCTGCAATATCGGCGTTCTGGCCCGTAGCCCGGCGGTTTACGACTGGATTGTGGCCAAGCTAACCCCGGCGGTGGTGAAGAAATTTTTCACCGGCCGGGTGTTAGGCAAGGTGACCCGTTTCGAACTGGACAATCTGCAGGGTTTGAATTTTCTGCTGGAACAGTCCCTCGGTGGGGGCGGAACCACCAGCCTGCTGGTGGATCCTCAAGGCAAGACCATGAGCCAGGCCCTGCTGGAAATGAAGGTGAAGGTACCGGTTTCCATGCTGCGGGGGTTGAAATAGGCAGGGCCGGTCTTTGAATTGGTGAATACCCGGCACCCCGGCCGGGTAATTTCCAGGTTGAGATTGGGAACCGTCCGCAGGACAATGTTCCAGGTAACTACAGGTCGCTTCAACGGGGTTGGTTTCTGTGTCTCCACTTTTCATCATCCTGATAGTGCTGGCCATCGCAGCTGTGGGGTTCTATTCCTGGCAGGAGGAAAAAAGGCGAAAGGAAATCCTTCTCGCCTGGGTCCGCGAAAAGGGCTGGCCCCTGGGAACGACCAAGAACAAGAGCCTTCACCAGGACTACCCTGGTCTCCAGGTTTTTCAGAAGGGGCATTCCCGGACCGCCAAGAATATCATTATCGGTGATTTCAACGGTCGGCCGGTGATGTTGATGGACTATCGGTACGTGGTCGGCCACGGCAAGAACCGCTCGACCCACAACCGGGGAATAGTCATCCTGAAATGCGATTTTCCGACCGTGCCGATGTTCATCCGCCGGGAAAACCCCATGGACCGCGTGGGCGAGTTCTTCGGCTCCGATGATATCGATTTCGAATCCTCCGAATTCAGCCGCAAATTTTTCGTGAAGTCCAACGATCGCAAGTGGGCCTACGATGTTATCCACACGCGAACCATGGAATACCTCATGAGGTCCCCTTCATTCACCATCGAATTCGGATTCGGGGAAATCGCGATCTACAAGACCGGCTGGTGCGATCCCGACCGGTATGACAAGGCCCTCAAGCTGGCCTGGGGCCTGTACGAACTGATACCGGACTTCGTGATCCGGCAGATGAAAGGCGACGGCCGATGATATACATTCCCCTGGGTATCGTGGTTGCCATCCTTCTGTGGGCCGCTATTAACTACAACCTGCTGGTCCGGATTCGGCAGCAAGTCCGTGAATCCTGGTCCGGAATCGACACCGAACTCAAGCGGCGGTACGACCTGATTCCCAATCTGGTGGAAACGGTCAAGGGTTATGCCGCCCACGAAAAACAGGTGTTTATCGAGGTGACCGAGGCCCGCAGCAAGGCCCAGACCTCCACCGGCAGCCCCGGGGCCCAGGCCAAGGACGAAAAAGCCCTGGTGCAGAGCATGCGCCGGCTGCTGGCCGTGGCCGAGGACTATCCCGACCTGAAGGCCAGTGAACACTATCTGGCCCTCCAGAAGGAACTGGCCAACACCGAGGACCGGATCCAGGCCGCCCGCCGTTTCTTCAACGGCAACGTCCGGGATCTCAACACGCGGATCGAGGTATTTCCCTCGAACCTGATCGCTTCCATGTTCAACTTCACCAAAGAGGAATATTTCGAGGTGGAAAGTTCTGTCATCCGGCAGGTCGTGGACGTAAATTTTCCAGGGTGATGGATAATTCCGCAGAAAGTTTTTCCCCCGAAAGGCCGCACGATGAGCACCGCTCCCTTGCTTTTTACTTCCTTCGCCGACCATGAGGAAGAAATTTCGGTGGGACCCGAACTTGTCGCCGCCGCGGGTCTTGTGCCTTGGGCCGAACAGTTCAAGCTGGGGACCGCCGGTTATCGGGACCTGCTGGATCCCGGGGACCTGTTCAACTTCCAGGTGCCCTTGAACGGTCTGACCCTGGCCATCATCCTGGAAGCACGAGCCCGTCTGGCGATTGAAACGGGAATCAAGAGCTTGCACGTGGGAGGGGAGGTGCGGCCCCATACTCAGGAATTCATCGACCTGGCATCCAGGATCTATGCCGCCCACGGCATGTCGGTTCATCTGCGGCCGGCCGGCGAGCGCACGACTCCCATCTGGCTTTCCTCGTTCGGGGTTTTCTTCAACGAACTGGACGGCGGGGAAAACTTCACCGCTTCCCACAGCCAGAGTTACAAAGGTGGCTGGAAGCCCATGGAAGCGGCCGGGGGGCAGTTGATGGAAATGGCGGGCATGATCGCCGACCGGGCCCGGGTTCTGGTGGACGAAGCGGTCGCAGGAGGATTCACCATTCGTTTGGCCTCGGCGGCCGATCCGCTCATCAAGCGGGATTTCGACCCGGTGGACGACTACGTGAAAGTTCTGCGCCAGGTAATACCGGCGGGTCTGCTGGCGGAAATCCCCCGGGCGATACAGCAGGATTTCAAGGCCGCCTTCTGCACCGAAGGCGGCTCCATGGGGCCGACCGCACGGCGGATTTTCGGCGCCCTGGACATCCCGGCCGGCGACGACGCCCCGGTGTTTTTCACCCATGAAGCCGAGAGCAACACCTACCACGGAATCGGGATCGTCGACGGCGTGAACCATGGTGTGGATCCCGGCAAATGGCAGGTCTACAAGCATGTGGGGGCTCAGGATTTTCTGTCTCAGGGCAAGTGCGACATATTTTTCATCTGGGACCCTGATGGCGACCGGTTCAACATGGTCACCGTGGCCCCTGCCACGATGGCCGAACCCGCGGCGGCGGCCGGATTGGAAGTCGATCCCCTGGACGACAAACGCTGCTTCGTTTTTTTCAAACCCAACCAGATCTACTTCATGCTCACGGCCCTGAAAATCGCTTCGCTCGCCGAAGCAGGCGAACTGGACAACTACAACTGGATCGTAGCCAGCACCTGGCCGACCAGCATGAGCATCGGGGAAATCGCCACGACCTTCAACGAGCGGTTCGGCGGCAACCTGGGCACCTTCCGGGTGCCGGTGGGCTTCAAGTACTTCGCTTCGCTGGTGGGGGACCTGGAAGAGCAGATTGCCTCCCAAGCGGCCACCACTCGGGCCACGGACGTCACCGGGACGGTCGCCGATTTCGGACCTAAACCGCGAATGTTGATGATGGCCGAAGAAAGCGGCGGCGCGGCCATGGGCCCGGCCGAACCGGTAGTTAGCCGACACGGCAACCGAACAAGCCTGGCCCCCAAGGAAAAGGACGCCATGCAGATCGGCGTGATGGCCCTGTGCCTGGCCGCTCGCCTGCATACTGCCGGCGAAAGTTTTGCGGGTTATTACCTGGAACTGCTGGAAAAATACGAGACCCGCTACCGCTTTTACGAGCGCCGCGACATAACCCTGTTCGACGAATCCCTCAAAGGCTCGGCCCGCGACGAGGCCAAGGCCGCCGGCAACGCCCGCAAGGAAACCACGGTGACGTTTTTTGCTTCCCTGGAAGGGAAGGATGCCGAAGAGGCGGCCGAAATCCTGGTGGAGCGGATGCCGGAGGGTTCGGTCCTGCCGACCATCAAACGCATTTTCCACGCCGGCGACGGTACCTATCTCGAGTTCGATAGCCTCTGGTTTGAGCTGCGCGCTTCAGGGACGGATGCTGTCCTACGCTACTACATGGAAGGCCGTGACCCAGCCTTGGTGGCCGAGTTGAACGAGGCCTTCACCCGCCTGGACATTACGTAACCAAAAGGGGCC
Organism: uncultured bacterium; assembly: GCA_965365795.1. Lineage (GTDB taxonomy): Bacteria > Krumholzibacteriota > Krumholzibacteriia > LZORAL124-64-63 > LZORAL124-64-63 > JAGLCY01. The sequence goes on along the minus strand of CBDUDB010000075.1, from coordinate 174 downwards.
CCCGGGGGCCCCTGCCATTTTATTCAACCCACGGTTCAAGGGTCCGATATTTTTTGCGGTCTTCCAGTACTGATCAGGGATTCCTGGATAGTCGTTTGTAGAGGTGTCACGAAGGCTTCGCAGCCATGGATGGCGGAGAAGCCGTAGTGCCAAGAAAGGCCGTCACAGGATGTG
>CBDUDB010000074.1:0-12254 GCA_965365795.1 uncultured bacterium | reverse complement strand
TGATTCCCGCTTTCGGCACGATCATGAAGCCCCATTCGGCATCGACGGTCATGAATTCCTTTTTGTTATTATGATCAAGGATGATCTGTGGATCGACCAGAAACCAGTTCTTGCCTTGGGCCAGAATCCAGACAAAATACAGATCGATCTGACTGCGGCTGGTGCCGCCCAGGCTGTCGTCCCCGCCAACGTCGAAAACGTATTGATAGCCCGGTGCAAAGAGACTGCCCTTTCCCAAGGCCCCCAAAAACACACCGAAGACAACCGGCGCGAGGGTGTTTTGACCGGAACCAAGGGCGCTATTCGAAGCGGAGTTGAAGAAGGCCTCCAACCCGGGGGCCAGGATGAACTTCTTGCTGCTGTAGGCGATAGCCAGAATGCGTGCGTCGAAATCGCCGATCCCCGAGACCTGGCTGGTCCCGAAGGACTCCGTGCTTGAATTGTTGAGGCTCAGGCTATTGTGGTACGCCCGGAAACGCAGACTGAACGTCTTACCCATGTCGTTGAACATGCCCCCGCCGCCGAGATTCTTTATGTCATTTCCCAGCGGCGCCCTCCACTCGAGGATATTCTTGACCTGCGACCCACCGCCGTCCGGGAATTGTTGCATCTCCGTGATGAAGCGGAAGTCGTAGGTGAAGTTCACCGGGTTGGTACCCGTGTCGTCCTTCTTTTCACCCTCCGCTACCGCCGGCATGGCTGCGGTGAGGAGAATCATCAGCAGCCCGAACGCCAAAACGACTTTCGGGGTACCTTTCCAGGATGAGTTATGGCCCTGGCGAATTGGTCGAGTCATGTTTTTTCTCCTCCCCCAGTCAGACTGGGTTTAGTCGTGTCAAAGGTTCCTCAACGTTCCACCCGATACATGGTGCATATTCGGCACCTCTTTTCGCTCCGCACAGCAACGCCTCGGCCCTACCGCAGCGACCATCGGATCGCGTCAAGCAGGGCCACGCCGTCAACGGGCTTGCGGAAGAATGCCTTCGCCCTCATTTCGCGAGCCCGTTTCCTCGATACCGGATCGTCATCTGCTGCAATCACGATGACCGCGGCCAGGTCGCAACGATCTCGAAGGGCTTTCAACGATGATCCGTTCAACGGCCCGATCGTCGTGGCGTCCAGAACCAAGCATCCGGTCAGTTTGCCTTCGCACGAGGCCAGATATGCCTCCAGCGAGTCAAAACCGACAACCTGGTAGCCGGCCTTGGCCAGCAACCGGACAAGTCCCTGACTGGCCGATGGATCCTGATCAACGACGTATATTTTGTGTTCCTCTCCCATGTGAAACATGGTAAAAGGCGGAAGGATGACGGCGCTATCCCACCTTGGGGTTATAGAAGGGCTCCTGTTTACGGCAGCGCGGATGAGGAGCGTTCATGAATCCTTTGGCCTCAATATGCGGCGTGCCTGACGGGTACACCTTTGGTGGTATTGCCCCTCCTCTACCTCGTGTGCTATGTGATCGCCAAGGACGTCCTGCCGGAGGTCGAAGCCTCGATCGAAGACCCGGTGCTGGAATCCGAACTGGCCGAGGGCGCCACCGTGTGATCGTAGCGGACGAAACTCACTGATACGTGTCCCTACGGAAACCCTGAAACGACCCTGATGGGACAATGCAAGGTGATACCGTGGAAACATTCGTTCTTGATGGCCGCCAGACAATCATCCTTGCGATCCTGCTGATGCTGGCTGCCGCTGGCACTGCGTCGTTCGCCGCCGAGATCCACAAGACCGACGACCTCGAAATTTCCATCGGCGGCAACATCCAGCTGATGGTGATCGGCCAGAACGAGGTCGACGTGGCGGACAATGGCTCCCGCATGCACTTCGATTTCGGCGGCCCGATCGCGGGATCCGTCCGGGGGCGCGGCTACTTCGAGTGGTACGTCAACACCACAGCCGGCCGGGAGCCAAAGCCCTACCAGTTCCGGGGTTCGAATTCCGTCGGCCTCAGCAACAATGCCGGCGACATCCTGACCAACCGCCTGGGATATTTCGAGTTGAGCGCCGACAGCTTCGGCTCGTTCACGATCGGCAAGCAGTATTCCGTATACCTGCAGACGACGAAGGTCACCGACATCTTCAACGTCTATAGCGCTCTCGCTTCGGCGACCTACGTCTACGGCGACGGCGGTCTCACCGGCACGGGCCGGATCGACAACGCCATCATCTGGACCAAGGATTTCCGAGCCGGATCCGGTTCGTTGACGATCGGCTTGCAGGCCCAGATCATCGAAAGTTCGATCATCGTGTGCAGCGGCGTCGAGGACGGCGGGGAATGCACTCCCGGCGACGCCGACTATGTAGGGGTGCTCGAGGGGAAGGGCGGCGAGGGCATCCGGATCGCCTACGCCACCGATTCCGGCCTGGAAATCGGCGCCTCCTACGTTCGGAACAACCTCTCGGGCGAGATCGCCGCCGGCCAGGATGCCAACCTGAGAGATCCCTCGGCCGGCGCGGTGGCGGTCAGCTACGACGGCGACCATCTCTACGCCGCCGCCACGGGATCGGTTTCCAAACAGATGTACCAGGACGATCTCGGCACGCCGTTGGACGGCTGGGGCCTGGAGTTGGCCCTTGGCTATGACATCTCCCCGGGCTCCGATTCCGGGTCATTCATGCCTTTCGCGGGCTGGAACTACGTTGCCCCCGACGACGCGGATTACCTGGGCGAGTTCGGCAAGGACTATCTCATCTTCGGATTGAACTGGAACGCCCCCCGGGGGAATTTCTTCGCGTTTGTCGAGGCCATGATCAGTCAAACCACCCTGGCCGACGGCTCCGACAGCGAGGAGGACTACGTCAGCATCGGCATGTACTTAAAGTTCTAGGAGGGTTACCTTGGGTGACCGGATCAAGATCGTGAAATAGCAAGGGATCCCGGCGAACGCCGGGAGGAAAGGAATGAAATCATGCAACGACGACATCCAGGGGTCATGGGGACTCTTGCCCGGGGTCTTAAACTCGGGCTGGCCACTCTTCTGGTCGCGGGGATGTTCACCGCGATCGCCACAGCCGCCGAGGAGAAGCCGGCGGCTGAATCTTCGAAGATCCCCCCCAGCACCAACCCCACCCAGAAAGTCCTCTACCCCAAAGCGGGACAAACCGAGGAACAGCAGATGGCCGACCAGCTGGAGTGCTACCGCTGGGCGACCGACCAGAGCGGCTGGGACCCGTACGAGGCCTACGACGTACTCGTCGAGAAGGGTTACGCCGCCGAGCAGACCGCATCGGAGGCGGAGGGCGGTGTGATCGGAGGGGCCGCCCGAGGTGCGGCGGCTGGCGTCATCATCGGGGCCATTGCGGGCGACGCAGGCAAGGGCGCGGCCATCGGGGCGGCAGCCGGTGGGCTCGCCGGCGGCCGACGATCTCGCCGTGCACATTCGGATGCCGATTCCCAGGCCCAGGCAGCCATCGATGAATTCAACCGCGGCCTTGAGAAGTGGGATCGCAACTATGCAGCCTGCATGGGCTCCAAGGATTACACCGTCAATTGAGGCCAACAACCCTCCCACGGAAGGAACGCCGCGATGAAAGCCATGACATTTCTCCTGCTCATCACGGGGGTGTTGCTGCTTGTCCAGACCGGTACCGCCGGCGCCGAAACGCAATTCCTCTGCTCTGTCACCGAATCCGTGGAATGTTCGGAGGGGGTGGGCTGCGGACCACCGGAGATGACGATCGCCCCGCCCACATTTTTCCACGTGGACCTTGAGCGTAAAGTCATCACCCTGCTCGCCCCGACCGAGAGGCGTGGCGAAGAAACCGTCATCGAACTGGCGAAGGAGACCCCCGACGGCTGGCTCCTGGCCGGAGTCGAGTCCGAAAGGGCCTGGAACGTCTACCTGACCCACGCCGGTCACTTGACGATCTCTGTCACCATGGACGGGACCATCTGGTCGGCTTTCGGCCGGTGCATGCCCGCCCGCGACGCCAAACCCTGATCAGGGATTCCCTGGCCCAGGTCCAGCCCGCCACGGTTGCCCAGCGGTCATTCGGACTGCGGGCTGGGTAATTCGATTCGTGCGCGCTGGAATTCCAACATGGGCCCACCGCGGTCTCGGGTTGCTCCTCGTAGATGAACCCTCATCACCCCGGCCGAAAGGTTAGCCATGTCTGGTCGCCTGCTCATCACCGTTCTCCTGGCGCTCGTCTCCCTTTCAAACAACGGCATGGCCGAGGAGGGTGGGGATACGGCCATCCACCTGGCCGATCATCTTGCCACCCTGGAGGGGGAAGGATCCCTCGTCCTCGAGGGGGAAAAGGTCCTCGCCAGTGGGGCCATACTCCAAATCTATGGCGGAAACGAGAAAAGCCCGGTCTGGACGGATTCGGCCACCGTGGAGCAGATGCTGCAGGCGGTGAAGGCGATGCGAAATGAGGGACTCGACCCGGAGGACTACCACTATTCGGCCCTCGCCGCCCTCGGGTCGGCTCCGCCGGTCCGGCCCTCCGACATGGCCCGGCGGGACATCCTCCTGACAGATGCCCTTTTCGTCATGAGTTACCACCTCCATTTCGGGAAGGCCGATCCGAACAGGGCCGAAGAGGCTTGGAACTACGACAACCTCTTCGAGAGCCTGGACATGACCGACTCCGGGACCCGCGAGGCCATCGCGGCGGGCCTGCGCGAAGCGGTCGCTAAAGGAGAGGTGGATCAGCTGCTGGAACGAGCTCGACCCTCGCGCGCCCTTTACGACCGAATGCGGGATGCCTTCGGTCACTACCAGTCCCTGGCCGAGGCTGGTGGTTGGCCTTCCGTCCCGGAAGGACCCACCCTGCATGAAGGCAATGACGATCGGCGGGTGGCCATCCTCCGGGCCCGCCTTTGCACCACCGGCGATCTTCGCCAGGAGGCGTGCGAAGGGACGTTCTTTGACCTGGAGCTGGCCGCGGCCGTCGAGGACTTCCAGGAGCGCCACGGACTCGATGTCGACGGTGCCGTGGGCCGCAACACCCTGGTGGCGCTTAACGTTACGGCTGCCGATAGGGCCGATCAGTTGCGGGTCAACCTCGATCGCGCCCGCTGGGTCCTCAACTTTGAACCGCGTGAGGATTTCGTGATCGTCAATATCTGCTCCTACGAGACACGCCTGTTCCGCGGGGGTGAGCCGGTTTGGGGAGCACGCGTCCAGGTAGGAAAGCCCTTCACCCGGTCCCCCGTTTTCGCCGGTAGCATGACATACCTGGAGTTCAACCCCACCTGGACTGTACCGGTCTCCATCGCCAACCGTAGCATCCTGCCCAAGGTAAAGAAGGATCCCGGCTACTTGGCCCGAAGCGACATGGTTCTCCTCGATTCCTCCGGCCGGGAGGTCTCTCCCGAAACCGTGGACTGGCCGACGGTCACCCGGATGCCTTACACCGTCAGGCAGAATCCGGGTACCTTGAATGCCCTGGGTTTGGTCAAGTTCATTTTCCCCAACGAACACGCCATCTACCTGCACGACACCCCCAGCCGCCACAAATTCAGCCAAACGAACCGCGCCTTCAGTTCAGGATGCATCAGGGTCGAGAATCCCATGGAGTTGGCCACCCTGCTCCTGGAAGACCAGAGCTCGTGGGACCGGAGCCGTATCGACGAGGTGGTAGCCTCGGGCAAGAGAACCACGGTGCGTCTGACCGAACCCCTGCCCGTTTTTCTTTTGTACTGGACCGCCTATCCGGGGAAGGACGGCAGGGTCAATTTCCGGAAGGACCTCTACGATCGCGACGCGCCCCTGCTGGCCACCCTCAAAGAGCCGGTGCGCCCCCATGCCCGGCATGTCCGGCCGGGCGAATAAACGACTCGGACTGAACGGGAAACGTCGATCAAAGGAACATATCAAAAGAAACCCGGCCGCCCCGTATAGGCGGCCGGGTTCATGTCTTCAGGTCAGTGGTCTCAGCGCCGCGTTGCTGCGAAGGCCTCGAGTTCGGTGATCCAGGCCTCCCGATCCTCCGCCGAGACGAAGAACATGAAGCTGCCCACCGCCCTCTCCACGCGCATGAGATCGAGCAGGTAGTCGTTGACCGCTTCGGCCGCGGCCAGCTGGGTATTGAGCGAGTTGGTCTGGGCGTCGAGCAAGTCCACCAGGCTGACGTTGCCCAGGGTGTAGTTGTCGGCGACCAGGCCCAGGTTGAGTGCGGCCGCCTCTGCGGCCTTTCGGGCCAGGTCGATGGCCAGCCGGCTGGCAGCAACCTGGAAGGTGGTGCTGCGTACGTTCTGATCTATACGCTCGGCCGTGGCTTCCCGACCCCGCTTGAACTGGTAGGTTTCCTGGGTCGTGCGCCGGGTCTCGGCGAAGCGGGAACCACCTTCGAACAGGGGCAGCGACAGGAATACCCCGACGTTCCAGGACGTGTCGTCCGGCGCCATGGGGTCGTCAATGGGGGAGCCCTCACCGCCACGGGAGAAGATGTGGTCAACCGCCCCGGTCAATCCGATGTCAGGCGACCAGAAGGACCGTGTGGCCGCGGTATGGGCCCGTTCCGCCGCAAGCAAAGAGGCGTCGAACTGCTGCAGTTCCGGGGAGTTAGCCAGGCCCTTCTTCACGAGGAAGTCCCGCAGGATGTCCAAGCTCGTGGGATCCTTGATATAGCGATCGACACGTGGGTCGACCACGACCTGGAACTGGTCGTCGACGGTGGCGTCCACCAGTTCGAGCCGCTCCTCCATCGGCCGAGACAGGACCCGGTTCAGTTCGAAGAGCGACAGGCGTCGTGCAACCCCGGCATTCATCACCTGGGTCTGTTCGCCCGCGATCTTGCTCTGCCAGCGGTAAAGCTCGGAGCGATTGGCGTCGCCCACGGCGACGCGGACTTTCGCGCGTTCCAGGTTGCTGCGGCTGAAGGTGAGATTCTGGCGCTGGATCCCCAGGAGCGTCTGGGCGCGAAGGACTTCCACGTACGAGGATGCCCCTTCGAGGCCCACGTCGAGGCGAACCTGGTTCAACTCGCCAACACGGGCGTCCTGCAGGTGCTTCTCGATGGAATAGCCCGCCCAGGCGCGGTCCGACCAGATGAGCTGGGTGAGACTGGCACCGCCGCTGAAGGTGCGTTCGGAGGCGGTGGGGAAATACTTCGCGCTGTCCTTGTCGATCACGTACCCATCCAGGCCGATGCCGATCTGGGGCAGCAGATCTCCCTTGGCTACGCCGACCTGCTCGGCACCAGCGGCCACGGCCGCTTCGGTGGAGGCGATATCACGGTTCTGGGACTGGACCCGAGCCATCACCTCCGCGAGGTCGACCCGTTCGGTGCCCGGAAGCATCAGGTCGGCCACAGCCACCGCCTCGATGATGACCTCGAAGGGAGGGGAAACGCCGATGCGCTGGGCGGTGGCCATGTTCAAGAAGAGTTGACCGCCTCGCATCATGGTCACCGGCAGGTCCGCGGGGTCCTCGCCGGCCATGATCCTTGAAGCTGCGAGGGCCACGCGGCGGTAGATTCGTCGCGCCCAGTCGCCTGGAGCCACACCCACCAGAGCGCCTGCCCGCACGTCAGGCTCACCGAACATGGCCAAGACCGGCAGGCCGCGTCCGGCGAGGCCGTTGAGCAGGTCAATGTAGGTCGCCCGCGTCATTACCTCCACGGGCAGAAGATAGACCGCGTCCGCTTCGGCGGGAATCCCCGCCAGCGTACCTTCCACGGTATTGTCAGCCGTTACGTAGGAGATCTCGCGCCCCTCGTATTCCGCGGGCAGTTTGTCCTCATCAGGTAGGGCTTCTAGAAACGCCTTGCTACCGAGTACCGCCAGGTGTCGATAGTCCAGGACCCGGTCCAGGGCCTCCAGGTCGGCGCTGACCATGTCTCCGGTCGTGACGTAGGTAAAGTTCGAGGTGCCGCTCGTACCGTCCACTATGGGCACGTTCTGGAAACGGGTGTCCATGATCAAGGCGCCGATGACAGGATGCGGCCGGGAGGACAGCCGGCCTGCCTCCAGAGATCCGAGCGGACCGCTGGCTATGACCAGTTCGACGCCCGGCAGGGCCAGGGCTCGCTCGAGTGCCTCGCGCACCGAAGCCGGGGTCCCGTCGGCGGTGAATTCCAGTTCGGACGACATGCGCACAGTGTAGTCCACGTCGAGGATACGCCGAACTTCCTGGCTCAGGCTGTCGCGAAAGCCAGCCCCCCAATCGGAAGCCTCACGATCGTGCACGAAAGCCACATCGAGAGCGGGGCGGGACTGGGCCGCAACCCCACCCGCACCCAACACCTGGGCCACAAGGACTCCCAGTACCAGCATCAGCAAACGTCTTTTCACGTCGATTCCTCCAGGGCTCATCAGGCCTTGTTGCCGGACTTCACACGGAAGATCACGGCGTACAAAACAGGCAATACGATCATAGTCAGCACGGTGGCGAAGGTCAGACCCGCCGCCACAGTTACCGCAAGGGCATTGAAGAATGGGTCGATAAAGAGCGGAGCCATACCCAGCACGGTGGTGGCCGCGGCCATGGCCACCGGACGCAGGCGACTGGTGCACGAGGCGAGGATCGCGTCGTACGTACTCAGCCCGTCCCCACTCTGCAGATTGATCTCATCCACGAGCACGATGGAGTTCTTGATGATCATACCGATGAGGCTAAGGAAACCCAAAAGCGCCAGGAAGTTGAACGGTAGACCAGTAGCCAGCAACCCAACGGTGACACCCACGATGCCGAGCGGGACGATCAGCCAGATCACCAGCGTCTGCCGCAGCGAGTTGAAAAGCGCGATCACCGTCACGATCATCAGCAGGATGAAAAGGGGCATGCCACCCGCCAGTGCGGATTGAGCCTCGGTAGAGGCCTTGTATTCGCCCCACCACTCCAGGCTATAACCGGGCGGCAGTTCGATGGCCTCCACCCGCGGTCGCACGAAGGCCAGGATGTTGGTCGCGAGACCCGCCTCGGGGTCGCACATCACCGTGATGGCCCGGCGCCGATTCACCCGGGTCATGATCTGGTCCTCCCACACCGTCTCGAAGCCGGTCACGACCTGGGTCAGGGGAATCGCCCGGCCGGCCACCGGACTCCAGATCTGCAGGTTGCGGATACTGGCGATGTCCAGGCGTTCGGGGGCCGGGGCGCGCATGATCACCGGCAGCAGATCGATGCCCTCGCGATACACTCCGACGCCGACGCCTTCGAAGCCCTCCATCAGGGTACGGGCCACGTCCTGGCGAGTGATGCCGTTCACGTTGGCCTGCTCCTTGGCCAGGATCGCCTTCACAACCTTCACGGGGGCACCCCAGTCGGTGCGGATGTTGAAGGCGTCCGAGTTCTGGTGATAGATGGCCATGGCCTCTTCAGAAAGGCGCCGCAGCACCTGAGGATCGTTGCCGATTATCTTCACCTGCACGGCACCCGGATCGGCGGGTCCGTTGATGAACCGTTTCACCGCAGGGATGGACTCGGGGTAGTTCTCCTCGATGTAGGTTTGGATCTCCGGCTTGATCCGCGAAATGTCCTTGTAGCTCTCCACCTCCACCTGGAGCTGGCCATAGGCGGCGTTGGACTTCTCTGGCGAGTAGGTCAACAGGAAACGCATGGCGCCCTGACCGATGGTGGCCGAGACGTGTTTGACTCCCTCTATGCCGAGAACGTGCTGTTCGATCTTCGCGATGTCCCGTTCAGTCGTGTGGATGCTGGTACCCTGGGGCAGCCAGTAGTCCACCAGGATCTGGGCCCGCGAGGATTCGGGGAAAAAGCTGCCCTGGATGGTGCCGAAACCGTAGACCGAGGCCGCGAAGATCCCGACCACGACAATAACAGTGATCCAGCGCTTGCCGATGAGCGTTCTGAGGAATCCCTGGTACTTGCGGTAGAATGGTGTGTCGTAGGGGTCGGCCGGCGCGCCTTCCTTGGGCGGATTCACCTTCAGAAAGCGGGTCGCCAGGAAGGGCGTGATGGTGACTGCCGTGATCCAACTCATGCTCAATGAAACCAGGATCACCGTGTAGAGCGACCGGGTGTATTCACCGGCCTTGTCCTGGCTGGTGCCGATCGCGGCGAAGGCCAGGATGGCAATGGCCGTCCCGCCGAGCAGCGGTAGGGCGGTCTTGCCCACGACCTCGATGGCCGCCTTCCGGGCCTTGATGCCCTTGGCCATGCCTATGAGCATGCCGTCGACGACCACGATGGCGTTGTCCACCAGCATGCCCAGGGCGATAATCAGTGCGCCCAGAGAGATGCGCTCCAGGACCACCCCCTGGCCCTTGAGGAAGATGAAACTGCCGCAGATTGTCAGCAGCAGGATGAACCCGATCAGCAGACCGCTACGCAGCCCCATGAAGAACAGGAGCACCACGATCACAATGAGCACGGCCTCAAGGAGGCTGATCACGAACCCGTTGATAGAGGTGATGACGGCGTCGGACTGCATGGAGACCACGCCGAACTCGATGCCGACCGGTACGTCCTTCATCAACTCCGCGAGGCGGACCTTGAGCCCCTCGCCCATCGTGACCACGTTGCCGCCGGCCACCGTCGAGATGCCCAGACCCACGGCCGGCTTGCCGTCGAAGTGCATGATCGGCATGGGCGGATCCTGGTAGCCGCGGCGGACGTTCGCCACGTCGCCCAGATAGATCTGTGACGTGCCCGAAACGCTGCTCAGGACCAGGCGTTCGAAATCCTCAACCTCATTGAAGATGCCGGTCGGCTCGAGCGTGATGAGGTCGGGCCCGATCTTCACCCGGCCGGCGTTGGCCGTCACGTTGTGGGCCTGCAATTCCTGAACGATGGCCGACGGCGGCACGCCCAACTGGGCCATGCGGTCGCGATCGAGCTCGATGTAGACCACCTCGGGCTGCAAGGCGAAGAAGTCGACCCGCGCCACGTCCTGGACCAGAGCCAGCTCCTTGCGCAGGAACTCGCCCGTTTCCTTGAGCTCGGCGTAGGAATAGCCCTCGCCCGTGAGGGCAAAGAAGATCCCGTACACGTCGCCGAAATCGTCGTTGACGATCGAGGGGCCGGCGCCCGGCGGCAACTGACTCTGCACGTCGCTGATCTTGCGCCTGAGTTCATCCCAGACCTGCGGCAGCTTGGAGGAGTCGAATTTGTCGTGCATCCGGGGCTGGATTATGGACACCCCACGGTAGGACGTCGAGGTGAATATTTCCTTGAGCTGCCCCATCTCCTGCAGGGCTTTCTCGATGCGGTCGGTGACCTCCTCTTCCACTTCCTGGGCGCTGGCGCCCGGGTAAGGCGTGATCACGACCGCGTCCTTGATGGTGAACTCGGGGTCCTCAAGCCGGGACATGGACATGAAGGACTGGATGCCGCCAAACAGCAGCAGGGCAATGGCTACCCAGGTGATGGTGGTCCGGTCTAGAGCGATTTTTGCGGGATTCATGTCGGCCCCCTCAGTCGCCCAGAGGGCGAACTTTCATGCCCTCTGTCAGGTTGCTGGCGCCGAGAATGGCGATGGTGAGGCCGTCTTCCAGCCCGCTCAGGATCTCGATCTCGTCACCGATCATATTGCCCGCCACGACCTTTCGGGCGTGCACGGCCCCCGTAGCTTCATCGTAGACCCAGACCCGGGATTGGTGATTGGAGTCGGAAATCACGGCGGAGGAGGGGATCAAAAGGGCTCCTTCGGTGGCCGAAAGGGTGATCGTCAACCGCGCGGTCATACCCGAGGTGACGGATGTACCGGCCGGGGGATCGAAGCCGAGCACCACGTCGTAAGTCCTTGTCACCGGGTCAGCTGTCGTGCGTATCTCTTTCACCCAGGCGTCGATTTTCAAGCCACTGGCCGCCGAGATTTCAACCGTCGGTTTCAGCTGCTTTGTCATGTCCTGAACTGTGCCCAGGTCGCGGATACGCAGAAAATCGCTTTCGGGGAAGCTGGCCCGGATCTCCAGGCTCGAGTCATCGTGGAAGATGACGACCGGCTGCTTGCCCTGGACGTTCTCTTGGTTCTCGACGAGACGGCCGGCAATCTTGCCTTCGAAAGGCGCATATAGGCGAGTGTCCCCCAACGACTTTTCGGCTTGGCGCAGGTTGGCCTCGGCCACCTCGAACTGGCGCCGCACGACCTCGAGATCGCGCAAGGAGATGGCGTCCCGCTCGTAGAGAGTTTGGTTACGCTGGTAGTCGGCGCGCGCCTCGTTGCGCCGGGCCAGCTCCCGGTCGCGAGCGGCCTCGAAATCGCGGGGGTCGAGTGCGGCCACAAGCGCGCCTTTTGCGACAGTGCTGCCCTCACGGGCGTTGAGTGTGATGATCCGGCCCGCCACCTCGAAGCTGAGTTCGATTTCCTCGGCGGCGCGGACCTGGCCGGGGAATTCG
>CBDUDB010000073.1:0-12354 GCA_965365795.1 uncultured bacterium | reverse complement strand
CGCCAAAACGGCAAGAATGACCACAACTATCATCAACTCGATAAGCGTAAAACCTTTTCGATTATTCATTCCGACCTCCTGACCTTACCAGGACCAATCCTCCCGGATGCACAATAAATAAGGACGGCCCCGTTGCCGAGGCCGTCCCTGTTTCAGTCGAGCCTACTTATTACTGACCACTGCTCAGCGTCAGAATAACGGCATCCTTACCGAAACCGGTGATTGTGTAACCCACCGGAATACCGGTATTGACGTCGTTGACAACCACGATACCGACTTCACCGGGGCCACCAGCGGCGGCGGCATACTGGGGCTCGGTCCAGGCGGCGGTGAAAGCATTCTGCAGGTTCCGGCCATTGACCGCGTCATTGGGCAGAAGGGGCTGCAGGCTGACACCAGTGTCGGAATAGACGCCATCGTTACGAACGGCGAAATCCTCGGCGGCCAGCTGCACGGTGTGCGCCGCACCCTTGACCTTGGCTTCCTTGGCACGATCCTGCATGCTGATGAAGTTAGGAATAGCGATGGCGGCCAGAATACCGATAATCACGACCACGATCATCAGCTCAATCAGAGTAAATCCCTTACGATTCAACACATCGATCTCCTTCGATTTCGGCCCAATACATCTCCGTATGTAGACCTCTTGGTGCTTGCTGCCGGGTTGTCCGGCTCTCTACCTGCCAACGGCAGTCCACTTGAAGCAATGGCCGTGCCATTTGCCCCTTTATCAGTCAATAACGCCAACGTGTTGGGATTAAATGACCTACAAGTTTCAATTTTCGAGCAGGGGCAAAATAGTCCCGGCAATTTGCGTGCAGATTGCCTGTTGCCACCCATTTTTCCTTGCGATTCAAAAGTCGGACCACATTTAAACCTCGGTAGGTTCGGTGACCGACTCCCCGGATTCGCGAATCACCGATTCCACCGCGTCGAGCAATTCCTCGCCCGGAACTTGTTCATTTTCATCAGCTTCGAAGTCCTGGTCCGATCCCGTATCCTGCAGACCGTATTTCTTGAGTTTCCGGTACAGGGTCGAGGCGTTGATACCCAGGATCTCCGAGGTCTGTTTGCGAGCCCCGCCCGTAGCCTCCAGAACGCCCAGGATGTGGGCCCTTTCCAGATCGTCCAGGGTAACCCGCCCGCCGACAGCAAGGTTGCAGGTCGAAGATTCGGACCCGGTCCCGGTGGTCACGAAGGCCGGCAGGTCCTTGACGGTGATCTTGTCCCCGTCACGAATGATGCTGGCGCGTTCGATGACGTTTTCGAGCTCCCGCACATTGCCGGGCCATTCGTACCCCTGAAGGGCGTCCAGGACCCCGTCTTCGATCAAGGCGCCGAGGTTGCCGTGAGTCGATTCCGGATAACAGCGTTTGAGGAAGTGGTCCACCAGCAGGGGAATGTCCTCGAGGCGTTCACGAAGGGCGGGCAAATGCATGGGGATCACGTTCAAACGGTAGTAGAGGTCGGTGCGGAAATTGCCGTCGTTCACCTCTTGCTCCAGGTCCCGGTTGGTGGCCGCGATGACCCGCAGATCGACCTTTACGGGACTGCTGCTGCCCACCGGATACACTTCCCGTTCCTGCAGCATGCGCAGCAATTTGACCTGGATGGCATGGGGCGTTTCCCCGATCTCGTCCAGGAAGATGGTCCCGCCTTCGGCTTGTCGGCAGAATCCGTCGTGGTTGCGGTCCGCGCCGGTGAACGAACCTCTCACGTGTCCGAACAACTGGCTTTCCAGGAGGGTCTCGGGAATGGCGCCGCAGTTGATGGCGACAAAGGGCCCGTCGGCCCGGTCGCTGCGGTGATGAATGGACTGAGCGATCAGTTCCTTGCCGGTCCCGCTCTCCCCGTTGATCAGAACCGTCGCCGTGGTGCCCGCAATCTTGTCCACCATCTTGTAGACCGACCGCATGCGCGCACTTTGGCCGATGATGTTCTTGCGCCGTTTATTGCGGGTCAGTTCCTTCTTGAGCTTGATGTTTTCGGTCTTGGCCTGGCGCAGGGCCAGGGCGTTGCGAACGACCATCTTGATTTCGTCGTTCTTGCAGTGTTTCTGCATGTACGAGAAAGCGCCGAGATTCACCGCGTCGATGGCCGACTGCTCGCTGGCATAGGCCGTCATGATGATCACCGGGGTGGTCGGATCAATTCCCTTGATCCCCTTAAGCAACTGGATGCCGTCCATCTTGGGCATCTGGATATCGGTCATGACCACATCCACGGGGTTACTGTCGACGACCTGGAGGGCCTGAGCCCCCGAGTTGACCGTCGTTACCTCATAGCCCTCTTTCTGCAGAAGAATCGAAAGGTACTGGCACATCGATTCTTCATCGTCAACGACCAGGATCTTGCCCAGGGCCATTGAATTCTCCTTGTTGCTGGAGGCATGTTGCACTGTCTGAATGGGTATCGTCAGGTAGCGGGAACGCTTTAACGCGAAATGCGAAAAAGTGGGTTCTTTCTCAAAAAAATAGCCCTCCGGGTACGGATGGCTGACCAGCCCTCATTGCATTGTGCATGATCGAAAGGGAAGAAATTCCGCGGGTCAAACGACCGAAAGGGGTTCAGGAGCTGTTTCAGAGGGTTTTTCCCCATCGTCCCGGTCGGACATCGGGCCACCGGGGTCGAGAAGCCCCTGATCCACTGGCCACCGGACCCGGAAAATGGCGCCCCGGTCCGGATGGTCTTCGGCCTTCACGCTGCCTCCGTGGGCGCTGGCGATGCGTGCGACGATAGACAGGCCCAGACCGGTGCCCCCCTCTTTGGTGGTTTTGAAGGGTGAAAACAGGTCGTCACGGATTTCCGACTCGATACCGGGGCCATTGTCCGTGACCACCAGTTCGTAGGTTTCGCCGTCAGCGACCAGATTCAACCCGATGCGCAGTTCCCCTTGGTAGGCCATGGCCTGGCAAGCGTTGATGGCCAGGTTCAAGGTCATCTGGGTCAACTGGCCGGGATCCGCGACGATGGCCAGGTCGGCTGGATCGACCCCACAGAAAACCTCCACCTGACCACCCTTGGCGGCGACGTGCTGCCGAATCTGCAGGGAAATCTGATCGCGAAATTCCTCGGCTCCGAAACACGACTTGGTCGCGGCGGGCATCCGGGAATAGGCCAAAAAATCGTTGATGATGGTGTTGACCCGGGCGCTTTCCTTGAGCACGAGCGCCAGCAACTGGTCCTGATATCCAGCCAGTTCCAGTTCACCGGCCAGGATCTCGACGCTGCCGCGGATGCTGGCCAACGGATTGCGGATTTCGTGGGCGATACTGGCGGCCAATTCCCCAATCGCCGCCAGTCGGTCGGATTCACGGATGCGGGCGCTCATTTCTTTTTCGCGGGTCAGGTCGGTGAAGATGGTGATCGCCCCGATGACCCGCCCGTCTGGAGCCGTGACATGGTTGACATTCAGCCCCAGGGGCATCCGTATACCCTTGCGGCTGATATGGACCTCACCCCGGGAAACGGAATCCCCACCCAAAGCCACCGGGAGAATGATATCGGTCAGTTCCTGCATTCCATCTGCCATCACGCCTCGGATATCCTGTTTCAGAAGCTTCTCGGGAGCCATCTTGAGGATGCGGGAGGCCGAGGGATTCACCCGCGTGATCACCCCCTTGCGGTTGACGGTGATCAGGCCGCTCTGGATGTTGTCCAGAATGTTGCGGACTTCACAGCGGGCCTTCTGGGCCACGATGCGGCTGCGGGTCTCTTCCTGCCGGCGGGCCGCCAAGCGATGAGCCAGACCTCCGCTGATCATGCCGGTCACCAGGAAAACCGCCATGTGCAGGGCGGTGACAAAAACTTGCCATCCCTGCAGGTAATCCAGGGTTGATTCGGTACCGGTCAACAACCAGCCCAGAGCCAGGCCGAAGTGACCCCCGCCGACCAGGATGGCAGCGGTGCCCGCAATGGCTATGGACCAACGGGCGTCGCGGTAGTAAGCCCCCAACATGATCGGAACCAGGAACACCAGCGGAAAGGCCGAATAGGGTCCCCCCGAAAAGTGGACCAGCAGGCCGATGCACAGGGTGTCGGCGGCCAGCTGGACGGAAAGGAGCAGCCGGCGGGGCGCCCCCGCCAGGTAGGCGGCCCAGCAGACGGTGATTGTCGTGTAAAGCAGCCCGAGAGAACCGAGCAGGCCGGCGGGGCTGACGTCCTGGGATCCGAAATAGTGGACAAACAGGGATGAAACAGAGAGAAAGGCGGCCAAAAGCAGCCGCCATATCAATAGCTTGGCGTTGGGGTCACGGCCGCCGGGCCCGGAAACCTTGTTCGGGACCCGGCTGCCGTCACTCGGATCGGACAACCTCATCCCCCCACGACGCTCGACATCTTGAACATCGGCAAATACATGGCGATGAGCATGCCACCGACCATGGTGCCCATCAGCACGATCATCACCGGTTCGATGGCCGCGGTCAAAGCGTCAACCGCCGCGTCCACCTCGTCATCGTAGAAATCGGCGATCTTGGCCAACATTTCGTCCAGGGCGCCGGTCTGTTCACCGATGCCGATCATCTGTACGACCATTGGCGGGAAAACACCACTGGCCTTCAAGGGCGCGGCGATGGTGTCACCCTGGGCAATACTCTTGGCGGTCTCGTCGATGGCTTCCTGGATCACCCGGTTGCCCGCGGTACGGGAAGTGATTTCCAGTCCCTGCAGGATGGGCACACCGGAACCGATGAGGGTACCCAGGGTGCGGGTGAACCGGGCCACTGACGACTTGAGAATCACGGTGCCGATCACCGGGATTTTCATGAACATCTTGTCGGTGTTTCGTTGACCGGTCACCGTGGCGCGGTACCGTTTGAACGCCCAGGTGAACAGCACGGAGCCGCCCAGCATGGCCCACCAGTAGCCACGGATGAATTCCGAAATGTTCATGACGATTTGCGTGGGCATCGGCAGGGTGCCCCCGAAATCGGAGAACATCTTGGCAAAAACCGGGATCACGAACATCAACATGAATATGCACGCACCACCGGCCACCGTCAGCACGATTGCCGGATAGGTCATGGCGCCCTTCACCTTGCGTTGCAGGGCGTCGGCCTTTTCCAGGAACACGGCCAGACGGCTGAGAATGACGTCCAGGATACCGCCGGCCTCGCCCGCGGCAATCATGCTCACATAGAGGTCGGAAAAGATCCGCGGATGTCTTTCCAGAGATTCGGCCAGGGTCGAACCGCCTTCCACATCGGCGGTAACCTTCAGGACCGTCTGCTTGAAGTGGGGCTTTTCCAGCTGGCGGCCCAGAACGTCCAGGCACTGGACCAGGGGCAGACCGGCATTGACCATGGTGGCGAACTGCCGGGTAAAAACCGAAAGATCCTTGACCGATACGCCCTTTTTCTGCAGGAAACCGATGTTGATTTCCTTGGGCTTCTTTTTGATCGAAGTAATCACGATCCGGCGTTTGCGGAGGTATTCCCCCACGGACGCCTTGTCAGGTCCTTCGTATTCTCCCGAAAGGGTCTCGCCTTTCGCGGTCTTGCCTTTCCAAAGAAAAATCGTGGCGCTCACGGGATTCCTCCCCTTCCTATTTAGCCATGCCGACGGGTTCGCCGAGCATTCCCAGAAGTTCCTGGGCGTCGGATGTCCGCCCCATCGCTTCATCCAAAGTGATCCATTTGTTGAGCACCGCCTGGTGCAGCGACTGGTTCATGGTCTGCATGCCGTGTTTTTGTCCGGCTTGCATCAGTCCGTAGATCTGATGGGTCTTGTCATCGCGGATCATGGCCTTGATCCCCGGGGTGCAGACCATGATCTCCATGGTCATGACCCGGCCGCCGCCGCGTGCCCGGGGGATCAGCTGCTGGGTCAGCACGCCGCTCAGCGAAAATGCCAGCTGCGCTCTGACCTGGTTCTGCTGTCCCGGAGGAAAGACGTCGACGATACGGTTGATTGTCTCGAACGTGCTGTTTGTATGCAGGGTCGCCATGGCCAGGTGGCCGGTCTCGGCTATGGTCAGAGCCGCGCCTATGGTTTCTTTGTCCCGCATCTCACCGATGAGGATCACGTCCGGGTCCTGCCGCAGCACGTACTTCAGGGCGTCAGGAAAACTGTGGGTATCGCTGTTGACTTCGCGCTGGTTGATGATGCACTTCTTGTGCTGGTGCACGAACTCGATGGGATCCTCGATGGTGATGATATGTCCACTTAGAGTGCTGTTGATCGTATCGACCATGGTGGCCAAGGTCGTGGACTTGCCGCTGCCGGTGGGGCCGGTGACCAGAATCAGCCCCTGAGTCTTGTTGATCAGCGTACGGCAGATCGGAGGCAGACCCAGTTGCTCGAAGGTGTGGATCTCGTAGGGAATCTGGCGGATGGCCATGGCGGTCACGCCGCGCTGCTGGAACACGTTGGCGCGGAACCGGCTGATGCCCTGCACGCCGAAGGACAGATCCAGTTCCTGGTCGTTCTCGAAGCGCTTTTTCTGTTCCTCGTTGAGGATACTGTAGGCCAGGCGCCGGGTTTCATCCCCGGTCATGACCGTGAACTGGGAGGTCTGCATCAGTCCGTCGACTCTGTATTGCGGCGGAACACCCGCCGTCAGATGAAGATCGCTGGCCCCCTTGGCCACCATCTCTTCGAGAAGCTCTCGCATTCCAATCACGTTATCTCTCCTCCTGGTTGTCGTGCGGTTGAGCGACCCTATGCGTCACTATTCGACCATGGCGGTTTCGCGCAACACTTCCTCGACAGTGGTAATCCCCTTGGCGACCTTGATGAGCCCATCCTGACGCAGGGTCAACATTCCCTGCTTGATGGCCAGCTTCTGAATTTCCGATGTCGGAGCCCGGTCCAGGATCAACTCCCGGATCTCCGGGGTGACCGGCATGACTTCGTACAGCCCCTGTCGTCCCGAATACCCTGAACCGTTGCATTGATCACAGCCCTTTCCCTTGGAGACAGTGGTGTCGGGAGGCAGGCGCAGGTCACTCAAAGCCTCGGCGGACAGCTGAATCTCTTCCTTGCAGTTTTTGCATATTCTCCGGACCAGGCGTTGGGCCATGATCAGGACGGTGGAACTGGCGACCAGGAACGGTTCAATGCCCATGTCGATCATCCTGTTGATCGTGCTCGGGGCATCGTTGGTATGCAGGGTCGAGAGCACCAGGTGACCGGTCAACGCGGCCTTGGTGGCGATGCCGCCGGTTTCCAGGTCACGAATCTCACCGACCATGACGATGTTGGGATCCTGCCGCAGGAACGCCTTGAGGGCCGCAGCAAAAGTCAGGCCCACATCGTCCCGGACCTGGACCTGGTTGATGCCGTCGATGTTGTACTCGACCGGGTCCTCGGCGGTCATGATGTTGCGTTCGGTGTCATTCAGTTTGGACAGACAGGAATACAGAGTGGTCGTTTTACCGGACCCGGTCGGGCCGGTCACCAGGACCATCCCGAAGGGCGCGGCGATGGCCTCGTAGATGTCGTCGATGGCCTTCTGCTCCATCCCGAAGTCGGCCAGGTTCAGATTCAGGTTGCTCTTGTCCAGGATACGCATCACGACCTTCTCCCCGAAAATGCAGGGCAGGGTCGAGACACGAAGGTCTACCTTCTTGGAGCCGATCTTCAACTTGATGCGGCCGTCCTGGGGAATGCGGCGCTCGGCGATATCCAGCTCGGACATGATCTTCAGTCGGCTGGTGATCGCATTCTTCAGTTTGATGGGCGGCTCCATCACTTCGGACAGTATGCCGTCGATGCGATAGCGGACCCGCATGTTGCGTTCGTAGGGTTCGATGTGAACGTCGCTGGCGCCCAGTTTGACGGCCTCGGCCAGCAGGGTGTTGACGAGTTTGACGACCGGAGCGTTCTGGCCTTCCTGGCCGGTGATGTCATCATCGTCCGCGTCTTCCACCAGCTCGATGTCGTCCTCGATGCCCTCCATGATCGAGGCCAGCGAATCGGTGGTCGCGTAGAACTTGTCGATGTATTTCTTGATGGACATCTCACCGGCGACGGCCGGTTGCACGTCCAGGCCGGTAATGAACTTGATGTCGTCGATGGCAAAAATGTTGTTCGGGTTGGCCATGGCCACGGTCAGGACACGACCCGCGCGGTTGATGGGGAGCACCTGGAACTTGCGGGCCACGTCGCCCGGGATCATATCGATGCATTCCATCTCGACTTCGGTTTTTTCCAGGACCAAAACGGGCAGGTTGTAGATCCTGCCGACAAATTCCGCGAAGGTGGATTCGTCGATGACGCCGATCCTGACCAGAGCCTGGCCCAGGGATCCGCCTTCCTTGTTCTGAAGTTCCCGGCCCTTGGCCAAGCTGGCTTCGTCTACGAGACCGGCTTCAAGCAGTTGCCCGGCTATCTTGTCTTTGGAGGCCGCGGTGGAACCTGTATTCATGTTGCGATGACTCCGCTCTTGTATTTCCCTAATCCGGATCCAAACCGGCAAAACGCCGGATTTCGGCCGTTGTGTCCACCGGGCTCCCTCAAGTGGGGATCCCGGCAGTCCATCCATGCCATTTCATTTTCGGATGTTATGCTGGCGACTTTACCGATGATTTAAGGGGAATCTTCGACCAGGGTGTCCGGAGCCGTTTCCACGATGTAGGTGACCAAGGGGGCCAACCTGGCTGTAAGGGTGGGTCCGATGCCCTTGACCAAGCTTAAATCCTCCTCCTGGGTGAATATGAAGCCCTCGGCGCGCATTTCCTCGATCCGAGCGGCCAGGACCGGCCCCACTCCCGGCAGCAGGGTCAAACTGTCCACGTTGCAGGTATTGATGGGTAAAGGGGAGGTCAACACGGGCCGGGGAGCTTTCTGGGGCTTTTCGGCCGCGGCGGCCGGGAGCACGATTTCATCCAGCCACAGGTGTTCGCGCCACTGCCCGTCCACGGTGACCAGCATCCGGTGGCGAACCAGACGTCCGCACATCAGCAGGCAGAAGACCAGAAGGATTCCGATAGCCTGGCGGCGCGAAAGGGGGGAAATCGATCGGCGAGGACGATTTAGTACCGGAAACCCCAATGCAGCCTGAAATCCATTTCCTGGTCGGAGCTCAGGGCGCCGGCCGTCATTTGGGTCTTTTCTCCGGTCAGGTTGCGGATCGCCAAGGACAGGTTGGCCCCCACCAGGCGGAAACCCACCAGCAGATCGTGCACCGTCCGAGAGGGCAGACGGTAGGTCCGGGTCACGTCCCAAGGATCGGCCATCTCCCCACTGCGGGTGCTGAACAGGGCGATTTGTAAGATGCCGTCTTCCCTGAAGAAATGGTTCTCCCACATCAGGTGCAGACGCAGATATTTGTCGGCCGGCAGAAGACTCGCGCGTCCGGATTTTTCCTCGAAGCTCTGCCACGTACCCTCCAGCATGATCCGACCCCAGCCGAGAAAGCGTCCCTGGCGGCCCAGGCTCCCGGTCACTCGGGCGGCGTCCAGCTTCAGACTGTTGTTCCAGATACCCTGATCTCCACCCGGGGCCAGGGCCTGCCAGGTAATCCCGTCGGTCAGCCGCCTTACGCTGCCATCGACAGCAAGATCGATTCCCAGGAGGCGCCGATTGAGCAAGAGACCGGCCCGCAAGGTTTTTTCGCGTTTCAGGTCGGAATTGGGAAACAGGGCGAGTCGCCGGTCGTCCACGACATGGAGTATGGGCGTCAACAATTCATCACTGCGAGGCGCCCGGCCGCCGTAGTGCAACTCGAGCCGCCACCAGGGCTGCCGGTCATCCTCTTCCCAGGCGAGATCCAGATGGGGGCCGAAGCCTGCATGCCGGTCCCACTGGCCGCCCAGGCCGAACAACAGTCGCCAAGCCCCGCTCCTGACACCCGTTCGGGCGACGGCCAGGCCTGTCTGCCCCGCCCCCTCGCCATTGCCAGAAAAACCGGCGGCCCAGTTCTGCGACGTTCCCGTGTCATAGACCTTCCAGTTGGTGAACTGAAATTTCAGGCCCGTCTGCGGTTGGGTTTCGTCCAGTCCAGACTCGGCCGAACGGATCAGGTCAACTGTCACCCCTTCCCGCCCGGTTTCGACTTTCCGGCGCTCGTTGCCCACCGAAAGGGTGTCGCGATCACCCCATTCAATGTCCCGGTTTTTCCAGAACAGAGAGGTCCGCCAGCGCCAGTCACCGGTACGGGCTGTCATGGTGGCGGCGATGCCGTCGTCCCAGACCTCCATGTGGTCGGCGCCCAGAGCGGGCAGGCCGTCCTTGGTCTTGCGCCCGTTGGAATACTCCACCACCAGTTGATTCGATTCATCCAGCCTGCGGAAGATCCGCGTGCGGCTCTGACGGATCTTGCCCTGGCCCGGAAAACCATCTGGCCGGGTTTGAACAAAAATCTCGTCCGGTTGGTCGGTGTAATTGTAGCCCTCGTTATCCAGGGATTCCTCGAATTCAAAGGACGCCCGCCAAGCAGCCTGCGGGGTGAGGACGTTGATGGCCCGGAAGTAGGTCTCATGGGGCCCTTTGATTCCACGGTAGACGGAAACGGCTTTGCCGGAGTCCGGGTCTTCCGTATCCAGGGTTACAAGTCCGCCGGTTCCCCCCCAGCCGTCAGTGCCCGGCCCACCATCGCGTGCCACCAAGGCCTCGGTCGGAACCAGGGAGGGGTCGTCGGCCAGCACGTGTCCCGTACCCACGGGAATTCCATCCCGCGTGAACATGGGCACCGGGCTGGTGGTGGCTTCACCCAGGATCACCGCCTGTGCCCCCAGACCTCCGTCAGTCACCGGCACCCAGGTGGAATACCAGTCAAGCCAGTCCAGGGCCGTCGGAGCAAAGGGCGTCCACAAGGCACGAGTCCACCCCATTGTCTGGTGCGCCCGCTGGGAAATGCGCGAGGTCGGTGGTTCCAGCTTCGGGCCCGGCTGACCAAGGGTATCCGGCTTCGCCTCCGGGGCATTCCTTACCAACGTGCTATCCGGGGCTGATTCGGAAGAGGGTTCAGTCTCCTGGGCCGAAGCGACCCCCACGGTCAAGACCCCCAAAAGCATGACGGCCGACAGGAGGGACGCTCCATTCGAACGGCCCTTGAGCGGGGCACGGGCCAGTAAAGCCAGACGGGGTAACAGGACCGGCAGCAAGACGGAAAAGACGGCGGTATTCACCCCGGCGTGCACCAAAAAAAACGGTACCGCGCCGACCAGAACAACCACGGGTTCAAGATCGAAGGCCACGATGATGGCCAGATTGGTCAGCAGATCGTAACCGATCGTGGCGACCAACCCGGTCCCGCCCGCCCAGACCATGGCACGGATTCTATGACGGTTGGACAAGGCTCGGATCAAAGGAGGCGCACTCCAACTGCCGACCGCACCGGCGAGACCCAATCCGACCGTCTGGGCCATCAACAACAGCGGATGAGGAAGGCCGTAGGGTGAACCCAGGGAAAAAATCGCCGCAGCCAAAACTCCGGTCAGGGATCCACCCCGCACACCCAGCACCGCCCCCGCCAGGGCGATGACCAGGGTCATGAGTTCCACGTTGGGCACCCCGGCCAGCAGGTATCCGGCCCCCACCGCCGTACCCGTAAAAAGGCCCAGCAACACGGGTTGCCGGACCGGGGATGTCTTGAGGGTGCCGTTTCCCGGTTTATTCATGGCCGCATCTTAAGTTAACAAACGCGGCGGATCAAGAATTCCCGAAAAACCTTCTGGAGGGTTTGCAGCTCGGAATCAGACCCCAGCCAGTTGCCTCAACCGGGTGGAGGTGTCCAGGTAGTTGGGCGCGGCGGCTTGGATCTCCTTGTATATCTGGGCCGCAGGCTCGGGACGGTCGGCCATTTCATGGGCCCTACCGATATGGTAACGCAGGCTGAGATTCTCACGCGAGTCCGCCTCGGCGAACTGGAGTCCCGATGTCAGGACGGTGATTGACTCGTCGGCTTTACCGGCACGCTGCAGGGTGATACCCCACATTTCATGGGCGCGGATAGTGTAGTCGTCGTCCGCGGCCGCGGTCTCGAAACTTTCGCAGGCCTTGTCGAAGAGGCCCATTTCCAGGTAGACCATACCCATTTCATAGAGTCGGTCGGCATCTTCTTCGGAACCGTCGCCACCGACCACGCTGCCGATTTCCGCGGCGATGGTGTCCAACTGGGAGGAGTCATCACCCATCACGGCACTGGAATCTTCGGACAGGATCTGGGCCAACAGGTCGACCGATTCGGGCGCTTCTTCGGGGACGGCCGAATCCGTCGTGGCGGGTCCGTCGGAGAGGATGGTTTCCATTCCCCCACCAGCGGTCGCAAGATCCGTATTGTCTTCTTCGGGAATGACCACACCCTGGGTGGCCTGGGCAATGAGGGCTTCGATGTCCGAGCTGTCGTCATCATCAATGACGAGACAACCTTCATCGTCCTTGGCGACCGGAACGTTTTCCACTTTCGCA
>CBDUDB010000072.1:0-12450 GCA_965365795.1 uncultured bacterium | reverse complement strand
CGCCTGGATCTCGGACTGAACCTGTCGAGCTGGGGGGAGTTTCGCCTCGGCGCCTTCATCGGCGACTATGCCGGCGACCTGGAAAATCTACCCGGCCTCCTGGACAACAGCCGAGGTGGTTGGCGAGGCAGCCTGATCTTCGACAAACTCGATAATGTCAATTTTCCCCGACGTGGCTGGGGATTCGGCCTCGAAGGGCGACTGGCCCGCGAGGAGATGGGTGCCGATACGGAATTCGATCGCGTAACGGGCAGGCTCCAGGGCGTCGCCACTACCGGCCGCGTCACCTTCAACGGGCGCCTCGAAGGCGGCACCTCGTTCGGGTCGGGGCTACCCTTCGATGACCGGTTCGAACTGGGTGGATTCTCGCGCTTGTCCGGTCTTGAGTGGGGGCGCGTCTTCGGCGACGACATGGCCCTGGCCACGGCCAGCGTATACGTACGCCTCGCCCGCCTCGATCCCTCTCTCGGTCAGCACATCTTCCTCGGGCTCGCCTTCGAGACAGGACAGGCCTGGGCCTTCGACGAGGAGCCCGCCTTCGGCGATCTGCTCGTAGGTGGTACGGCCTTCCTCGGGGTCGAAACCCTTCTCGGACCATTCTACGCCGGCTACGGGCTGGTCGAGGGCGGCCATGAGTCATTCTACATCATGCTCGGCCGGGCCTTCTAGAATCCCCGTGTAGACCGAATGTAAGTACCACCATGGTGGGATAGCCAAGGCCCCGTGGTGCGATCTACCCTTTCCGAAACGGAATGGGAAGGTTCCGATGTTGGCTGTATACGGCTCTTTTCCGAAAGGGAACCCCTGTTACCAGAATCTGGGAGATTTCGGACCGCGCCACCGTTCTTTAGTACGCGACAAGGCTACCAGCCACAGGCGGAGGGACAATCTAGTGATCAGAGGCACAGGCACCTTCATCCCTAGCGGGCCCGTGACCAAGCTGCTCATGGGGCTGCTGTTGTCCGTCCTTCTGGGCGGTCCTTCTTCCGCGGTTGCGAAGCTGATCACGGTTGAGCCCATCCCCCCGGCCATTCCCGAGGGCCTCCCCTTCGGCGAGACCCTCCGGGAAATCCGCATCGAGGGCAACAAGTACACCCGCGAGTGGATCATCCTGACGGCCATCAAGTCCCAGATCGGGCATCCCTTTACGCAGGAGAACGCCAAGCTGGACGTGCTTTGGGTCCTGCGGCTGGGCGCCTTCACCTCGGTGACGCTGGGCACCGAGCCCGTGGACGACGGCATTGCTCTGATCGTCACGGTGGCCGAGGGCACGCCCTACATACCCTCGATCAGCCTCCGCCTCACCCAGGAAAACGGCATCGAGATCGGGCCGGCCGTCTCCTCAAGCAATCTGCTGGGGACGGCCGCCCGCGCGTCGGCCTACGCCCGTTGGGGTGGGGCTACCAACTACGGCTTCCGCTACGCGGATCCGCCCCTGCCGGGCCGCAGCTGGATCTACGGCTACAAGTTCGAGTACTTCCACAGGGACCGCATCAACGAGTTGATGAACTTCAACGAGATCTCGGACGAGATCTTCTTCGAATTCCTCCAATCGACGACCGACGATACCCGCCTTGGCACGCGCTTCCGCTACCTGGCCCTGAAGTCGGACCTCGACGGGATGACCCTGGGGGCCGACAACTTCGACCGCGTACCGTCCCTGGGTCTTTTCGTGCAGCACGACTCGCGCAACGCGATCTACCCCACCGACGGCTGGTACATGGACCTGGAGGTCGCCAAGTGGGGCGGTTTCGGCGGTAGTGACGCCGATTTCTGGCGCCTCGACCTGGACGTGCGCAACTACTGGGGCCTGCCGTTTCTCGGCGATAGGCACTCCATGACCCTCAGCACCTACGCGTCGCTGGCCAACGGCGAGTTGGGCGGGACGATTCCTCCCTGGGCCGAGTTTTACATCGGCGGCACGAACTCGGTGCGCGGCTGGACACTGGGCTCCCGCCAGGGCCAGCACCAGTGGCTCAACACCGTCGAATACTGGTTCCAGCTCATGGAGCAAAGGCGGTGGAAGTTCTGGTTCATCAAGATGCGTTTGGGCTTCCAGATCGGTGCGTTCTACGATGCCGGCACCGCCTGGTCGGGTCCCGAGCAAATTGACACCAGCTGGATCGCCGGCGGCGGCGTGGGCTTACGACTGACCCTTCCCGTGGTCACCATGATACGCCTGGACCTGGCCATCGGTGAGCAGGACCAGGGCATCCGTTTCTTCATCGGCGGCGCGGAAAAGGCCATCGCTCAAAAGAGTCGCGTTCGCTAGGTTGGGGATTCACCACGGAGCCGCACTCGCGGCCAAAGGAGAAAGAATGTCACGGCAGTTTTATATCCCTTACCGGAACCGGAGGCGGAGCCGCACCAGTCCGTTGCTGTCGATCACGCTCGCCGTCCTCGTCCTGACCGTCGCGGTGTCCGGCTGCGCCAGGGACTACGTGTCGGGCAGGCCGACCCTCTCGATGATGAACGAGGAGCAGGAGGTCGAACTCGGCCGGGAGCAGGACATTCAGGTGACGGCCGAGTACGGCCTCTACGACGACGAGGACCTGGCCGCTTATGTGGACGGCATCGGCCAGTCACTGGCGGCGGTCTCCCAGCGTTCCCATCTGGAGTACCACTTCCGCGTGCTGGACGACGGGGTGGTCAACGCCTTCGCCCTGCCGGGCGGCTACGTCTACTTTCCGCGCGGTATCCTCGCCTACTTCAACTCGGAGGACCAGCTGGCTGGCGTTTTAGGCCACGAGACGGGCCATATTGTCGCGCGTCACGGCGTGGAGCAGATGTCCCAGAGGGTCCTGTTCACCGGATTCGGCCTGACCGACCGCCTGGCTCAGCGCTTCCCGGTCATAGGCGGCGTGGCGACCGCCCCCATCAACCTGGGTCTGCTCAAGTATAGCAGGGATCAGGAGGCTGAATCCGACCGTCTGGGCGTCGAGTATGCCACGCGAAATGGTTTCGACGCCCATGCCATGGCGGACTTCTTCCACACCATCGGTGCCATGTCGGCACAGACCGGAAACGCGGTGCCGACCTATCTTTCGACCCACCCGCATCCTGAGAAGCGTTTCGAGAAGGTCAACCAGCTCGCGGATGAGTGGCAGCAGAAGGTAGATTTCGAACCACGGACCGTGGAACCGTCTGCATACCTGAAGCGGATCGATGGGATCGTTTACGGCCCGGACCCCCGCCGCGGTTTCACCCAGGAGGGGATGTTCTACCATCCGATCCTTGGATTCCAGTTCCCGGTCCCCAAGGAGTGGAAGCTGAGCAACTCGGCCGGCCGGGTGCTCGTCGTCCCCCCTGACGATAAGGCCGTGGTCCAGGTCACCCTGGCCAAGGAGAAGTCCGCCGGGCAAGCGGCCGACGTTCTTCTGAGGGAGAACGAGCTGGAACTGATCGAACGCCGGACCGCCCAGATCAATGGCCTTCCGGTCGTGGTCGTCGAGGCGAACCAGGTCCAGAACCGGCAGCGGACCCGCGTGCGCTTGCGATTCGTTGAACGCGACAAGGCCGTCCTGATCTTCCTCGGGGTCGTTGCCGAGCAGGACCTGGCCACTCACCGAAGCAGTCTTTCCTCAATTCTCGACGGCATTGCCCCTATCGAGGACCAGAAGGTCCTCGAGGTGCAGCCGCTGCGAGTGCATGTCCTCAGCGCGTCCGCCGACGGGGACCTGGCGTCAGTGCTCGGAAAGTTCGGGGTTCGCAAGGAGGCGTTGCAGGAGACGGCATTCATGAACGGACGCGACCTGGAAGACCAAATCGTTCAGGGGGAATGGCTCAAAATCGTGCGCTGACCGAAGGCGTGCGCCTTTCCCTGACGGTCACCTTGCCCTTGCCGGGGTGATGGAGCTGGCACTTTGAATCCCGTCCACGTGGCGGTATCACCCTTGGGCCCGGCAAATCGGTGAGAGAGTTCCAAACCAGGCGAGCCCTAGCAATCGGAGGAATGACGATTGATGAGTAGACCCCAAGCCATACAGGAAGATCAGGCTGATCTCCGTGGATCGGAGTTCGTGGATGCCTTCGGGATCGACCTGAGCCTTCCCTTGTACCGGCAGGTCGCCGGGCTCGGGGATCGTTATTTTGAATGGGTCCATAGCCCCCTCCGCAAATCGACCCTTCGTAAACTCCAGGACTGGGATCCCGGCAAATGGCCCGGTTCGGTCCGCATCTTCGAGACTGAATGGCTCGAAGTCATGACCCACATCTCCTGGCGCCTTGTGGTCGGAATCTGGCTGCCGGTCGTTGTGATCCTTCCGGTGGCGGCCCGCCTTTTCTTCGACCAGGGCTGGGGACCGATGGCCGGCCTGTTCGTAGCGGGATTCTTCTTTTGGACCCTGGTGGAATACGTTCTCCACCGCTGGTTCTTCCATACACCGCCCGGTGGTCCAGGCGCCATCCGGGCCCACTTCCTGGCGCATGGTATCCATCATCTGGATCCCCATGACGCCACCCGGCTGGTGTTCCCCCCTCTGTCCGGCGCGGGAATCGCCCTGGTGGTATTCCTCCTCCTGGAGTCCCTGCTGCCTACGGGGCCGGCGTTGACGGTGATGTCCGGACTCCTGGCCGGTTATCTGGTCTACGACCTTTCCCACTACATCAGCCATCACGGCACGACGGGGAATTCCTGGTTCAGGTTCCTGCACCGCTACCACCTGGCCCATCACCACCGGGATCCGGACGCCATGTTCGGGGTCTCCAGTCCGTTGTGGGACCTGGTTTTTCGGACCGGTTCGCTTGATCTTGCCGAGGCGTCCAACCAAGACCAGGGTCGAACGGGGACCGACAAGAGGCCCTCATGATT
Organism: uncultured bacterium; assembly: GCA_965365795.1. GTDB lineage: Bacteria > Krumholzibacteriota > Krumholzibacteriia > LZORAL124-64-63 > LZORAL124-64-63 > JAGLCY01. Next base: position 7,640 of record CBDUDB010000072.1, on the reverse strand, counting down.
GTCCCTGTGGAGGCGTCTTTCACCAGATCAGTGGTATTGTGTGGGACCCTAAGCCCTGTCGAACCCGCTCCCAACCGAAGGAACGAAATGGTCATGGAAAAGCGCACCCTGATATTCCTCCTCGCCTTGCTGGCGGCGATCCCCGGGTTCCCCCGGATTAGCGCAGCCGAAGACTCCACCGTTCATCGGCTTTTTCACATCGAGCGCAACAAGAACGCGAACATTGTGGTCTACGATGCCCGTGTACTTCCGGACGGGACGCTTCAAAAGAAGGACCCGGTCGACGTCTACTGGCTCAAACTGGCTGAGGACGGAGCGCGCAAGAAGCTCAAGGGCATCGAACGCAGGATGGCCTATGGGTTCAAGGTTCAGGACCACGAGGGCGACCGGTTGCGGCTCGACATGAAGGCTGATATCGGTCGCGACGTCTTCGTCGCCGCGGTCCGCGATACGTTCCGCGCGCTAATCGACATCGGCGGCCGCCGCGCTATCCTGGACCAGATATTCATCTTCGCCGAAGAGGGCGGGATTTTGCCAAAGGTGAAGTATCTCGAGCTGTTCGGCGTCGACCTGGAGACCGGGGAGGAACGCTACGAGAAGTATCTACCCTGAAGCCTGGAACCGGGTCCGGAACGGCGCCTGTCGGCCGTGTCCGGTCCGGAACGGCGGCCCGTCTTTATCGCTGGGAGATTTGGTTATGACCGTTAGCTTAGCTCACGTGATCAGGTGGGGCCTTTTAGTGTTGGTCCTTGGCGGGACCGGTCCGGTCCTCGCGCAGCAACCCGCCCCGGCCTGTGACTGCGATTTCAGCGGTCTGCCAGGGATCATCTGGTGGGGTTCCCCGCGCGACATGACAGTGGCGGAGCTGGCGGCTTACGCCGCCCCAGTGTTCTGGTTCTCTCCCGACGAACCTTCCCTGAACAACGCCCACGGCTCGACAATCAAGACTCCCGAGCCGTTCCCGTTCGAGGCGGCCACGGGTCCGGTGGTGTACTTCCAGCTCAAGGAAATTGTCCGCAGCAAACACCATGACCAACCCATCTACCGCGAAACCGGAACGAACAGGGCCGAGGCCGTGATCAGAACCGAAAACGGGGCCCTGCTGCGACTGGAGTACTACGGCTATTTCTCCGACGAGGCGGGATTCAGCTCGCATGAGCATGACGTTGAAGTCGCAGAGGTTCGCATCGCCGTGGCTCGCAGTGGCGGGAAATACCTCTCGAGTTTGGGATATCCCGACTGCAGAGAGCCTCATGTTGTGATGTTCGTAACTCGAATCACGGGCAAAGCCCACGGCATCGATTGGTACTGGAACATCCTCGAAGTTGACAGGGATGCACAATTCCCCATGAACATACTGGTGGAGGAGGGCAAGCACGCGCTCGCGCCCGACCGGAACAACGATGGCTATTTCACACCCAGTTACGACGTCAACGTGAGGGTGAACGACGCTTGGGGCGTGAGGGACATCATCCGCTCCGGAGGCCTGTTCACCGCGGGCTACCAGGCGTGGATGACCAAGGTGCGAAACCCCGAGGACCGGGTTCTGCCGCCCCTGCCGGCCGACAGCCCGCTCCGGGAAAAACTGGCACGGCAGCACGCCGACTACACCGGCGGCAATCCCGTTTACGAACTGCGCCCTCTTCCGTCGACAGCACAGGCCGCCGCCTGGGACACTGAACAATCCGGGGATTCCCATCTCGCGAATTTTCTCGTGCACAAGGAACAACCCGACGGGCCGGTACACGGTGAGGTATCCACGCTGGAAGATGCCTGGAGCTGGGTCAACTCCGGCGCCTTGAAACGGTCCTTTTCGGTCTCCGCTTATGCGGACGGCCGCTGGGGTTTCAGCTGGGTCTTCCCGTTTTTCATCGGAAAGAACATGACCATACCCATGACCGGGGGATACGTTCTGCACCGCATGTACCTGAAGGGGCCCCATCTGCGTGATTTCGGCTGGACTCTGCTATACGCCAACTCCGCCTCACGCTGGGTTGACTCGTACTTCGCCGCCGGTGTCGAATGGAACGATTACGATCCCGGCACCGGGGACAGACAACGACACGCCGATTTCGTCTTTGACATGGGTCTCAAATTCCGCACCCAGATTGGGCAGTCCCCATTGAAGTTCCTGTCGTTCATCACCGATTTCTGGGGGTTGCGGATGGGGGTCAAGAATTACGGCTTCTTCGACATCGATCGATTAACCTACGTCCTGGAGGTCGGAGCGGGATCCTTCTGACCGGGTCAGCGATTCATCTGGGTAACGGTGTACCCCTTACCCTCTAAAAGACTGAGGATTCCCATTTTCCCGGCAAAGTGCCCGGCGCCGACGACCACGAAGACGTCGGTGTCAGCCTTGAGCCAATCATCGATCTTTTCGGCCATCTTCACGTTGCGGTCGTCCAGCAGGGTGCGATAAAAATCGGCCATATCCGGATCTTCACCCATCTGATCCTGTAGGAAATCGTCCAAACCGGTAACGTCCCCGGCCTTCCACAGCGCCACCATTTCCTCGGTAATGACGGTTATTTCAACCATCTGATCGAGAAACTCCTCCACCAGGATGTCGTCCAGCTGATCGTCGATGCTGAAAAACAGATCTAGCTGGGCCTCGATGGTCTCCAGTTCGCGGATCTCCTTGCCCTGTTCGCCGGACATGTCCAGGAAGTGTTTGTCGATACCCAACTCGGGATCGAACCCGTGCTTTTTGTACTCCTCCATGACCATCATCATCGCCACGATACCGGGGGTGAATTTCGAATACATGGCGAGGGGAAAATTGTTTTCCGCCGAGTATTTTTCTATCCGCTGCCAGAGCTCGGGCGAAAGTCGATCCTCCAGGGTGGTGTCGCCGGGCAACATCCCCTTCTGCATTACCAGCATGGCCGATTTCTGGAGGTTGGCAGGGTCGGCCATGTCCACCTCCACCGCCAGCACGGGCGCCGCCGCAAAGGCATTTTCGAACGGTTCGGCCAGAGGGAAAAAATCGGGTTTGCCCACATGAATCGAACCCACCAGCGAAACGGTCGCTGTCCCGGATTCGATCTGCCACATGAAGATGGGTTTTTCATCCGCCCCCGCCCCGCAGGCCGCCACCAGATAGGTGACGGCCAGAAGGGCGAACAGGGTCAGTCGGCTTCGGCTCACTGCGACTCACTCGTTTTCAGGAAACGGTAGAAATCCGAATCCGTGGACAGGACCAGCGAGCTCTCCTTGTCCAGAGTCGTCTTGTAGGCTTCCATGGTCTGGAGGAACTCGTAGAACGAACGGGTGTCCGCCGAACGATTGTAGGCCCGGGCGTAGATGTTCGTGGCCTCCGCATCGGCGTTACCCTTGATCTCCTGGGCCGTCTTGTAGGCCTCGGAACGAATCCTGAGCAACTCGCGATCCTTCTCGCCACGGATGCGGAAAGCTTCACCCTGACCTTCACTCCGGAAGCGGTCGGCGATACGCTGCCGCTCGGAGATCATCCGCTCGTAAACCTTGCGCTGGACCTCGGCCACGTAGTTGATCCGCTTGAACTCCACGTCCAGGATCTCTATGCCCAGGTCCGAGGTCCGTTGCTGGGAATTGGCCAGGATCTCCAGACGAATAACGTCTCGGCCGGAGTCGATGTCTTCCATCGTCACTTCGTCTTCGGCGTCAACCTCGGTCGCCATGGGTTTGCGGTTGGTACTGCGCACCACTTCCACCAGATCGTACTTGGCGATGGCATTACGGGTCTCGCCGTCGAGGATGTCGTCCAGACGTGTCTGAGCTCCCCGCTCATCGCGCAGGCGCTGGAAGTACAGCAACGGATCGGTGATCCTCCAGCGGGCGTAGTTGTTGACCCAGATGAACCGCTTGTCCCTGGTCGGAAGCTGGTTGGGGTCACCGTCCCACTCGAGGAAACGCTTCTCGAAACGGTGCACCTTCTGAATGAAGGGCAGCTTGAAGTTCAGGCCGGGCGACATTACCGGATCACCCACCGGCTTGCCAAACTGGGTGATGATGACCTGGTGCGGTTCCTGAACCACGTAAACGGAGTTGAACAGAACAAGAGCAATCAGGATGATCAGGGGAATCAGCAGCTTATTCATGCTACTCACCTCCCTTGGTTTTATTGAGATTGAGCAGCGGCAAGAGCCCCTTCAGACCGTCATCGATGATGATCTTGCTTTCCACCTGGGGCAGCACGTTGGTCATCGTTTCGAGGTACATCCGCGTGCGGGTGACTTCGGGCGCCTTGCGGTAAGACTCGTAGATGGCCGTGAACAGGAGCGCGTCACCCTGGGAACGGTTGACCCGGTCCAGAGCATAACCCTCGGCCTCCTGGATGGTCTGCTGGGCTTCACCCTTGGCTTTGGGAATCTCGCGGTTGTACTCGGACTGGGCCTGGTTGATGAGTTTCTCCTTCTCCTGCTGGGCCTCGTTCACCGCATTGAACGAAGGCTTGACCGGGTCCGGCGGATTCACGTCCTGCAAAACCACCTGTTCGACCTTGATACCGGTCTCGTACTGTTCGCAAAGTTCCTGCAGCTCGAGGGTCACCTGCAAGGCCACCTGGGCGCGACCGACGGTCAGCACCTCGTTGACGATGTGGTCGCCGACCACCTTGCGCATCACCGCCTCGCTCATGTCACGGAACGTTTTTTCAACGTTACGAACCTGGAAAAGGTACTTGTAGGGATCGACGATCCGATACTGCACCACCCATTCCACCACCGCGGCGTTCAGATCGCCGGTCAGCATGTTCGATTCGTCCTGGTAGGGTTTTACCGAATACTGACTTTTCACGCCGGCTTTCACCGTCCGGAAACCGAACTCTTCCTTCAATTGGCGCTGGATGGGAACCTTCAGAACCCGTTCCACGCCGAAGGGAATCTTGAAGTGAAGTCCCGGGTCAGTGCTGCGCACATACTTGCCGAAGCGCAGGATGAGCCCGGTCTCTTCGGGATCGATCGTGAAGAAACTGGTGAAAGCCAGAATCAGGATCAGCAGACCGCCAAAGATCAATCGCAGCTTGCCCCTGTCGAAATGGGGCAGCTTGATCTCCGGGATCTGAGGTCCCTGCTGGCCTCCGAACTTCTGATCATCGCTCATTAGAATCCCCTCGCGTCTGGGTGGACCGTTAAGCCCACAACCTGTCCGGTCAATTGGATCCGGCTGGAATTATCTGTTCGGAATGTAACCCGGATTACTCGCCGAGGCACCCGTTTATTCGCCGGGGTGGGATCAGATGTCCCCGTGGGCGGTTCGCGTGATAATTTCGTCCTGTAATTCCCGGGAAAGATCACAGAAATAGTCGCTGTAACCCGCCACCCGGACAATCAGGTGCCGGTGGCTGTCCGGATCCTGCTGGGCCTCGCGCAGGGTGTCGGCCGTGACCACGTTGAACTGCACATGGTGGGTATCCTGGCGAAAATAGCCGCGAATCAGGCCGGCCAGGCTTTCCAGCCCCTTTTCCCCGGCCAGGACCTGGGGCGTGAACTTCACGTTCAGAAGGGTGCCGCCGGTTTTAAGGTGGTCCATTTTAGCCGCCGAGTTCATGACCGCGGTCGGGCCCTTGCGATCGGCGCCCTGAACCGGCGAAATACCTTCCGACAAGGGAGTCCCGGACCGGCGACCGTCGGGTGTGGCCCCGATCACCGAACCGAAATACACGTGGCAGGTGGTGGGCAGCATATTGATGTGGTAAGTACCGCCGCGCCCGTTGGGACGGCCGTCCACAGCGTTGAAGAAGGCGTCGAAACAGCGAACCATGATGTCGTCGGCCCGGTCGTCGTCGTTCCCATAGCGCGGCAACTTGTTCAAGGCGGTCTGGCGCAGAGTCTCGGCGCCGGAAAAATCGTTGGCCAGAGTCGTCATCAACTCGTCCATGGAAAGCGATTTCTTTTCGAAAACCAGCTCCTTGATCGCCGACAGGCTGTCCGTCAACGTGCCTGTCCCCACCCCCTGGATGTAGCTCGTGTTGTAGCGCGCGCCGCCGGCGTTGTAGTCCCGGCCGGTGGCGATGCAGTCGTCGATCAGCAGCGACAGGTAGGGCGCGGGAGCGAACTTGGCGTACATGCGCTCGAAGATGGCGTTGCCCTTGATCTTGAGATCGATGAAGTGGGCCAGCTGGGCGCCCCAGGCGGTCATCACCTGGTCAAAGGTCCGGAATTTCCGCGCGTCTCCCGTGGGTGGTCCGATCTGCTTTTTGGTGCGGGGATCGAAGCCGTTGTTCAACGCCAGTTCGAGGATTTTCACGAGGTTGAAGTACCCCGTCAGGATGTAGGCTTCCTTGCCGAACGCGCCGGCCTCCACACAACCGCTGGCGCCGCCTTCGCGCGCGTCTTCGACCGATTTTCCCTGCCGCACCATCTCCTTGACGATGGCGTCGGCGTTGAACACCGATGGGAACCCGTAGCCCTGGCGGATCACCTTCGCGGCGGCCTTCAGGAAATCGTCGGGGCTTTTCTTAGAGACCTGTATGTTGTTGCTGGGCTGCAGGATGTGCATCTCGTCGATGACTTCGAGCAACAGGTAGGTGACTTCGTTCACGGCGTCGGTTCCGTCGGCCTTGAGCCCACCCAGGTTGATGTTGGCGAAGTCGGTGTAGGTGCCGCTTTCCTGGGCGGTGACTCCCACCTTGGGCGGCGCGGGGTGGTTGTTGAACTTGACCCAGAAACACTGCAACAGTTCCCGGGCCGACTCGCGGTCCAGGGAGCCGACTGCCAGCTCCAGCCGGAAAAAGGGCTCCAGATGCTGGTCAAGGTGGCCGGGATTGAAACTGTCCCAGCCGTTCAGTTCCGTGACGACGCCCAGGTGGTGGAACCAGTAGGCCTGCAGCGCCTCCTGGAACGACCGTGGCGCATGGGCGGGCACCCGCTCGCAAACATCGGCGATCTGCTCCAGCTCGCGGCGCCGCTCCGGGTCCTTTTCGGCCTTGGCCATCCTGGTGGCTTCGGCAACATAGCGACGCGCGAGGATCATCGAGGCCTCGGCCGCAATGTGCATGGCGCGTAGCTGCTCCCGTTTGTCCAGGGCCTCGGGATCATTCGCGAAATCGAGCGCCGCCGCGGCGGCCACGATGTCGGCCTGGAAGTCGAGCAGCCCCTTGGTGAAGATCTTGCCGTCGGCCACAGTGTGACCGGGGGCGCGCTGCTCCATGAACTCGGTGAACACGCCGGCCTCGTAGGCCTCGTGCCATTGCTTGGGCAGCTGGGGAAAGATGCGGTCGCGCAGGGAGCGCCCCTGCCAGAAAGGAACGATTTCGTCGCGGTAGGTGGCAATGACATCGTCACTTACGGAGTAGCTGGTCTTGGTTCGGGTGTCGAGGATCTCCAGGTCTTCGGGCGTGTGGCAGGTCAATTCAGGGAAGGTGGGCACGGCCAGGGGCGCGGGGCCACGCTCGCCGACGATCAGTTCGCCGTCGCCGATGTACACCGTCTTGCGCTCGCAAATGTATTTGAATGAAAGAGCCCGCATCACCGGCACCGAGTGCTTGCCCTGCTCGGCGCGGTAGAATTCGGTCAGCAGGCGGGCGCGTTCGTCCGATATCGCCGGCCTTGAGGCCAGGCTCCGGTCGCGCAGTTTTTGGACCCGGTCGTTCATCGTCATCCTCCAATATGAACTTCCAGGCCGTGGGCCCGGATGATGGCGGCCTGTTTTTCCAG
>CBDUDB010000071.1:0-12476 GCA_965365795.1 uncultured bacterium | reverse complement strand
TCGAGCTTTGATTCGGACGCGGGAATACCCGCGGCGACCAGGCCCAAGGTGTCCTGACCGGCCAAAAAAGTGACAAAGCCGGACCGGGTGATGGTCCCCCCCTTCAAAAGGGGTACCCCGGCCTGCCAGGCCAAGGTCGCAGCGTCGGTCCGGAGGCCTTCCGGATCGGTAACCAGCAGGTTTTCCGCCTTTTCCACGGCAGACCCGGATTCCAGCTGCAGCGGCCGGACCACCGCTTGGGTCCCTACCTCGGTATTCACCGCTGCGGAAAGGCGGCCGGGCCGAGCCAGCCAGGAAGTCAATCGCTGGAAAAACGGAAGGGCCATGGGACTGGCGGCCAGGTCACTTCCGGAAGAAAGGAGATCGAAGGGCAGAAGAGCGAATTTTCCTTCACCGTGGGTTCCCTCGATCAGGATGGGATCATCCCCGGTCAAGGTCAGCAGGGCCGCCCCGTCACCCTCGAGGGTCCGGAACCAGCGGCGCCACACGATTTCCTCGAAGGTGGCGATGGCCTCCGGATCCAGGCCTGAAAAAACGGGGTGTTCCGGGTCCACGACCCTGACGTGCTGGCCCGGTCCGGCGACAGATTGGAATTCCACGGTTCCGGGCAACCCCAGCTGGGGCAGGATGGTGCGCGACAGATAACCGGACAGGGTGGGATCCCCCACCAGGAACAGGGCCGCCCCACCCTGATCGAGCCAGCCGAGAAAACCTTCCAGGGCGCGGCGGCCCAGAGGTTCAGGATCCACCAGCACCACCACGTCGCTGGTGGATATGGCACCGGTCGTCAGATCCGCTCCGGGGACCGCCCGCACCCGGAAGGGCGACGGGCCCGCCCCGGGGGCCAGAGCCTGGGCCAGATAACGCCAGCCGCCGCGGCCGGCCACCGCATCGGCGGGACGGTCTGGACCATGGACCAGCAAAACCGCCACCGCCTCCGGGACGGACAGGGCCACAGGCCGCTGGTCATCGCCGGGAAAGGCGTCGCTTTCCTTGCGGACCATTCCCCGGTGGAGACCGACCCCCGGAACCGTCACCGGGAATTCCACCTCCACGATCTGTCCGGCGGTACCGCTGGTCACCGCCTCGGCCACCGGCTTGCCATCCAGCTCGAAAGAAAAAACCTGTTCGTCGAAGGCGGGCAGCACCCTGGCCCGCAAGGTGATGTTTTCCCCGGGCTGAACCGCCCTTCCCGGCAGATCGACCGCCAGAATTCCCCCGCCGGGCACCGGCTGACCGACCCGGTGCACCAGGAACCGGGTCGCGCCTACTTCGTTCAGCCTGGCCGCCGCCAAACCGAGGCGGTCGTCCTGATCGGTTTGCTGGAGATCGCTCAAGACCACAACCTCAACCGGGGTGCCCGGAGCCCGGGCCACCATACGAGCGGATTCCCTCAGGACCGCCGGCAAATCAAAGGCCCCGTCGGTGAGCCTGACCACGGACAACCCCCCGACGGCTCCCGCGCCGGCGGGCAGCCAATCCCCGAACAGGGGCGCGGTGCCGCTGCCAGAGGTGATGACCTGGACCGCTGAGGATTTGGGCAGGACCCGGATCATCTGTTCGCAGGCTTCCAGGGCGGCGTCCAGCCGGGTTCCATCATCCATCTGAGTGCCCATGCTGGCACTGGTATCGAGCACAAATAGAACGGAACGGTCCCCGCTGCTGGCCCCCACTCCACCCCAACGCGGTCCCGCGGCGGCCAGAGCCACCAGGAGAATCGCCAGCACCCGCAACAACAGCAGCAACCAGCGCCGGATGCCCAGACTACGCGCCTGACGGGATTGGACTTCATCCAGAAACCGCAGGTCACTGAACAGCTGGCGCTGTACGCGGCGCCGGCTGAGAAAATGAATGATGATCGGCAGGGCCGCCGCGGCGGTCCCGAATAAAAGAGAGGGATTCAGGAAGGACAACGGCATCAGAACATCCGCCGCCGTTTCTGGAGGTACGCACCCAGCCCCTTTTCGAAGGGGGTGTCGGTGGTGATTTCCACCAGGTCCACCAGTTGACGGCGGCATTCACGCCGCAAGGAAGACCGCCACTGATCAAACCGCTGCTGGTAACTATCCCGCAGGTGCGATGGCTCCAGGCGGATCCTGCGGCCGGGTTCCTCGAGGGACTCGAATTCGACCTCACCCTCGAACTCCAGGTCCACTTCTCGGGGATCCAGGATCTGGAACACGATCACCTCGTGGCCCTGGTGCCGGAAGTGTTTCAATCCGGAAATGATCCGTTCGGGGTCGTCCATCAGGTCACTGAGCAACAGGATCAACCCTCGCCGCTGGACCCGTTCGGCCACCCGATGCAGAACTTTGCCCAGTCGGGTGCCCGATCCGGTCGGCAGGCTGTCGAGGACCTTCAGCACCTGGAAAAGCTGCTTGCGCATGGAGCGGGCCGGGACCATGGCCAAAGGAGCTTCGTCGAACGTCACCAGACCCACGGCGTCGTTCTGCCGCAGCAGCAGGTAGCTGAGGGCCGCGGCCAGGTAACTGGCGTAAGCCTTCTTGGTCGGGCGGGCTGGATCTCCAGTGAAATCCATGCTGGCCGAGCAGTCCACCAGCAGGGTGGCGCGCAGATTCGTTTCTTCGGTGAAGACCTTCAGGTAATGCCTGTCGGTCTTGGCGTAAACCCGCCAATCGATGTGGGATACAGGTTCCCCGGCAATGTACTGGCGGTATTCGGCGAACTCGGAACTGAAGCCGTGGTAGGGGCTTTTGTGAAGGCCGGTCAGGAATCCCTCGACCACCAGGCGGGCCACCAGATCGAGGCGACCCAGGTGACCGACAAGTTCGGGCGTCAGCAGCGGACTGCTCACGGAGTCACCTCGTCCAAAATCATGCCGACGATCTTGTCCTTGCTGATGTTTTCGGCCTCGGCGTGGAAATTTGAAACCAGCCGGTGTCGCAGCACCGGCAGGGCCAACCGCCGGATGTCCTCCAGCTCGGGGGTCGGCCGTCCATCCATCAGGGCGCGGGTCTTGGCGCCGCGGATCAGGAACTGGGCGGCACGGGGCCCCGCGCCCCAGGCCAGGTATTCCTTGGCGGGGGCGACCTCTTCACCGCTGCCGACCCGGGTGGCCCGCACCAGCCGGACCGCGTAACTGGTGAGGTTTTCCGCCACCGGCACCTGGCGCACCACGGCCTGGTTGCCCAGGACATCCGCGGCGCCCAGGACCCGGTTCAACTCGACCTCCGTCGACCCGGTGGTCTTTTCCACGATGGTCAGCTCGTCGGCATAGGTCGGATAGTCGATCAGCACGTTGAACATGAACCGGTCCAGCTGGGCTTCGGGCAGAGGATAAGTCCCCTCCTGCTCGATGGGGTTCTGGGTGGCCAGGACAAAAAAGGGCCGGTCCAGGTCGAAAGTTTGGCCGCCCGTGGTGACCTGGCGTTCCTGCATGGCTTGCAGCAGAGCGGCCTGGGTCTTGGGCGGGGTCCGGTTGATCTCGTCGGCAAGAATCACGTTGGCGAAGATGGGTCCCTTGATGAATTTGAATTCCCGGCGTCCGGTGCCGTGGTCCTCCTCGAGGATTTCCGAACCGGTGATGTCACTCGGCATCAGATCGGGAGTGAACTGAATACGACTGAAGCTGAGATCCATGACCCGGGCCAGGCTGCTGATGAGCAGGGTCTTGGCCAGGCCGGGCACGCCTTCCAGCAGCACGTGGCCGCCGGCGAACAGGGCGATCATCATTTCCTCGACGACGGCGTCCTGTCCCACGATGATCTTCCCCACCTCCGCACGCATGGCGGTGAAGTTCTCTCTCAAGGCATCGATCCTGGCTGCGTCGTCCACGGGGTTCCCTTTCGTTGAGAGGGCCGGCACGGCGGGCCGGCCCGGATGTCCGAGTTCCTGTTGGTTAGGTACGATATCCCCGTGGCACCGGAACGTCCAGTCCTGGGAAGCGGTGGTTCTGGAACGCCGCGGCGGCCGAACAGTTGCAGACAATAAAACATATTTCTCGGATGATGGCGGAAACCTTACCTTTGACCTACAATCCCGGCGGCATCAACCAGCGGACGACAGGTAGGAACCGGAGGGCTTCTATTGCACAAACATCTGTACCGGACCGTGGAAAATCTTCTGGACCGGATCGACAATTCGGCCGGTGACGAGGCCATGTTACTGGACATCCTGCAGTTGCTGGTCGAAAGCGACGACATGGCTGATTTCGGTGTCGTCAGCGGCCGTCTGTACCGGGAAAGGGAGCTGGATTTCCTCCTGATCAAAAGTATCAGCGGACATGGACCGCAAATCGCCGGCAAGACCGTCAGCAAACAATACCAGGTGGTCAAGGACATTCAACGTCGCCGGCTGTGGGTCATCTCCCCCGAGTCGCCCGGCTGGGACCCGGACCTGGAGGCCCAGTTCAGCGACGTGGATTCGGCGGCCATCCTCATCGGGCGCGAACCGTCCTACATCCTGAGTCTGGGAATCCGGCACCACGGCAGCGAAAACGATCTCCTGGTGCTCCTGGAAACCATCCGGGCGACCATAGGCTTGAAACTCCGCGAACAGGCCTACGTCAACCAGCTGAAACAAGCCCAGGCCATCCAGCATTCCCTGCTGCCCCGGCGTTTGGCCACCCTGGAAGGATTCGAGATCGCCGCGGTGAGCCATCCCGCCGAAGAGGTGGGAGGCGACGTCTACGATGTCCAGCGGGTCGAGGAAGGAACCCTCGGTCTGATGCTCGCCGACGCCAGCGGCCACGGTCTGCCCGCCGCCCTGCAGGCCCGGGACGTGGTTATCGGTATGCGCATGGGTCAGGCCGAAGGGGAAAAGATCACCGCGACCATCAGCCGCTTGAACCGGGTGATTCACCGCAGCAGTCTGACCAGCCGTTTCATCTCCCTGTTTTACGGGGAACTCGAAGAATCCGGCAACATGGCCTACGTCAACGGCGGCCATTGCCCACCCCTGCTGGTGACGGCCCAATCCGAAGTCTTCGAGTTGAAGACCCTGGGTCCGGTCCTCGGCCCGCTGCCCGATGCCGTCTTCAGGCGAGGTTACATAACCATGAAACCTGGCGAAACCCTGGTCATGTTCACCGACGGGGTCACCGAACGTGGCGACCCTCGAAGGCCCTCCAGCGACGAAGGGGTCGTGGAGTTCGGCCGCGAGGGACTGATCCGGACCATTCAGGAGTGCCATCGGGACTCGGCGAAGGAAATCGCCAACCAGATCATTGAAAAGGTGAGGGAATTCGGGGACCACAGCCCCTTTGAGGATGACGTCAGTGTGATGGTTGTCAAGCGGTTGGCCGCGGAAAATTACCCGCCGGCGGAGGATTTGACCTTGGTATCTTCGGCGATCAAGCGGTAGAGCGCCACGGTCCACAGCTCGGGTTCACTGATTCCCATCCCATCGATGGTACAGGAATCGAGTAATTCGAACCGGACACCATGCACGGTCCGGTCCACCCACCGCGGCACGCCCTGGTTGCGATCCACGAAATAGTCCGCGACAGGGCCCGTCTCTTTCGACCCAGTATTGGCCTGCAGCCAGGCGCCGCTTTCCACCATTTCCTGGAAACCCAGGTTACGGCCCAGCTCCAAAATCGAGGGACTGACCAGACCCATCAAATCCAGCACCCGGCGTTCGCTGGCAAAGCCGATAGCCCCGATATCCGCCGCCGCGACCACCGTATCGGGTGGCGTGTTGTCCCGAAGCCAGGTTCCCAGATCGAAAAAACATTCCCGGACACCGACGGGAAACTTGCGGGCGTGGGGCAACACTTCGGAGGAAAAGACCCACCAGTTCAGCGCCAGGGTCGCGACCGCTGCGGTCAAGATGATGGCCTTCCCCGTTTTCCGGATGGAGACCGTGACCGCCACCCCCTCCATCAACCATTCGGCCACGACGCTCATGGCCAGCAGCATGACCGGAGTCAAGGGACAAACGTATCGGGAAATGACCCAGACCTGGCGCGCGGCCAGGCCGCCCACCAGGACCACCACCCAGACGGCGGTGATCCCCACCATGGCCACCGGTCCCCAAACCGACCAGGGCCCAGTTCCCTTGGGGCCGAAACCTGCGCTCCCTACGGGCTCGTCATCTTCCAAAAAAGGCTGGAACCCCGGCTCCCGGTCTTGTCCGGAGTAGCGTTCCAGGAACTGATGGCGCCGGAGGATGAGAATGATCAGAATAAACAGTCCGGCCCAGAGGAATCCCTGCGGTATGGCCAGCAATCCAACCGCCCGGTACAGATAGGGATACATGGTCACCGGGTTCAGGGTGAAGCCGACACTCTTGGCGGTTGCGGTTTCGGGGAAGATCCTTCCGAAGGTGAACCAGGCGTAAACCAGCCAGGGCAATACCACCAGCAACCAACCGGTAATTCCGGCGAGCAACGGTTTGTGGGGCCGGGCCTGGAACCGACCGCTGGCGCCTTTCATGCCTCCTGCACGGAAATATTCGAACCAGAGCAGCAAGGGCAAGGCCAAAGGAACCATCACGAGGAACTCGGGGCGGACCAATCCCGCCAGACCCGCGCCCACCCCCCACCAGAGATACCGGTGCCACATGGGTCCGCGGGCCTGCGGCGATACGAGAGGGACCAGCAGGACGACCAGAAGGGCGGTGGCCAGTGGGGTCTCCATGCCTGAAAAAGCCCACCGCAAAAACCATACATCGCTGGCCACCAGAAGCATCACGAGGATTTTCCAGCTTCTGCCGAAGGTCAAACGCTCGATGATGGCGTCGGCGGCCAGGATCATGACCAGTCCGCAGACCGCCCCAAAAACCCAGGCCGCGGTCATGGGGGCCAAACCCAGTTTGATAAGCAGGGCCAGGCCGAATACCCACAGCGGGCTGGTGGCGCCGTAGGTCTGCTCGCCGGGATTGAAGGAAAATTCACCCCGCTCCAGAAGATTCTGTGCATAGCGGAGGTGAATGAAGGTGTCGTCCGTGATGTATCCACGCAGGAGGTAGCCCGCGGTCCCAAAAACCACCAAGGCCAGAAATAAGCGCAGAAATCGGTGGCGGTTCATGGGCGCTCTGAGCAACTCCCTGGTTTATCTCAAGAACATCGGTAGATTCAGGACCCTTCGAATCACCGGGCGGTATTCGTCCACGTCGTAGAAGCGGTCCACTTCCACCCGCTTGACGCCCTCGATGACCGAATTAAGTCCGACGGTGGTGTACTTGCCGTCCTGAAGGGCGGTCATCAACCCGCTGGCCCCGTCCAGCAACATATCCATGGCCAGGTTGCCAAAATTCATGGCCACCATTCGGTCCAGGGCATCGGGAGGACCGCATCGCATCATATAACCCAACTGCTGATATGTAACCTCTTTTCCCGTGAGTTCCTTAATTTTTCCCGCAGTCCACAGGCCGACGCCACCCAGTTTCTTGTGGCCGTAGGCATCTTCTTCGCCGGTTTCCATCACTTCGCCTCCGGCGGCAATCGCCCCCTCGCTGATGGTCACAATGGCGTAGTTACTGGGGTTGTCAGCCTGGTCACGGGAGATCATGCCGGCCAGTTTTTCGATGTCGAAAGGGACCTCGGAAATGATGGCTCGATCGACGTTGGCCAGATAGCTGGCGATGAGCGAGGTCTCGCCGCTGTTGCGTCCGAACAGTTCGATCAGGCCGATGCGCTCGTGGCTGCCGATGGGGGTCCGCAGATCGTTGATGGCCTGAACACTGCGCGTGATGGCCGTCCCGAACCCGATGCAGTAGTCGGTGCCGAAGACGTCGTTGTCCATGGTCTTGGGAATGGCGATCTGGGGATAGCCGGCCTCGTTCAGACGGGCCGCGTAACTGAGGGTGTCGTCACCGCCGATGGGGATAAGGGCGTCGATCTCCAGGGCTTCCAGGTTGGCAACGATGGTTTCGGTAATATCAGCCGGATATTCCAGGCCCTTTTGGCGCAGATGGGCGGGCATGTCCTTTTCCCGGACCTTGGCCGGATTGGTGCGCGAAGTATGCAGGAAGGTGCCGCCGGTGCGGTCGATGGTGCGCACGTGGTTCCAATCGAGCTTGCCAACCCACTGACGGTTCCAGTCAGGATCACCGTCGGGGCGGTAGTTGGACAACCCTCCCCAACCACGCCGGAAGCCCCAGACCTCGATATCGGCCTTGTGAGCCCGGAAGACAACCTGTTTCATGGCCGAATTCAGGCCGGGAACGTCACCGCCGCCGGTGAGAATGGCGATACGTTTGATCTTCCGCTTCATAGTTGCTGCTCCCAGACATTCAAGGAAAGGATACCTTGGCCCTGGGCAAATTAACCCGAGGTTTCAGGTGAAGCAAGTGTCTTGACCGGACGGGTTCAAACTTCCGGTTGGAAGTCGCAATGGCACCCGGCCGACAGGAAAGTGCCCTGGCAAGACATGCGCGCCAGTTCCACCACGTCCGTCTCGGTAAGGCCGAAATGCTCCATGGCCAGCTCGTATTCCCGGGACAGACAGGTGCTGCTGACGGTTGGGTTGTCGGTGCACAGAGCCACCTTGACTCCCGCATCCAGGAACTTCGGCAGGGGATGTTCCGCCAGACTGCTGACCGCCCCGGTCTGCAGGTTCGAGGACAGACAGACCTCCAGGTAGATCTCGTCCCGGGCCAGCCGTTTGATCAGTTCGGCATCCTGCCCGGCGCTGGTGCCGTGGCCGATACGATCGGGTCCCAGATGTTCCAGGGCCTCCCAGATTCGCTCCGGCCCCTCACTCTCACCGGCATGGGCCGTTTTTTTCAGGCCCATCTTCGCGGCCAGGTCGTAGGCGTCCTTGAAAAGCAGGGGCGGAAAGGGCGCTTCGTGGCCGGCGATATCGAATCCCACCACTCCCACGCCCGCATGGAATTCTTCCTTTTCCCCCAGGATCTCCCGCAGCAGGATGCGGGCCATGTTGCCGCCGTGATTGCGCATGGCGATGACGATAATGCCGGCCCGGAACTCGGGATGCTCGGCGCCGAACATGGAAAACCCCTTGCGCGTGGCGGCGATGACCTGGCGGGTGGTCAGGCCGGCCCGGCGGTGAATCAGGGGATTCATGCGCAGCTCCAGCAGGCGGACGCCGTCGTTCCAGGCGTCTTCGGCCAGCTCATAGGATATGCGCCGGATGTTGTCGTAGAACTGGGTGTACTGCAACGGTAGGTGGAATTTGTCCAGGTAATCAAGAAGGGTGTTGTCCAGATTGTCGTCCCATTGCAGGTAGTGGCGGAACTGTTCAAAATCCAAACCTGGCACCGCACTGTAGTATTTCTCGGACAGCTCCCACAGGGTTTCCGGACGGATGGAACCGTCAAAATGGCGGTGAATGTCCGCCAGGGGCAAAGACCTGATGAACTCGCGTCTTTCCTGCTTGGTCATGCCTGAATCCTCTCTTGGACGGCGGGCCGGAAAATTCGGCAGAGGATAATCACGCAGGCCGGATCTGTCCACACCCAGTTGACTCCGGGAGCAGGTTTCTCCCGTGGTTAAAGATTGCACCGGTGGGGCATAAGTGTTAAATAGGAACCATAGGCAAACGCTTGGCGTTGCACCATTCACCCATAGACCTGCTCCAGTTCCCATGTGGGGGTGAACGCGGAATGAAAGTAAATACCAAAGTTCGCTATGGATTGCGTGCAATCCTGCAAATTGCAGACAGTTACGGCGGGAATCCCGTACCTATCAGCGCCATCAGTGAATCCCAGGAAATCAGCGGCAAGTACCTCGAACAGGTGGTCGGAACCCTGCGCAAGGCTGATTTGATATCCAGCCGCAAAGGAGTACGCGGCGGGTACAGCTTGTGCCGTGATCCCCAGGAAATCAACCTCTGGGAAATCATCACCGCCCTGGATTCTCATACCACCTTGGTGGATTGTGTGGGGCAACCCGAGGTCTGCGACCGCTCCGACGACTGTTTGACCCGCTCCATCTGGACCCTGCTCAGCGCCCGGATGAAGGAATTCTGGTCCAGTTTCACCCTGGCCGACCTGATCCGCACCATGCACGAGACCGGGAAAAATCCCCTGCAAGAGCTGGTGAAACCCGACTGAGATTTTTGTGTGTTCCCGGCCCCGGCCCTGTGTCGGGGCCGGTTTTTTGGCCCATTCCCATTCTGCACAAACCTGACTGCTTCACGTTGACTATATTTTTTCCCGCCATAACTTTGGGCCAAACCTTCACCCGCGCCGGAAAGTGAGCGCCAACCATGGAATTTGTGGAAAGTCTCCGCCGCAAGGCGGCCACCCTGAATCGCACCATCGTCCTGCCCGAAGCCGCGGACGGAAGGATGCTCGAAGCCGCCAGCGTTATCCGTGACGAAGGGATCGCTACCGTCATTCTGCTGGGCGATCCGCAGACCGTCATTCAGGGCCTCGATCAACTCGGAATCGGTTCCGCCGGACTCACGATCATCGACCCGGAAGGCTCCACCTACCGCGCGGAATTCGTGCGCGCCTACCATGAGCTGCGCAAACACAAGGGCATGACCGAAGCCGAAGCCGCCACTCTCATGGCCGACCCCCTGTTTTTCGGGGCCATGCTCGTCAGGCAGGGAATGGCCGACGGCATGGTGGCCGGCGCGGTGAACGCCACCGGCAATGTCCTGCGCGCCGGCTTTCAGATCGTCGGCACCGCCGCGGATAGCGGCATCGTTTCCAGTTGTTTCGTGATGGTCAACCCTGACTGGCCCTTCGGGGAAAACGGGATGCTGGTATTTGGCGATTGTGCCGTCAATCCCCAGCCGGATCCCACCCAGTTGGCCGATATCGCCGTGGCCACCGCGCGCACCGCCAAGGCCTTGTGCGGATTCGAGCCGCGGGTGGCCATGCTCAGTTTCAGCACCATGGGCAGCGGCGCTGGACCGGATGTGGACAAGGTGATCGAAGCGACCGGCCTGGTCCGAAGTCTCGCTCCCGATCTGCAGGTCGACGGCCCGTTGCAACTGGACGCCGCCATCGTTCCGAAAATTGGCGCCAGCAAGGCCCCCGAAAGCTCGGTGGCCGGCAAGGCCAACGTGCTCATCTTTCCGGATCTGGATGCGGGCAACATCGGCTACAAGCTGGTCCAGCGCCTGGCCGGCGCCGAAGCGGTGGGACCGGTCCTGCAGGGCATGGCCAAGGGCGTGAACGATCTTTCGCGCGGCTGCAGCGTCGACGATATCGTCAATGTCGTGGCCATCACCGCACTGCAGAGTGAAGACCAATGACAGGTCGACGGTGAAATGAACAGCCAACAACCGGCAAATAACATCCTGGTCATTAACTGCGGCAGCAGCTCGCTGAAGTACCAGCTGCTGGAAATGAACCGGGAAAAACTCCTGGCCAAGGGACTGGTGGAACGCATCGGCCTGGGCCAGGGCGTTCACACCTTCGGGCGACCCGGCCTGGATGATCTGGTCACCGAACGACCGGTGGCCGACCACGCTGTGGCCATCGAGATGGTTCTGGCGGCCCTGACCGACGGGGACAACGGCGTGATCAGGTCCATGGATGAAGTCAGCGCCGTGGGTCACCGCGTGGTTCACGCCGGTGAAAAGTTTTCCGGGTCCGTGCCGATCGACGACGCCGTCCTGGACGCGCTGCGGGAATGTGTGCCGCTGGCTCCGTTGCACAACCCGGCCAACATCATCGGCATCGAGGCCGCCCGGGCGGTCATGCCCACCGTGCCGATGGTCGGCGTGTTCGACACGGCCTTCCACCAGACCATGCCCGACCGCGCCTACATCTATCCTATCCCCTACCGTCTGTACGAGGACCACCAGATCCGGCGTTACGGGTTCCACGGCACCAGCCACCGCTACGTCACCCAGCGCGCATCCCAGATTCTCGAGCGCGACACCGCCGACCTGAACCTCATCACCTGTCACCTGGGCAACGGAGCTTCGATGGCCGCGGTCCTGGGTGGCCGCTCCATCGACACTTCCATGGGCCTGACCCCGCTGGAAGGATTGATGATGGGAACCCGCAGCGGCGACATCGATCCCGCGCTGGTCGGTCACCTGGCCCGGACGCTGGACATATCCCTGTCCAAGGTGGAAAAGATGCTCAACAAGGAAAGCGGGCTGCTGGGGATCAGCGGAATCAGCAGCGACCTGCGGGACGTTGAAAGGGAATACGCCAACGGCAACGACCGGGCTCGTCTGGCGCTTGAGGTCTACGCCTACCACATCCGCAAGTACATCGGTTCCTACGCCGTCGCTCTTGGCCGGGTGGACGCCATCATCTTCACCGCCGGTGTCGGCGAACACGCCTCCCTGATCCGCGAATGGGCTTGCCGGGGCCTGGAAGCCGTCGGCGCCGTCCTCGACCCCTTCAAGAACGCCACCCGCCATGACGAATCCATCATCAGCAAGATGAGTTCACGCGTAAAAATCATGATCATTCCCACCAACGAGGAATTGATGATTGCGCGGGACACGCGGCAGCTGGTCCTGGGCTGATCCTCTGGTCTCCCTATGTCGGCGAGTTTCGAAATGTCCTCAGCCCTTCGGGCCTGCGGATTATTCGAAACTCGCCGACATAGGGAGACCAGAGGATCAGCCCAGGATCAG
>CBDUDB010000070.1:0-12590 GCA_965365795.1 uncultured bacterium | reverse complement strand
TCGACCTGGGCAGCGGCGCGGGCAACGACGTGTTCGTGGTCCGGGCTCTGGTGGGCCGTGAGGGTCGGGTCATCGGTCTGGACATGGTGCCGGACATGGTGGCCAAGGCCAAAGCCAACGCCGCCAAGCTGAATTACGAAAACGTGGAGTTTCACCTGGGTGAGATCGAAGACATGCCCCTGGAGAGCGGCTTGGCGGATGTGCTGGTCAGCAACTGTGTCCTGAACCTGGTCCCGGACAAGAAAAAGGCTTTTGCCGAGATCCACCGGGTGCTCAAGCCGGGCGGCCATTTTTGCGTGTCGGACATCGTGCTCGAAGGTGAGCTGCCGGCGGCCCTGGCCGAGGCCGCCATCGCCTACGCGGGTTGCGTATCCGGCGCCCAGAATAAAGAGGAATACATGGCCACCATTTCCGCCGCCGGGTTCAACGATGCGGCCATCCGCGCCACCCGCCGGGTGCATCTGCCGGACGCGTTGCTTGACGAGGTGCTGGGGGCCGAGGCCGCGGCCGGTCTCAAGGACAGCGGATTCGGCATTTACAGCATCACGGTGGTAGGGTACAAGGAATCCGAGGCCCCATGAACCGATCCGCGCCCTACGAAAGATACGAACCCAGGCTCTGGCGATATGAATTGCCAGGAGGGTGGATTGTGCTGGCCGGGAAAAACGACCAGGACAACGACCACCTTTCGATCAAGATGACCAGGGCCAACGACTACTGGTTCCACGTCAAGGGCATGCCGGGCAGCCATGTGGTGTTGCAGGTGCCCGCGGGCCAGGAACCGGACAACGCCACCATCAAGCTCGCCGCCGCGGTGGCCGCCTGGCACAGCAAAAAACGGGAATCGAAACAAGTGGCCATCAGCTGCACGCGGGGGCGCTACGTGACCAAACCCCGGGGCGCCAAGCCGGGCACGGTGGAAATCCGCAAGGAAAAGGTACTCAAGGTCAGACCTAGTATTCCGGAGGAATCATGATGGTGGAACAGATCAACAGCTGGCTTGACCTCCACCTGCAAAACCAGAACTGGCGGGTGGGGCTCATTTTCGCCGCGGCCCTGGCCCTGGCTCTGGTCCTGCGGATCTTGGTGCTGCCCTTGCTGTACCGCCTGGCCCGAAAATCCTCCTCCGACTTCGACGACAGAGTGCTGGACCTTTTGCTGCCGGCCATCACCCGGACCATTGTCCTCATGGGGGTCAACTTCGCCACCCAGGATTTTGTCCAAGATCCCAAAATCGATACCCTGGTCGCCAGTATCGCCACCACCCTGATGATCTTGATCTGGGGTCGATTCGTGTCCGCTTCCGGTACCATCATCTTCCAAAAGCTGAGCCAGAACGCCGACAAGTACCAGTGGATCCAGCCCCAGACCCTGCCGCTGATCCAGTTCATCTTCAAGGTCGTGGTTTTTGGCTTGATAACCTACCTGCTCATGGCCGCCTGGCACGTGAATCTGACCAGCTGGCTGGCCAGCGCCGGGGTCCTGGGCATCGCCGTGGGTTTTGCCGCCAAAGACACCTTGGCCAACTTTATCTCCGGAGTGTTCATTCTCGTGGACGCGCCCTACAAGGTGGGGCAGTACATCATCATCGACGGGGAGACGCGGGGGGTCGTGACCGACATCGGCATCCGGTCGACCCGGTTGCTGACCCGTGACAATGTCGAGGTGACCGTGCCCAACGCGGTGATCGGCAACGCCAAGATCGTCAACGAATCCAGTGGGCCATCGCCCAAGATGAGGGTCAGGGTCAACGCCAGCGTGGCCTACGGCAGCGATGTGGACCGGGTGAAAGAGGTTCTTCTAGAATGCTCGCAGGGTGTTCCCCATTCCAGCGAGGACCAATCTCCTGTGGTGCGGTTTGTCGCCATGGGAGAATCGAGCCTGGATTTCCAGGTTATGGTCTGGCTGAAACACCCGGTGTTTCGTGGACGGGTTCGCGATGAGATCAATACCCGGATCTACAAGGCGCTGGCTGAAGAGGGCCTCGAGATTCCCTTCCCCCAGCGGGACCTGCATATCAAGGAATGGCCGTCACCCCCGCAGGCCTGACGGATATATTTTGCAACTCGAAAAAGGGGCCCCCGGGGGCCCCTTCAATTTAAATGAATATGGGTGGAGCTCAGCCTCCGAATTTCACCGTAAGACCGCCGGCGGCTTCCCATTGCCAGATGGCGTTTCCGCCCACGGTGACCCCGGCTCCGCCGGAGCCGAACCAGAGACCCGCCCCGGTATTGTATAGGGAAGGCAGGACCTTGAAGGTGGCCCGGATCCCGATTTTTTCGGCCTCTCCGAAGTAGGCTTTCAGGCCCAACCCGAAATTGAACGAGAACTGGGTGGCGGCTTCGGTATAGACGATGGAATTGGGGTCACTCTCGTCGAGAAGAAAAGTGGCTTCCGAAGGACTGAAGTAGGTCAATCCCAGGCTGCCGAGCACGAAGGGCTGGACCTTGCCCTGGGACAACGTCCTGATCGAGCCGATATGCCAGAAGTTCACCGACATGGGAGTCAGGGTCCTGATTCCCTTGTAATCGAGATCGAGGCTCCCGTCCTGGCGGGTGTAACTGAATTCGAACGCCTGCATGGGGTGAACGTTGTAGTCCAGAGCGAAGCCGAGGCTGCCGCCGGTGCCTGCGCGCAGTTTCCGGGAGTCGTATCCATAGGTCAGATCGATGTTCCCGCCCCACATGGAACCATAGGTGGCGCTGAACTCGAAAAATGGCTGGAACCCCGCGGGCGTGCGGGACGAACCGCCTCCGCGGCGCTGGGCCATGGCGTCGTCAGCGAACGATACCAACAGAACTGCCGTCAAACCCAGCAGGGCGATGCCTTTCCAATTCTTCATTTCGTATCCTTTCAAGGGGGCGAGGTTGGTATAAATTCCCGGTTACCCTAGCCTCAAAAATTCGAAATGTCGACATACTTTCCGCCCACGACCACCGCCCGCGCCGGTTCGGGATGACAGAGCAGAAGGGCCGCTACCGGGTCGTCGGCTCCGTCGTATCCGATCGCCTCCAGGTCGAAGACCGCCAGGTCGCAGGCCCGGCCTGGTTCCACCGCGCCTACGTCGGTGCGGCCCAGACAGCCGGCCCCGCCGAGAGTGGCCATTTCCAGCACTTCGCCGACGGTCATACCTGCCGCGCCCGCAGTGACCCGGTGCAGCAGCAAGGCCTGGCGCAACTCGGCCAACAGGTGGGAGCTGTCGTTGCTGGCGGACCCGTCGACGGCCAGCCCCACCGGGCAGCCGGCCGCGCGCAGATCCCTGACCCGGCAGATGCCGGAACCCAGCCGCATGTTGGAACTGGGGCAGTGGGCAATGCCCACGTTCGCGGCCCCCAGCCGGGCGACTTCGTCGTCGGTGAACCAGATGCCGTGGGCCAGCCACACATCGGGCGCCAGCCAATCCACCGACTCGAGGAAATCCAGAGGCCGCTGCCCGTAAACTTCCTGACAATAATCGTTTTCGTCACGGGTTTCCCCGAGGTGGGTGTGCAGGCGTACTCCGTGTTCGCGGGCCAGGACGGCAGTGTCGCGCATCAACTCGGGGCTCACCGAAAACGGCGAACAGGGGGCCAGGGCGATGCGCACCATGGCGCCGGGATTCGGGTCGTGCCACTTGCCGATCACACGTTCGCTGTCGGCCAGTATTGTCTCCGGGTCCTGGACCACCGAGTCGGGAGGCAGACCACCGTCCTTGACCGATCGGCTCATGGACCCGCGGGTGGGGTGGAAGCGGATACCGACTTCCTGGGCGGCGGCGATGGTGATGTCGATCAGATGGGGCGAGGCATTCGTCGGGAAAAGGTAATGATGGTCGGTGGTCAGGGTGCAGCCCGAGCGCATCAACTCGCGGAAACCCACGACGGCCCCCCGGTAGAATTCTTCGTCCTTCAACTTGGCCCAGACAGGATAGAGAGTCTTCAGCCAGTCGAAAAGTTCGCTGTCGACCGCGTCCGCCCAGGCGCGGGTCCGCGTCTGAAAAAGATGATGGTGGGTGTTGATCAAACCCGGAAGGACCACGCAGCCGGCCGCGTCATGGGTGGTGAAATGGTCTTGCGGGACGTCACCGATCAACGCGGGAACGGGTCCACTGCCCACCGCGATGATCATGCCGTCGGTCGCGGCAACCCAGGCGTCGGCCAGGATTTCCCGTCCCGGGTTCATGGTCACCAGGGTGCGGATGTTCTTCAGCAGAAAATGTTTGGCTACGGTCATTTTGCCTCTCCGGGGGCGGGCCGGTAATCCCTTGCCTCATTATAATGTCCCAGTATACTCGGACCCTCTGGCATGGCTATAGGGAAAGGAGATTCCCCATGTGGAATGTGCAGGATTACCGGTTCGCCACCAATCCCGCCGAGGCGGTCGCCCTGATGCGCAAGGGACCGGGCAAGGGCGCCTACATCGCAGGTGGCACGGATATGTTGCTGGATCATCCGGTCTGCGATTTTGTGGTCGACGTCAACAACTGCGGGATCGGCGATATCGCCCGCACTCCCGCCGGTGACCTGTTTCTGGGCGCCGCGACCACCTTGCAAACCCTGGTTACCGATGACCTGGTGACCGGTTTTGCGTCCGGTGCCGTGAGTTTCGCGGCCGCCCATTGCGGCAACCGGCCCGTCCGCACCACCGCCACGGTGGGTGGCAACCTCTGCAACGGACTGCCCTCGGCCGATATGGCGCCGGTCTTGTTAGCCCTTGACGCCACCTGCTACATCGCCGACACCGACAGCCAGGAAAGTCTGCCCCTGACGGATTTCTTCGTGGGCCCGCGGTTGACGGTCCTTGAAGATCGACTCCTGGTGGGGGTGGCCCTGCCGGGAGAGAGCGCCCGATGGCGGTGCGCTTCGCACAAACTGACCCGTTCGGCCGAAGACATTTCACTGGTCCAGGTCACGGTGGCTCTGGGGATTGAAGACGACCGGGTCCAGGAGGCCAGGATCGCCCTGGGGGCCGTGGCTCCGGTACCCATGCGGGCCGCGCTGGCTGAATCCATGCTTACCGGGCAAATGATCAAGGACATCACTCCGGATGTCATGCGCGATGCGGCGAATCTGGCCGGCGGCGAAAGCGATCCGCTGGACGACCACCGGGCTTCCGCCGAGTACCGTCGGGAAATGGTGAAGGTGATGACCCGGAGGCTGATCGCCAGGTTGCTCGCCGAATCGGTTGAAGAGGGCCATGGAGGTGCGGCGTGAAAATTTCTTTCCACTTGAACAACCTGGCCGTGGAATGGGATGTCGCTCCGGGTCAAACCTTGCTTGAAATGTTGAGGGAAATCGGTCAGTTCTCGGTCAAGCGGGGCTGCGAAACCGGCGACTGCGGGTCCTGTACCGTTCTACTGAACGGGCAGCCCGTCAATTCCTGCGTGGTTGTCGCGGCGCGGGTCACCGGACACAGGGTCACCACCATGGAAGGCCTGCTGGGTGACGAACTGATGATCCGCCTCCAAACCGAGCTGGTACAGCGCGGGGCGGTGCAGTGCGGTTACTGCACGCCGGGTATGCTCATCAGCCTATACGCGCTGATGAAACAAGGGCCGCCCATCGATGAACACGCCATTCGCGTTTGTTTGACCGGCAACCTCTGCCGCTGCACCGGTTATTTGAAACCCGTGGAAGCCGCCCAGGCTGTAGCGGCGGTCCTGGAGGTGGCGCCATGAAGGTTGTCGGCAAAAACGTTACCAAGATTGATGCCTTCAAGCTGGCCCGCGGCGAACCGGTTTTTACGGACGATTTTACCCGCGGCGGTATGCTGTACGCCAAGGTCCTGCGGTCGCCTCACGCGCATGCGCGGATTCTGAAGGTCGATCCGGCCGCGGCCCTGGCGCTGGACGGAGTGGTTGACGTCATCTGGCACCAGGACATCAAGGCCATTCCCCATACCCGGGCCGGGCAGAGTTACCCCGAGCCCTCTCCCTACGATACGTTGATCCTGCCTCCCAAGGCACGTTTCATCGGCGACCGGGTGGCCGTGGTCGTGGCCGAAACGTTGGCCCAGGCCGAGGTGGCCCTGGAGCACATCGTCGTCGAGTACGAGGAACTTCCCGCGATAACGGACATGGACGAAGCGCTGACCAACACCGACATCCTGATCCACGAGGAGCCCGACCCGCGGGGCATCAGCGAGGGCGGCAAGTCCAATGTGGCCGCGCGTATCGACAAGCAGGTCGGGGATGTGGAGGCCGCGCTCAAGGAATGCGACAAGGTGGTAACAAGGGTCTACCATCTCCCGAGGGTGCAGGCTAGCCATATCGAGCCACACATATCCATCGCCTGGATTGATGAAGATGACCGCCTCATCGTCCGCACCAGCACCCAGGTGCCCTTCCATCTGCGCCGGATGCTGGCTCGCATTCTGGAATTGCCCGAGGCCCGGATCCGCGTGATCAAGCCCCGGGTCGGCGGCGGCTTTGGAGACAAGCAGGAGCTGGTGGTTGAAGACCTGGTCGGCGTGCTGGCCCTGCGCACGGGCCGGCCGGTGCGCCTGGAATTCACGCGCGCCGAAGAGTTGACCGCTGCCCGCTATCGCCATCCCCAGCGCATCACCATGACCACCGGGGCCATGAACGACGGCACCATCATGGCCAACCGCATGCACGTTCTGGCGGACACCGGCGCCTACGGCAGCCATGCCCTGACCGTCCAGGGAAACACCGGGCAGAAGGTGCTGCCCATGTATCCGGTGGCCAACATCCACTTCCAGGTGGAGTGCGTGTATTCCAACAATCCCATCAGCGGGGCCTTTCGCGGCTACGGCGCGCCCCAGGGATGTTTTGCCCTCGAGTGCCATATGGACGAGGTGGCGCGCGAGCTGGGTATCGGCAGGCTCGAGCTGAGGAAGAGGAACCACATCAAACTGGGGGACACCGATCCCTTGAGCGCCAAGCTGGGCGAGGGCAAGGAAGGCCTGGTGCGGGTCATTCACAGCACGGGGCTGGACAAGGCCATCGAACTGGGTTGCGAGGCCATCGGTTGGGGTAGCAAAAAGGAACCCTCGGCGCCACACCTGAAACGTGGTCTGGGGATGGCGCTGGCCATGCAGGGGTCGGGCATTGCGGGTGTGGACTGGGGAGGTGCCACCGTCAAGCTGAACGACGACGGCAGCGTGAACCTTTCGGTCGGCGCCACGGACATTGGCCAGGGCTCGGATACGGTGCTGGCTCAGATGTGCGCTGAGGAACTGGGCATCCCCTACGACAAGGTTCTCATCCTGAGTTCGGACACTGACCTGACCCCCTTCGACGTGGGCGCCTACGCGTCGAGCACGACCTACATTTCCGGTGGAGCCGTGGTCAAGGCGGCTGCCCAGGTGCGTGAACAACTGGCCGCGGTCCTGGCGGCGCACTGGGAGTGTGAGGCTGACGACCTTGTTTTTTCCGAAGGCGTGGTCACCGGCGCGGACGGTCGGAGCATGACCATCGCCGAAGCTGCGTTGATCGCCCTGTACGAGGCGAAGATCCAGCCCATGGCGACGGCCAGTCACATGTCCAACGACTCGCCGCCGCCCTTTGCCGCTCAGTTTGCCGACGTGGAGGTCGATACGGAAACAGGCCAAGTTTTTCCGAGACGCCTGGTTTCGGCGGTGGATTGCGGTACGCCCATCCATCCGCATCTGGCCGAGGGACAAATAGAAGGTGCGGTGGCCCAGGCCATGGGCTACGCTCTTTTCGAGGAGGTCCTGCTGGACAGGACCGGAAGGGTGCTCAACCCAAATTTCCTGGATTACAAGATCGCCTCGTCCATCGACATGCCGGAAATGGTTTCCATTCTGGTGACGACGGACGAACCGACAGGCCCCTTTGGTGCCAAGGCCGCCGGTGAAGTGCCCATCGACGGGCCCGCACCGGCCATCGTGAACGCCATCTGCGACGCGGTCGGTGTCCGGATGTACCGGATACCCGCCACGCCGGAACGAGTTTGGCGGGGAATTAAGGAGGAATCCCGATGATCAAGGATTTGACGCGCATCATCCTGACCGTGGCGGCCATTCTGGCCCTGTTTACTCTTGCCGGTTGTGGGGGGAAACAGGTTACTCGCGTTGACGTGGAAGAGCAGATCGATCTTTCCGGCGAATGGAATGATACCGACAGCCAAATGGTGTCGGCGGCGCTAACGACCCAGATCACCATGAGCTCATGGGTAGAAGATTTCCGGGCCCAAGAGGGCAAGAAACCCTATCTGATCGTGGGGACGGTTCGCAACAAGACCGCCGAGCACATCGCGGTCAAAACCTTCATCGGTGACCTTGAACGCAATTTCATCAATGGCGCCCGGGTCAAGGTGGTGGCCAGCGCCGAGGAACGGGACGAGATTCGCGGCGAACGTGCCGACCAGCAGGAATTCGCTTCCGTGGAGACCATGAAGCAATGGGGCCGGGAAAAAGGCGCGGACTTCATGTTGATCGGGGAGATCAACATGATTCTCGACCAGGAAGGCAGCG
This sequence comes from uncultured bacterium, assembly GCA_965365795.1. Lineage (GTDB taxonomy): Bacteria > Krumholzibacteriota > Krumholzibacteriia > LZORAL124-64-63 > LZORAL124-64-63 > JAGLCY01. Next base: position 4,154 of record CBDUDB010000070.1, on the reverse strand, counting down.
AGGCCGTGAGGTATTACCAGGTGGACGCCTATCTGGTGGATCTCGAAGACAACACGAAAATCTGGGCTGGTTTCGAAAAGCTCAAAAAGTATGTCGGCAAGAGCGAATACAAGCCTTGATGAACCATGGGATTTCCTGAGTTTCCTGTTTCCAGGTACCGCGGGGCGGCCGTCCTTATGGCAGCCGTCCTGCTGCCTCTTCTGTTTCTGACCACCGGCTGCGCCACCTATACCGACAAGTTCAAGAACCTGAAACCCCAACTGGCCCGTGGGGAATTCGACAAGGCTCTTGAGACCGTGGAGAAGGAAAGCGGCAGCAAGGACCGCCTCCTCTATTTCCTCGAACGCGGTCTCATCCTGCATTACGCCGACCGCTTCGGCGAAAGCAACGAAGCCTTCGCCGCGGCCGAGCGCACGGCCGACGACCTGTACACCAAGTCCATTTCCGAGGGCGCTTTTTCCCTTTTTTCCAACGACAACGCCATTAGCTACCGGGCCCGGCCATTCGAGATGGCCATGGTGCCGTATTTCAAGGGGCTGAACTACATCTACCTCGGAGACCGGGAGGCGGCCTTGGTCGAAGCTCGGCGGGCCAGTCTGCAGATGTCCAAGTACGTCGATGCGACCCTGGACGGCTTAAGGGATCAGGACAAGGGAGACTTCGAAAAGATTCGCAACAATCCCTTCCTGCTCTACTACAGCGGCATGCTCTACGACTGGGACGGGGAACTCAACGACGCCTTCGTCGCCTACCGTAACGCGGCGGTGGCCTATCAGCAGAATCATGCCCTTCTCAACGTCGACATCCCGCCCTCCCTGGGGTTGGACCTGACCCGTGTCTCCGGTCGCATGGGTTTCACAAGCGAGCTGGACCTGTTGCACCAGACCTGTCCCGACGTTTTTCTCCTGGGTGAGGATGAAGACGGCCTGCCGCAAACCCGCGAGGACTATGAAAAAGCAGCGGCCTGGCGGGGGGGGGACGGGGAAGTCGTCCTGTTGCTGGAATCGGGTTTCGTGGCCCAGAAAAGTCAGATCAGGTTCGATATCCCCATTTTTGAAGGTGAAACCTACAACGATCCGAACTACTGGTCCTGGCAGATCTACGCGGGCATGGGTAACACGCAGGCGCTTGTCCGGGGGCGAAAGATCGAGTACTGGGCTTCGGTGGCGGCGCCCCAGCTGGACGATCAATATCCGGGACCGGTGGCGGGAGCCCGCGTAACGGCCGGCCTGGCCGGTGACCACACGGTGACCACCCGGGTGGAAAACGCCACGCGGCAAGCCCGCATCACCTTCGACGCCGAAAAGCCCAGCATATTCTTCAAGACCATTCTGAGGGGTTTGACCAAGTACCTGGCCACCCGGGGAGCCGAGGAAGCCGGCGGCAGCTGGGCGAAATTGGCGGTCAACATCTTCGGGTCGGTGACCGAAAGCGCCGACACCCGCAGTTGGCTGACCTTGCCCGAACATGTCAACCTTGCCCGCCTTTCCCTGCCACCGGGCACCTATGATCTGCAGGTGGAAATCCTGGGATACCGCGGCGAGGTGCTGTCGGCGCAGACCATCCCCGCAGTCGAGGTCACGGCCGGCGACTGGACTTTTATTTCCCGACGTGTGTTTTGAGGATGATGTGAGATCCCGGTACCGCTTCATGGATCGCCTGGTGGTCCTGATAATGGCCCTTTCGCTGTCTGCTGGGGCCGCCTGCTCCGCCGAGGAGCCGGTCAACGATAAAGGCACCTTGACCCTCAACTTCGAAAATGACGCCCTGGGCAGTGACCTCTCGGATCGTCATTACACCAACGGCATGCTGTTGTCCTATCAAACTGGATCGAACCGGGTGTGGAGCTGGTTGGACGGTTGGGCGCGGCGCCATTTTTTCCGTAATCCCGAGGTCCGCTTGCACGCCAGCCTGGCGGTGGGCCAGAATCTCTACACACCAGAGAATATCAAGACCGCCGAACTGGTGACGGATGATCGTCCCTACGCCGGGTGGCTATACGTCGACCTTGGTCTGGTCGGTTTGACGGACGAGGTTCTGCGCACCCTTCAGGTATCGGTTGGCGTCGTGGGCCCGGCCGCTGGGGGCGAGGCCCTGCAAAAGTGGTTGCACGAGGTCATCGACTCGCCCGATCCGGTGGGCTGGCACAACCAGCTGAACAACGAACTGGCGCTGATGCTGGTCTTTGAACAGAAGTGGCGGAACATCCGCCGGGCCGGCCCTCTGGGGTTGGACTACGATCTTTCGCCCCATGTTTCGGCAGCCCTGGGAAATGTGTTCACCTACGGAGGGGTGGGCGGGACAATTCGTCTGGGTCAGAACCTGCAACGGGATTTGGGACCGCCGCGCATCCAGCCTGCCCCTCCCGGGGCAGGATATTTTGTTCCGGGGGGAGGCTTCGGGTGGTACTTTTTCGCGGGGGTGGACGGCCGGCTCATGCTGCAAAACATTTTCCTGGACGGAAACACGTTTTCGGACAGCCACCGCGTGGACAAAGAATTTTTGGTGGGCGACGTTCTGGCCGGTGTGGCGATCTCTGATTTCGGCCTGAGGCTGGGATTGACCTATGTACTGCGCTCGCGAGAATTCAAGGGCCAGCACAGCCCCGATAATTTCGGGTCGATCACACTTTCTTTTCAATTCTGACAGGGTGTGTTTACATCCCTATAGTCAGTTGTACGGCCGATCCGGTCTTCTGGTTTGACGAAAGCGATTGCCGGTCTTGTTGAAGTTTGGAAAAAAATTCCCGTGGCTTGTTGTGTTGGCCGTGGTCGTCAGCCTGTGGGGACCATCGGTCGGTGCCCAGGATGAAACGGTTGTTTCCGAACCCTGGGGCGGGATCATCGGCGAGTTGCGTTTCGAAGGGTTGAAGCGTACCAAGGAATTTGTCGTCGCCCGGGAACTGGTGTCGAAGGTGGGAGAACCCTGCCTGCAGGCCAACCTGGATCAGGATGAAGAGAATCTTCACCAGCTCGACATCTTTTCCAGCATGGAAATTGAAGCAGTTCCCGGACCCGACGGGGTCGTTGTCCACTACAAATTCGTGGAGCTGTTGACCTTCCTGCCTTCGGTGGGTCTGCGTTTTTCGGACGAGACCGGGGTATCGGCAGGGGCCGGGGTCAAGATGCCTAACTTTCAGGGCAAGGACATCTTTTTATCCGCTCGCTTTCTGGTCGGTGGCTATACCGAACTGGAGTTGTGGGTGGAAAATCCCTGGGCGTGGGGCAATCGCTGGGGCTACAAGGCGGAATACTACCACCGGGAAAAAGATAACCTGGTCGAGAACTTCTTCGAAACCTCTGATGAGATCTACCTGACCTCGGGGCCCAACCTGGGAAAATACGGCCGGGTCGGGGGCATCCTCTCGTTCCTTTCCATCCGCAGCGACAAGAATGGTAAGACCATTTCCCCCAATAACCACGATCTGGCTTCACGCCTGGGGCTCTACCTCGGTTACGACAGTCTGGACGCTTTCGTGGGTACGACAAAGGGCTGGTGGAATGAAATCGTCCTGACCCAGGCCCTGGAAATTTTTAGAAATTCCAGCACCTACACGCAGATCGATCTGGACTTGCGCCGGTACCAGCGGTTGGCCGACCGGCACACCCTGACCGGGTTTAGCCTGACCACGGTGCGGTCGGGAACCGTCGGGGTGGACGTGGCGCCGTGGGAACAGTTCGGCATCGGTGGCACCAATACCGTCCGCGGCTGGAATTTCGCCTCCCGCAAGGGCAAGAACCAGATGCTGAACACCGTGGAATATCGCTACACTCTATTCAAACCCCGGGGGTGGAACCTACCTCTGGGTATCAAGTACCGGGGCGGCCTGGCGCTGGCCGCCTTCGCCGATTGGGGCATCGGGTGGGATGATGCCCCCGATTACGCTGCCAACAATTTTATCGAGGGTTACGGATTCGGTCTGCGGTTACTGTTGCCGATCGTGGGTGTGGCCCGGTTCGACCTGGCCTGGGGTGAAAAGGGAGAGACCGTTTTCCTGCATCTGGGATCGTTCGAAAAGGCGACCTTTGCCCGGCGTCGGGTCAGGTGAGTCAGTTCACAGGGGATCCCTTGGATCGGGAACTTGTGGATCTTAGGGAATACCTGATTCTATTGAGCCAGGAGGGTGATTTCCGAAAGATCGAAAAAAGGGGGTG